>CAZUMF010000101.1:0-14377 GCA_964621385.1 uncultured Desulfohalobiaceae bacterium
GTATGAAACTTGATTTTTCTTACTCCGTCACCCCGGCGTAGGCCGGGGTCCAGCTCTTACATTTGTAATCTGGATTCCGGCCTACGCCGGAATGACGGAGGTGGTAGACCAATAGTTTCTACTCATTGATCAAACTGGCAGTGAAAGAACTCTTCACCATCTGCATCCGAGCATAATCAAATATTAATTTTATTTCAAAAAGTTATGTGTCAGCTTTGCCAGAGGCAAAGCTGACCACTGATCCCTGACTGCTTCCGCCCGCAATCCCCGGTCCCACTCGCTCCACAGATTTCCCCAGTGCGGCTTCCACCCGCTCCAGGCTCTGCCTGGCCCGCTGCAGCCGGAGCCTGACCGCGGCATACGCGTCAGGCCGGTCCTTGAAAGCCTCGAGCTTGTCTTGGAATCGTGCTTCCAGAGTGACGCGGGTTTGGCCCTGGACCAGTTTGTCCGCCAGATAGACCAGTTCCTGTTCCGTGATCGGGTCCTGCTCCCCGAAGCAGCCGTCGGCATGCCGGGCCACGACAGCGGCCACCCTGGAGAAGCCGTGATCAGCGAGGATCTGCGATCCTTTTGTCGCATGATCGGGCAGATGCCGGACCAGATCGTGGAGCAAGCCGCCGCAGAACAGCAGATCCAGATCCAGGGCAAATCCCAGCGAGTTGAGTTCCCGGCCCAGAGCCCGGGCTGTTTCGGCCACCAGCCGGCAGTGCGCTTCCACCGCTGGGCCTGTGTCGCAGCATTGCTGCAGAAAACGGCATTCCTCAAGGGTGGGCAGGTCCAGGCGGGGGAAGCGGGCGCAAACAGCCTCGTAATCTTCGGGGTAATCCATGTCCTGAACAACGCCCTGGTCGAAAAGACGCACCTCACGGGCCGCAGCATCGTGCTGCTCCAGAAAGGCCCGCAGCCCTCCGTCCCCGTTCCAGTGGCGGGCCGCATTCAGGAGATCCCGGCAAATCAGCGGGGGATGGCCTCTTTGACCCTGAAAAACCGGATAGATGATCGGCGATTGCCGGTGCTCAAAGGCCTGCATCAGCTGGAAGAGGGTGTTTTCCCGGATCAGGGGAATATCGGCCGGAAGAATGAAGGCAGCTACCACGGCTGGATCGAGACCGGCCATCCCGGCCAGAATGGAGCTGAACATACCGCGGGAATAGTCCGGATTGTACACGACTACGGCCTCTGAAGCGAACAGGTGATCCTGAAGTTCAAAGGCCCTGTGGCCGCTGACCACAGTGATCTGTCTGATGCCGGCTTTGGAAAACAGTGAGACCAGCCGCTGGATAACCGTTGTCCTGCCCAGAGGCAGGAGGGGCTTGAAACGCCCCATCCGGGAGGAATACCCAGCGGCCGGGATGATGGCTGCAATGCTAGAGGGCATTTAGAACATCTCTTCGCCCGCCTCATCAATGGTCTGGTCAATGGCCTGTTTCAGTTCAGCAGGCAGGCCCATGATATCGACATTCATAAAGCCCCTGACAATGGTTGAGGTGGCTTCGTCCTCATCCAGGCCCCGGGCCATGAGGTACTCGATTTCTTCCTGGGCCACTTTGCCCACGGCGGCTTCATGGGAGAGCTCCACGCCGGCCACAGAGGCCTCGAGTTCCGGGATGGCATGAATGATGCCGTCCTGCAGAATAAGCCCTTTGCATTCCAGATGCCCCTTGCAGGGGTAGGCATTGCCCACCAGGTGTCCGGGGTTGATGATCGTCCCGCCGGTGGTGATGGTCCTGGCGATGATTTCGGCCCGGGTCTCGGGCGCATTCATCACGACCCGGCTGCCGCTGTTGACATAGGAACCCGGCGGGGCTGCAATCACGGAGTTGGAGGTGGCGATGGCCCCTCGTCCGTTCAGATACAGACTTGGATAGAGCTGGGCCGATTTCACGGGTTTCAAGAGAATATAATTATTCTGAAACACGCCGTTTTCTTCCACGATGCCCACGGTCCGGGGTCTGACATGGACTTCTTCCCCCCAGTTGTGGACCATGGTGAAGGAGAGCTTGCCCCCTTTCTTGATGTAGATTTCAGAAACCCCGAGGTGCAGGGCCGCCTTGACGTCGTGGGACACGGCGCAGCCGGTGATGATGTTCAGTTCGGAGTCTTCCTCCACCACAATGATGTTGTGCACATTCTGGCCGATATTCTCCCCTTTGATAAACAGGCAGGACTGGACCGGCTCCGTGACTTTGGCCCCCTTTTCCGTGCGGATGAAGTAGCCCCCGTGCAGATTCTCGGCCACGGCCTTGGTGTACTCGTCTTTTTCACGATCCACGGCCTGCCAGTAATATTCAGGGAGCTGATCGTACTGCTCCAGGGCCTGCTGGATATCCAGGACCTCCACCCCGGGCTTGCAGCTCGAACAGTGGACATTGGAGTGATTCATGTGCAGGTAGGTGGCGCTGCGGTCTTTCTGGTTCACGTCCACGCCGGCCATGAGCAGCTGTTCGCGATCCCTGGGGTCAAGCCGGGTCAGATCCTGAATGGCTTCGGCCTTGGCCCCCTGGAATTGAAAATCGGAGATTGCAATCTGTTCTCTGGATTTGGCATCCGCTGTATTGGTCGTCTTTGTGTTCATCTCAGACATCGTACACACTCCTCATAGCCGGTCTCACTGATTTGATTCAAGATATCTCTCGGTCTGGACGCGCAGCACAATTTGCCCTCATACATGACCGTCCCCCGGTCCGCATTGACGTAGTCCAATATATGTCCTGTATGGGTAATGATCAAGCCTGAGGTATCCCTTTCGTCTTTTTGCTCGCGAATGCTTTTTTCAGCTCGGGGCTGGTATTCCTGCTGCAGGAGCCGGCGGACCATTTTGCCGATCAGGGCCATGTTTTCAAGGTCCACTCCGGATTCCGGTTCGTCAAACAGCAGCAGCTTCGGCTTTTGAGCGATGAGCTGCAGCAACTCGGACCGCTTGATCTCCCCCCCGGAAAAACCGGCATTGATGTCCCGCTCCAAAAAGGGTTCCAGATTGACGTCCCGGGCCAGGTTCTGCACGTCCAGATCCTGATCGTCGGCACAGAGTTTGACGAGCTGGTTCAATTTCAACCCGTTGATGGTGGGGGGACGTTGAAAGGACATCCCGAATCCCAGTCTGGCCCGTTCATACAGGGGCATCGCCGTAATATCCTGTCCCCGGAACATGATCGTTCCCTGGGTCACGGTGTAGCCTGAAAACCCCATCAGGGCCATGAGCAGGGTTGTTTTGCCCGAACCGTTCGGTCCGAACAGGATAAAGGTCTCATCGTGGGCAATCTCTAAATCGACCCCCTTGAGCACCTCCCTGTCTCCCACGGACACATGCAAATTTTCAATTTTGAGCATACGCCTGTCCTTGTCTCTTTTTTGAATAGACTGATCCAACTCAGCTCGATATGAGTTGAAGGGCCTGGTCCACACCGCACAAAAAATACGTAAATCCGGTTGGCTGTCCCTGCATGGCCCCGGAGAAGGCCTTGATCTGTTCCCGCAGGGCGGCGGTGAGGCTGCTGTTTTCGCCGGCGGCAATGAGTCGGCAGAGGTTCATGACTGCTGCAGAGTTCCCGGAAGGCAGGGCCCCGTCAAAGACTTCCCTGGGGCGCATCAGAACGGTTTCCGCATCGTCCGCCGTGAGAAACAGGCCTCCCTTTTCCGGGTCCTGAAAATGCTGCAGCATGTGCCTGGTCAATCTGTCAGCGCTATGCAAGTAATCTGCTTTCTCCGTGCTTTCATACAGATTGAGCAAGCCCCAGGTCAAAAAGGCATAGTCGTCCAGAAATCCGGGAATGCCGGCCTGACCGTCCTTGTAGCGATGCAGCAGGTTCCCGTCAGGCCCCAGCATCGTGTCCAGCAGTGTGTCAGCGGCGTGTTCTGCCGCACGGGTGTATTCGTCTGAGCCCAATATTCGGCCGCCAGCCGCCAGGGCCGCGATCATGAGACCGTTCCAGTCGGTGAGCACCTTGTCATCCAACTGGGGCCGAATCCGTTTCTGTCTGGCATTGAACAGCTTTTCCCGGGCCTGTGTCAAGGTTTTTTCAAATCGATCCTCCGGGACAGGGCCTGTCTCATTCTGGCCGGACAGGTCCAGTTGATGCAGAATATTCTCCCCGGTGCGCTGTTTGGTGGCTTCATCCCTGAAGTTGCCCGCTTCCTGGAGATGGTAGGCCTGAATGACGGCCTCGGCTTCTTCCGCGGATAACAGGTTCCGGATCTCATCCATGGTCCAGACATAGAACTTGCCTTCCACCCCTTCGCTGTCAGCGTCTTCTCCGGAAAAAAACAGGCCCTGCTCCGAGCGCAGATCCTGCAGGACATAGCTGAAAATCTCCCTGGCCGTCTCGGCATAGACCTCGGTGCCGGTGAGGGCGAAGGCCTCCAGGTAGGCCAGGCTGAGCATGGCCTGGTCGTAGAGCATTTTTTCAAAATGCGGCAGGAGCCATTCGCGGTCCGTGGCATAGCGGTGAAACCCGCCCCCCAGATGGTCAAACAGGCCGCCCCGGCGCATGGCCTTCAGGGTACTTTCCACCATGTACAGCAGATCCTGTTCATGGGTATGCCGGTATTGCCCGAGGAGAAACAAGAGATTGTGCGGCACCGGAAATTTCGGGGCCGAACCGAATCCCCCGTGCTCTTTGTCGAATCGTTGGCTCAGTTCCCGGACCGCCTGCTGCAGCAGGTCTTTTCCCGGGAAGGCGCCCCGCTGACCCGTTTCAGTACGATGCAGATGCTGCGTGATTTCTTTGGCGCTGCTTTCGGCCTTCTCCCGTTCATTGTGCCAGAACTGTTCAACCCTGGGGATCAGTTCCAGAAGGCCGGTCTGCGGAAAGTTGCCGCTTTTTGGGAGATAGGTGGCGGCGAAAAACGGCTCTTTCTCCGGGGTGAGAAACAGGGTCAAGGGCCAGCCGCCCCGGCCGGTGAGGAGCTGGCAGGTCCGCATATACACGGCATCGATATCCGGACGTTCCTCCCGGTCGACCTTGACGGGGACGAAGGCCCTGTTGATGAGTTCGGCTGCCTGCTCATCCTCAAAGGATTCATGGGCCATGACATGACACCAGTGGCAGGTGGCATACCCGATGGACAGAAAAATGGGTTTGTCCCGGTTCTTGGCTTCGGCAAAGGCTTCGTCGCCCCAGGGAAACCAGTCCACCGGGTTTTCAGCGTGCTGCAGAAGATAGGGACTTTTTTCCCTGGACAATCGATTCAGGGCTTGTGTCTGGGCTGTAGGCATGAGGGCTCCTTGTGTTGCATTTCCGGCAAGCCTCGTTTTCGACACTTATGAAAGACACAGCTTCATAATTTTCTAGACTAAGGATTCAATTCAAAAAAGCAAGGGATTTTGTGGATGCTGTTTCACCAGTGTGCGCTGAACGCAAGGGACTTCTTTTCTGAATCCCCGAAAAATCCCCCTCTCTCCATCTTGTCCTGCATGGTCTTTTCCTGATATACAGGGGTTGGACAAAAGCGCACTCATACGAATTCCAACAAAAAAGGAGATCCTGATGCAGAAACATTTTCTTCTCACGGTGAGCGATGATCGGAGTGCCTTGTATGGGGCGCGTTTTGTGAATGCTTTTTTTTCCAACAAGGATCAGGTGAAATTTACTCTGCTCTATATCGCTCCCCGAACCGGACAGCGGGAAACCCTGATTCCGGTTGAAAGTGAATCCAATACCTGCGATTTGGCTTTGGAAGACACTGTGCAGCGCCTCATGGATTGGGATTTTTTGGAGGAGAATCTGCTGTGCAAGGTCAAAAAGCGGATGGTCAGCACCTCAAAAGACATCATCACCGAAGGGAACCGCGGCTTGTACGACGCCATTATCCTCGGCCGGCGGGGAACTTCACGGCTCGAGGAACTCATCAATGACAGTGTGAGCGTCAAACTTCTCAAGGGAGAACGGAATGCGCCGATCTGGGTGTGCCGCAATCCAGAATCTGATCGCCGGAACGTGCTCGTCTGTCTGGACGGATCCCGGGAATCTCTGCATATCACCGACCATGTCGGCTTTATTCTTGCCGATGAGCTGCAGCATCAGATCACTCTGCTGCACGTCCAGACCAGCGACAGGGTTCCGGATTCCCTGTTCGATGACGCCCGGCAGGTCCTGGACAATTATTCCATTGCCCGGGATCGGGTGCAGGAGAGACTGATCACCTCGAAAAACCCGGCAAAAGCGATCCTCACCGAAGCGGAAAAAGGACGCTTCAGTGCCGTGGCTGTAGGCTATTCAGGCGAGGCAGAAAAGAGCGTCTTTCGAATGGGTTCGGTGGGCTTGAAACTCTTTTACGAGATGCAGGGCAGCGTGCTCTGGGTGGGATGAGGCGGCTGCAGGTCAGGGGTCAGGGGTCAGACGTCAGAGATCAGCGCCGCTGGCTGGGCGGACCAGCCAGTTTGATCCGTGAAGAAACTTCGTTTTAATGGTAGATATCAAATAATTATGTGTCAGCGTGGCCAATGGCCTCGCTGACATTCGGAGTGGGTATGTCTGAGGATTTGCAACCACTGATCGAGCGTATTCAAAAGCAGGGCGTGGACAAGGCCCAGGCGGAAGCCGAGCGCATCCTGGAGAATGCCAGGGAACAGGCCGCGGACATCGTCAGGGAAGCCGAGGATAAAAAGAAGCGCCTGATGAAACTGGCCCGGGAAGAAGCCAAGACGTATGAAGAGCGCAGCGTCAAAACCCTGGAGCAGGCGGCCCGGGATGTGCTCATCACCGTGTCCCACGGCATCGAGAATATCATGTCCGATCTTGTGGCCGAAAGTGTGAACCAGGCCATGGACGAGCAGCTCCTGAAGGATATGCTGGTCAAGATCGTGGACCGCTGCGCCGCCAAGTCCGGCGATGTCCGCTGGGACGTGCTGGTCAGCCCGGAGGACAAGGAAAAGCTCATCCAATTTTTTGCGGATCTCTATAAGCAGAAAATGGCCGCCGGGGTCCAGCTCAAGGCGGACAACGACATCCTCAAAGGCTTCAAAGTCTCGTTTCAGGAAGGCAACGTCTATCTGGACTTCAGCAGCGAAGCCCTGGCCGAAAGCCTGAGCGGGCTGCTCCGTCCCCATCTGGCGGATATCGTCAAGCGCGTGGCCCATGACGGTATGGGATTCGACCGGATCAAGAAATGCCTGCAGCAGAACCAGGATTAGAGGATTTACTATTGAATAATGAATATTGAACATTGCTGAATAAAATATAGAAGTTACAACCGCATATCCAAAATCATTTTTTTGAATGCTATGAGGATGCTTAGCAAGAGTTATCATGAGCACGATCGCGCTGGCGGCCTCCCTGCCCTGGCTGGAGTTGGGCCGCAAACCGCCCCTGTCCATGGAACATTTCCGCTTCAGCTGTTCCGGCATGATGCAGACCGTGGAATTTGAGGATCTGGAGAGGCTCCTGCAAGGAGATCTCGGGCCGTATGCCACTTCCTTCGGCCATTCCTGGGCCGCTCTGGAAATCCAGATACGCAACGAATGCGCCCGGAAACGGGAGTCGGGTCTGAAAACCGGGTTCTGGATGCACCAGGGATACAGCATTCAAGCGGCCCGTTACGTGATGGAGGCCTTTCAGCAGGAGACCCCCATGAAAAGGGAATGGCTTCTGGACAAGGGCCGCTTTGCCCTGCTGGAGGAACTCATCGGACTGGATCATCTCGGACTGGAGCGGATCCTGTCTTTTGCCGGGCAGCTCAGGCTGGTGCACCGCTGGGACGCATTCGATGAGGAGCGCGGCCGAAAGCGATTTCAGGATCTGGTGGACCGGACTGTGGAGGCGGCCTGGAGGAAAGGGTGAACGATGCTGGCATGCTGGGATTCTGGATACTGGGATGAAAGAGGGAAGGCATAAGGAAGAGAGAAACGCGGAGCGCGGAGCGTGGAACGCGGAAGGGGGAACTGCAGAGAGCAGAGCTGAGAACGCCGAACATCGAACGTTGAATGATGAATGAAAGCAGGTATTTATCCAAAAAAAAATATCAAAATTTTAGCACCATGTGAAGAGCTCTGAAATTGAAAATTGTTGAAGGGAGCCTATGACCGAAAACATCGGACGGATTGTCGGAGTCAACGGCAATCTGCTGACCGTGGAATTTTCCAAGCCGGTCTTTCAGAATGAGACAGCCTTTGCCCTGAGCAACGATCTCCGCTTGAAATCCGAGGTGGTTCGCATCCGCGGCGATTATGCCGAACTCCAGGTTTTTGAAGACACCAGCGGCTTGAAGATCGGCGATCAGCTCGAGTTTTCCCAAGAGCTTCTGACCGCTGAACTGGGCCCGGGCCTTTTGGCCCAGGTCTTTGACGGCCTGCAGAATCCTCTGGCAGATCTGGCCGAGGCCCACGGCTTTTTTCTGAAGCGGGGCGCCTACTTTACCCCGCTGGACCGGGAGGGGGCCTGGGAGTTCACCCCCCAGGCGGCACAGGGAGACGAATGCAGCAGCGGCGAGACCCTGGGCACGGTGCCCGAAGGCCTGTTCACCCACCGGATCATGGTTCCCTTCGACATCAAGGGCCGGGCCAGGGTGACCTGGATCGCGGAGCCCGGTGCGTATACCGTGGATCAGCCCATCGCCCGGCTCAGTCTCGGCAAGGAGGCGGAGCGGGAGGTGAGCATGCTTCAGCACTGGCCGGTCAAGATTCCCATCACCACCTACAGCGAGCGTCTCCGGCCCAGCCAGCCCCTGAATACCAATATCCGGATCATCGACACCTTCTTCCCCATCGCCAAAGGGGGGACCTATTGCATTCCCGGTCCCTTCGGCGCCGGCAAGACCGTGATCCAGCAACTCACCAGCCGCCACGCGGATGTGGATGTGGTCGTGGTGGCCGCCTGCGGGGAAAGGGCCGGGGAAGTGGTGGAGACCATCAGGGAATTCCCGGAACTCGAAGATCCCAGGACCGGCCGGAGCCTCATGGAGCGGACCATCATCGTCTGCAACACGAGTTCCATGCCGGTGGCGGCCCGGGAGGCCTCGGTCTACACCGCGGTGACCATTTCCGAGTACTACCGGCAGATGGGACTCAATGTCCTCCTTCTGGCGGATTCCACCTCCAGGTGGGCCCAGGCCTTGCGGGAGGTTTCGGGACGGTTGGAGGAGATTCCCGGAGAAGAGGCCTTTCCGGCCTATCTGGAGTCGGTGATCGCCGCGTTTTACGAACGGGCCGGTCAGGTCCGGCTCAAAGACGGCCAGTACGGCTCAGTGACCATCGGGGGGACGGTTTCCCCGGCCGGGGGCAATTTTGAAGAACCGGTCACCCAGGCCACCCTCAAGGTTGTCGGGGCCTTTCACGGACTGTCCAGGGCCCGGTCCGACGCCAGGCGGTATCCGGCCATCGAGCCTCTGGAAAGCTGGTCCACCTATCCCGGGGTGGTGGAGCAGGAGCAGCTGGAGTCGGCCCAGGCCATGCTCCGGCAGAGCAACGAGATTGCCCAGATGATGAAGGTCATCGGTGAGGAGGGCACCACCCTGGAGGATTTTGTTCTCTATCTCAAAGGCGAGTTTCTGGACCAGGTCTATCTGCAGCAGGACGCCTTCGATCCCGTGGATGGCGCCACCCCGGCCGATCGGCAAACCTACGTCTTCGACCGCCTTATGCATATTCTCACGAAAACGATGCGCTTCGAATCCAAAGACGAGGCCAGGTCCTTTTTTCAGAAATTGACCCAGACCGCGGTGGATTGGAACAGGACTCCCATGGACCGGGACGACTTCCAGGAACAGGAGCAGGCCCTCATCAGGCTCGCGGGCGAGGTGACCGAGTATGCGTAGGATCTACTACCGCATCGATCAAATCGCGGGGAGCGTGATCATCCTCAAGGCCGAAAACGTGGCCTACGGCGAGCTGGCCAGGGTAACCTCCACCCGGGGAACCTCCCTGGCCCAGGTCATCAAGCTGGAAGGCGGACGGGTCTCCCTGCAGGTTTTTGCCGGAAGCCGGGGCGTGGCCACGGATGCCAAGGTTCAGTTCCTGGGCCGGCCCATGCAGACGGCCTATTCCGAATTCCTCCTGGGCCGGGTGTTCACCGGCACCGGCGTCCCCCGGGACAACGGTCCGGAGATCACGGAAACCGCCATCCCCATCGGCGGCCCGTCGGTCAATCCCATGAAACGGATCATCCCCAGAAAGATGATCCGCACCGGGGTCCCGATGATCGATGTCTTCAACACCCTGGTGGAATCCCAGAAAATCCCGATTTTTTCCGTGCCCGGGGAGCCTTATAACGAACTCATGGCCAGGATCGCCCTGCAGGCGGAAGTGGATGTGATCATCCTGGGCGGCATGGGACTCAAACACGACGACTACCTGTTTTTTCGGGACCGGCTGGAGGAAGCCGGAGCCATGTCCCATTCCATCTTTTACGTACACACCGCGGCCGATCCCACTGTGGAATGCCTGCTCGTGCCGGATCTCAGCCTGGCCGTGGCCGAGCGCTTCGCCCTGGACGGAAAACGTGTGCTCGTCCTGCTGAGCGACATGGCCAATTTCGCGGACGCCCTCAAGGAGATCTCCATCACCATGGAGCAGATTCCATCCTACCGGGGCTATCCCGGGGACCTCTACAGCCAGCTGGCGGCGCGCTATGAAAAGGCGGTGGATTTCGAAGGGGCCGGGTCCATCACCGTCCTGTCCGTGACCTCCATGCCCGGGGATGATGTGACCCATCCCATCCCGGACAACACCGGCTATATCACCGAAGGCCAGTACTACCTGCGCAACGGACGCATCGAGCCCTTCGGCTCCCTGAGCCGGCTCAAGCAGAAGGTCAACGAGCAGACCCGTTCGGATCACCGGACCATCATGAATACCATGATCCAGTTGTACGCCTCGGCCAGGGAGGCCCGGGAAAAACAGGACATGGGCTTCGAGTTGAGTGCCTGGGACAACAAGCTCCTGCGCTACGGCGATCTTTTTGAAGAGCGGATGATGGATCTCAGGGTGAACATCTCCCTGGAGCAGGCCCTGGATCGGGGCTGGTCCATCCTGGCTCAATGCTTTGAGCGGGACGAGGTCGGAGTACCCTCGAATCTGGCCGACGCGTATTGGCCGGACGGGGAGGACACGGGGGAGGGGGGGATAGGAGACAGGGGTCAGGGATCAGAGGTCGGACATCGGACGTCGGAGGTCGGCAAAGGCAGGGAGGAAGAGAGACGTCAGACGTCGGACCCGGCTTCGCTCAGAAGCTTCCGTCTTCGCTCAGAAGCTTCGCCGTGACAAGTCGCCGTGACAAATCGCAGTGACAAGTCGCCGTGACAAGCGTCGGATGTCAGCCCTGCCGCTGGCAGGGCTGACATATAATTATTTGATATTTATTGCAATATACAATTAAGCTGTTATGCCGTTCATTTAAAACAACGACCGCCAGTTTGATCTTTGAAGAAACTTTGGGTCACCCCCTCCGTCGTCACCCCGGCGTAGGCCGGGGTCCAGCTTTTTCAGTCTGGATTCCGGCCTGCGCCGGAATGACGGAGTAAGAAAAATGAAGTTTCATACGAGCAAAGGCAGGGGAATGAATTCTTTTTTGTAAAGATTGTGTTTTCAACTTTGCCAAAGGCAAAGCTGAAAATGGATACTTTCGGGAGGCCTGCCCTGCGGGTGCCCCGGAAGGCGACGCAGCGATGGCCGGACTGATGAAATAGCATAAATCACAGGGCAGGCCTCCCGAAAGTATGAAGATCAAACTCACCAAAAGCGAACTCAAGACCCAGCGTCTGGAATTGCAACGCTACCAGCGCTTTCTGCCCACGCTGCAGCTCAAGAAGCAGCAGCTGCAGGGTCAGGTGGAACGCTCCCGTGAGGCCTTACAAAGTCTTGAAAAGCAGAAACAGGAGCTATGGGAGGAGCTGGAATCCTGGATCGCCCTGTTTGCCGAAGACCAGGACCTGGAATCGCTGCTGCAGGTCCAAAAGGCCCGTATTGTCGAACAGAATGTGGTAGGGCTGCGCATACCTGGGCTGGAGGCTATCGATTTTGAAGAGCGGTCCCCGGATCTGTTTCGCTCGCCTCCCTGGGTGGACGATGCCCTGAACGCCTTGAAGAAGGCGGTGAGCCTGAAACTGCGCAAACGGATGCGGCGGTGGGAGTTGGATCTGCTGCAGGCGGAACTGCGCAAAACAAGTCAGCGGGTCAATCTGTTCGAAAAAATCAAGATTCCCGAATGCCGGGAGAATATCCGCCTCATTCAGATCGTCCTGGGTGATCTGCAAACCATGGCCGTGGCCCGGGCCAAGCTGGCCAAGGCCAAAATGCAGGAGAGGTCCAGCGGGGCATGATCGTGACCATGAACAAGGTAACCCTTCTGGTCAGCGCTCAGGACCGGGAGCAGGCCCTGGTGACGCTCCAGGACCTCGGTGTGATGCATCTTTCCTCTGCCGCGGTTCCTGAAGACGGACAGGTGGAATCGGCCCGGGAGCGGCTGGATACAGTCCGGCAGCTCCGGGAGATGATTCCCGAGGATGCCCCCGGGGAGCAGGATCGTCAAAAAAGCCCGCCATCCTTCGATGTGGAGACCCTGTGGCAGCTCGTGCAGCAGGCCAGGCGGATCCGCCGGGATATCGAGGATCTGGACAAGGAAATCGAACGTATCCGGCCCTTCGGCCGCTTCGATCCCGAGGCGGTCCGAGGCCTGGAAAAGAGCGGGGTGCGGGTGCGTTTATACGAGACCTCGGTGCATTCGGAGCCGGCGGTCCCGGAGGGCGTCCATCGTGTGGAAACCTATCGGGACAAGGAGACGGTCTGTTTCGTCCTCATCGGGCTGGGCGAACCGGGTATCGAGATTCCGGCGGTCCCCCTGCCCAGGGCCTCCCTGGAGTCGCTCCGCCGGGAAAAAAAGCAGCTTGAGGACCAAGAGGCAGACCTCCGTCGGCAGTTTGCCGGATACGCGGTCTTTCGTTCGAACCTGGATGCGGAACTCGAAAAGGCCAGGGATTGGTATGATTTCGTCACGGCCAGGGCCGGCCTGGTCGAGCATGGCCCGGTTCTGGCCCTGGAGGGCTTCGTCCCTGGAAAACGGCTGTACAGGCTTCAGCAAAGCGTTGTGGAACAGGGATGGGGGGTCGTAGTCCGGGAGGTCAGACCGGAAGACCAGCCCCCGACCCTGCTGGAACATCCGGCCTGGGTCCGCCCCATCAAGGCCGTCTTTGAAATGATCGGGGTGGTGCCGGGGTATTTTGAAACCGACATCAGTCTGCCTTTTCTCCTTTTTCTCAGCCTGTTTTTCGCCATGATCGTGGGGGATGCCGGATACGGCGCCCTGTTCATCGGCGGCACCCTGCTGGCCGGACGCTTCTTCCGGGTGCCGGACCATGCCTTCCGGCTGATGCTCATCATGAGCGGCTGCACGGTTGTCTGGGGGCTGCTGAACGGCAATCTGTTCGGACTGCAGGCCCTGCCGGCCGTGCTGGAGCCGCTTCAGCTCGACTGGCTCAGCGGTCCGGGCTCGGAAAAGCATCTCATGCTGCTCTGTTTCATCATCGGCGCCATACAGCTGACCCTGGCCCATACCTGGCGCCTGGTGCTGCTTCTGCCGCAGGTCAGGGCCCTGGCCCAGCTCGGTTGGATCCTGGTCACCTGGACCATGTTTTTTCTGGCCCGGCGCCTGGTGCTCCTGGAGGAGTTCCCCGGATTCATGCTCTATTGCCTGGCCGGTGGGCTGATCCTCATTGTGGTCTTCATGCTGCCTCTTTCATCCATTGGGCGCAACTGGCCGGAGTACGTCCGCCTGCCGCTGGATCTCATCAGCAGCTTTGTGGATCTGGTTTCCTATATCCGGCTCTATGCCGTAGGCATGGCCACCTTTGCCATTGCCTCGGCTTTTAACGGCATGGCCGCCACGATCGGCCTGGACGGCGTTTTCAGCGGATTGGCCGCAGCCGGTATTATTTTTCTCGGCCATGGACTGAACATCCTCCTGGCCGGCATGGGGGTGCTCGTGCACGGAGTCCGGCTGAACACCCTCGAGTTTGCCGGACATACCGGCATCCAATGGACCGGAACCCTGTTCAGTCCCTTTGCCCGCAGGCACACAACCAAGGGGGATGAGGACTGACGAAGCACGAAATTCAAATTCTTCAATGATTAAAACAAAGATTGAAAGGAATACACAAGCAAGGCTCGTATGAAACTTTGGAATTATTTTGAACCAAGGGGAGTGATATTGAGGGAAGTCCAGTTTGATCAATGAAGAAACTATGTATTACTGGCATACTGTCGCCGTAACCCGTCATTGCGAGGCGTCTTCGCCGAAGCAATCCCTGACAAGAGGCTTTTCTGAAAGATTGCTTCGCTTCGCTCGCAATGACGAGCGTGGATCAAAGCTTGGAATTGTGACTCCATTCGTTTGAAGTTTCACGATAGATGACAGGATTGAGAACCGGTCACAGGGTTCTCTTGAGCGAC
>CAZUMF010000102.1:0-8063 GCA_964621385.1 uncultured Desulfohalobiaceae bacterium
CGGCCCATGCCTTCACCTGTGGAGCGGGGGCGGAAGACATTCACCGCGCCGCCGCAGGCCACGAGCATGCCCTTGGCCTTGAAGACGAAGACTTTGTTCTCGCGGACGGAAAAGCCTACGCACCCGGCAACCCGGTTCGGCTCATTGGCGTCCAGGAGGAGCTTGACCACAAAGATCCGTTCCATGTAGCGGTCTTCACCCAGGGCGTTCTTGGCGGCTTCAGCCACGATGACTTTGTAGGATTCGCCGTTGATCATGCACTGCCAGCGGCCGGAGCGGACGACATCCGCGCCTTCTCTGACCTGGAGGCCTTCGGATTTGGCCTTGGCGCCGTCCAGGTTCTTGCCGTCCTTGCTGACCCAGATGGGCAGGCCCCATTCCTCGAACAGATGGACCGAGTTGTCCACGTGGCGGCCAAGGTCAAAGATGAGGTCTTCCCGGACCACATGCATCAAGTCGGTGCGGACCATGCGCACGTAGTCGTCGGGTTCGTTTTTGCCCAGATAGGTGTTGATGGCCGACAGGCCCGGGGCGACGGCGCCGGGGCGCTCCAGGGCGGCCTTGTCCACAAGGAGAACCTTGACGTCGTACTTGTCCCCCCAGCGAACCGCTTCTACAGCAGCGCCGGTACAGCCCATGCCCCCGCCGATGAGCAGGGCGTCGGTCTCGATTTCCACAACTTCGGGTTCAGCCAAGGGGAGCCCTTTGGTTGCTTCTTTGGATGGTAACTGAGGCATATGTGACTCCTTTTCAAATGGTGTTCAGAAATTGACGCACGCACACGCAGCAATGATGCAAGTGCATTAGACGGTTTCGGTGTAATCCGCTTCCTGGATGTCCAGTTTTTTCATGAGGACTTCCTTGGGTGTTTTGAGTTCCGTCTCGTTGAAGAGCATCTCATTTTCCAGGTCCCCGGCTTCAGGCTTGCCTTCAAAGGGCTGGATGGACCCTTCCGGGGTGGTCCGGATGGGGAACTTAAAGCGCTTGACCTCTCCGGAACGGAACTGGATGGTCCACATGATGTCCTCAGCGCTGCGCAGAGGAATGCTGGTGCCGCCCATGGGAGCGAAGTCGGCGTAGGGTCTGGCGGTCACTGCGCCTTGGGGGCAGATCTTGATGCAGGAATAGCATTCCCAGCATTGATCCGGTTCAACGTTGTAGGCCTTCATTTCCTTTTCGTCCAGAATCATCAAATCATTGGGGCAGACGTACATACAGGCCGTCTTCTCGCCGCCTTTGCAGCCGTCGCATTTTTCCGGGTTCACATAACTAGGCATTGTAAAACCTCCTTAACAGTGTTGTTGAATAAACTGATAGCCGTTTGGTATGCATTCAAGAAGAGCATCGGGTTCAGGCTTCTGAAATAGGGCGGCCGCGATGCAGGCCCGATGCCATCTTCAATGCAGACTCTATTTTAAAAAGCGATTCAGATAACCGCTTGACCGCAGGAACGGATGCGCAGCCCGCAACAGGCCGCGATCCTGATCGAGCCGATTCAGACATAGTCTTGCAGAACGTCGCCCACGACATCGATGCTCTGCTTTTCCACGACCTTTTCAAAGAGCTTGTGCTTGACATCCTTGGGCAGGAGTTCGATGCTTCCGGTGGTGGACGTGTCGTGCTTGGCCCCGAATTTCTGGACAAAGGTTTTGGCCTGTTCGTCATCAGCATAGACCACCAGAACTTTCAGCCCGGCCAGCCGTTCTTCGGTATGATGGGCCAGTCCGGCCTTTTCCAGTTGCTCAAAGCGTTCTTCGTTGACCCAGAGATAAATGGGATTTTTCCCAGCCATACAAGTAACCTCCTCATTGGCCATTGCCCGGGGAAGGCAATGCTGTTGTGTGTTCAGCCCTCTGTGCAGTCCGCATCCGGTTTACAGGGGTTCGATATTAAAGACCGGGGTTCTCTTTTCCAGGTACTCTTCCGTGACAAAGGGCGACCCCTGACCGTACTTCTCGGCACAGGCCATGATCTGATCAAAGACTTCCGGTCGAATGATCAGTCTGGGCGGCTTGACCCCGTCGGTGACAATGCTCCGGATGAGGGTGCCGCTGAATTTCTGCTGCTGATCCTTGTGGTTGCAGAGGCCTTCGCTGGTGATCTCCGCACAGACCGGGCAATAGAGCCAGTTCATGGAATAAACCGGAGTGATGTCCAGTTCTTCGCCCACTGTATCCAGGAGATGGTGGGCTTCATACGCGCCGTAATAATCCCCGACCCCGGCGTGGTCCCGGCCGTACATGTGATGGGTGATGCCCAGGTTGGTCCTGAGGATGGCGTGGAAGATGGCTTCTTTGGGACCGGCATAGCGCATATCCCAGAAGGTCAGTGAAGTCAAATGATTGTGCGGACCGAAATAGCCGGATTTTTCCAGCTCGTCCTGGCAGAGGATGATGGCTTCATCAATATAATCCTTAACCCGTTTTTCGCCGATAATGGCATTGACCACCACCCCGACTTCCGGCTTTTCAATGGGCAGATCGCCGTAAGTCTGAAAAAAAGCGCCTTTCATGAGCCATTCGTGTCCAGTATGGGGGACGTTTCTGGTCTGATGGGCCACAGTGCGGTTCCAGCCCTTTTCCTTGATAACGGCGCGCATTTTGAGCGGCGGCAGGAAATAGGGGCCGAAAGGCTCGTTGATTTTGGGTTCCTTGAGCAGGGTGATTTTGCCGGCCACAAACTTGTCTTTGTAGCTGTACGTCCTGGCGCAGCCGGGATGCTTTTCTTCTGTGGTCCCGAAAACCGCTTGGCAGATGGCTGCTTTGTCGTATTCAAAGACTTCCGTCACCTCGAACAGGGCCATGGGATTGTCCTGATACTGGAGGACAAAGGACTGGCCGGCCTTGACCCCGTATTGTTCGACTTCGTCCTGGGAGAGGTCAAACACAATGGGAATGGGCCAGATGGTATTGTCGGCCAGGCGCATGTTTTTGACCACGCCGTCGACGTCGTCCTTACCCATAAAGCCTTCCAGAGGGCAGAACCAGCCATAGGCGAGATTGATGATCTCGTTGGCGATCTGTTTCCGAACCGGTATTTGCGTCAAGCCCTTGATCTTTTCCTTTGCCTCTGCCGGCTGCATGATCCGTTCCTGGATTTCTTTGCCGCCATGTCCTATCTCAGCCATGTACAGTCTCCTTATCGTTAAAGGTTAATCCCCCGGACATCCATGAAACAGCAGGAACAACCCGGTGCCTGCGGGGCAGACTCCAGGCCGGCGCGCTGTTTTCAAAGAGTGTCTCCTGAGAAAAGCGTGTGTTCAAAACCATCGTGTTCGTGGAGTGTCTGACAGAAACGTTGCAAGTGCAGCTTTAATTTGCTTATATTATTGATGAAAAAAAGAATGTGCCTCTCATTGACTCCAGCCCGTGCTGAAGTGAAAAACACTTTGTGAAATTTTTATCAAGTTGTCAAGAAAAAAACTTCAGGCCCTTTTGGGCGCCGGATCCTGGAAACCGATTCCCTGATGCAGGCGGCTTGCTTTGATTATGCTCTGTAGGATACACTCCGGCCTTTGCACATCGAGACCGCCTGCCGGCGGCAGGGCTCTCGTGTGAAACTTGGCTTTGCCAGCGGCAGGGCTGACATCTGGAGAAGGCCATGAGCGATACCCACGATACCCCTCGGAAAGACGGATCGTTGACCTCCGAGATCCTGGAGATGGACAGAGCCCTGGTTAAGCTGCTGGGAAAACGATCCCGGTTGTTCAAAAAAGCAGCCGCAGCCAGGAAACAGAAAAAGAAATCCCTGGTTGATCCGCAGCAGGAAAAGGCCTTGTGGCGAAACTGGCGGCAGGCGGCCGAGGCCAATGACCTGGATGAAAAGATGATGCGCACCCTGTTCAATGCCGTGAATGGACTGGGGTATGAACAAGTGGAGCGCAAGCAGGACTGGGAGTTGCCGCTCCGGCCGAACCCCGAACCGGTTCGAATCGAACTGGACGGGCCGAGAGACTGCCTGCTGACCAGAATGTGGGTTTTTCTGGCCGCGGCTGTCGGAAAACCGCTGCAGATTGCGCCGGTGATCCTGAACGATCCCCTTTTCGAGATGATCAAGGCCTTGAATCAGGCAGGAGGAAGTGTTTACTGGGAGCAGGACCGGGTTCTGTTCCGGGGAGGGGGGGTACTTGATTTTGATAAGAAAACCATCTTCTGCGGTCAGGATCCCTTCAATCTGTACCTCCTGCTTTTTCTGGCCGCGAGAAGTCCCGGCGTGTGCCGTTTTTCAGGTGGAAGTCGTCTCAAGTTCATGAATTTCAGGGCCCTGGAGACCCTGGTTCGAGATCTGGGGGGGCGGGTCATCAGCCTGGTGCCCGGAAGCCATGGCTTGCCGCTGCGTCTGGAGGCCGGGGGCGGCTGTGAAGGCGATATTGCGATTTCTTCCGAGATCTCGGCAGAGATGCTCCAGGCCTTGATCCTGGCCCTGGCTGTCACCCTTCAGGAGGGGGAGACAGTTAAGCTGCATTGCCCTGATGACGACGCCACCGCCCTGTTTCACTTTCCAGGCCTGTCCGCTGTGCTGGAGGCCTGCGGGGGTTTTTGGGAGAAGCAGGCGAACGGCTGCGTGATCCAGGGGAGGGAGCTGCGCTTGCCGGAACAGGTGGACCCTCCACTGGATCCCATGTTGTGCGGCTTTCTGCTGGCCCTGGCCCTGGTGAGCCGGGGCAGGGCCGGCCTGCGGGGCCATTTCCCCCGGCAACTGCCTGAGTCCCAGGCCGTTCTGCGGCTCCTGCAAGGGGCCGGCCTCGCGGTGAAACGATCGGACGAGGAAATCCAAGGGGTCTGTGAAGGCCGGTCTGGACAACGCCTGTCCATGGATGTCCGCGGGTTTCCGTGGTGTCTGCCCCTGGCCCTTTCCCTGGCTGTTTCCCGGCCGGGTCCCAGCCTGCTTCAGGTGGAGCAGAACGAAGACCTCGATTTTGCCCTGTCTCTTCTGGACCGTTTGCAAGCCGAGTACAGCCTTGAAGAGGGCAGTCTGCAGATCCAGGCCGGATTGAATCTGCAGCACTGTCCGCCTTTGAAGATACACACGCCCAATGCCTGGTGGAGCATGGCCCTGGCGGTGATTGCCCTGAAACGTCCCGGATTGTCCGTGCACAACCCCGGAGAACTCACGCAGTTCTGGCCCCAATTCTGGTCGCTTTTCAAGGGCCTTCCGGATCCGCAGCGGGCCCAGACGAAAAAACGGGTCGAGGACCAGGGAGCCACTCGAAAAAAAATCCGCCGCAAGATCGGCTGAGGTGTTCAGCATGTCCCAGATCGCTTCCCAGAGCTTCACATCCCTACCGCCCGAGCTTCATGTGCTGCCCAACGGTCTGCAGGTCCTGGTTCAGGAGGACGACCGGCACCCGCTGGTGGTGATGCGCTTGTACGTCCGGGCCGGATCCGCCTATGAACAGACATCAGAATCCGGGATCAGCCATCTCATCGAGCATATGGCCTTCAAGGGGGCAGACGGCCAGGAACGGGGCCGGGCCGCCGAGACCATCGAAGGGGCGGGCGGCTCGCTGAATGCAGCCACCGGGTTTGATCAAACCGTGTACATGGTGGATTTGCCGGCAGATCATTGGCATCTGGGTCTCACGACCCTCTACGAGCTGTGTTTTGGACCGCCGCCGGGCCCTGAAGAGCTGGAGCTCGAGAAAAACGTGATCCTGGCTGAGATGGCAAAAAACCAGGACAATCCCAGACACTGCCTGTTTGAGCAGATGCAGGGCATTGTCTGGAAAGGCACTGGATATGAACGGCCGATCATCGGGACCCGGGAGACGCTTCTGGGATTGAGCAGTGAGGCTATTCTCGACTATGTCCGCCGGACCTATCTGCCCCAGTCCATGCTGCTCGTGGTCTGCGGCCAGGTGCGATCGCAGGAGATTGTCAAGGCGGCCCGGGAGTTGTTCATCCGGGCCGGCACGAAAGTGACCGGCAGACATCCGGCCTGCTCCTTCAGCCGCACCCCCTCCTCAGTCCCGGAGCTGCAGCTGGTGCCCACAAAATGGAAGAAGGCCTATGCCGCCTTCGGCTTCCCGGCCCCGCCCTTTTCAGACTTCGATTCCGTGCCCCTTGAACTGGCCTGTTACATTCTTGGGGGAGACACCTCCTCCAGATGGTATGCAGGCTATCGTTTCGAAAAAGAGCTTGTCGACCAGTTCGGCATCAGTCCGATACTTTTGGAACAAGGGGGCATGATCTTTGTCAATGTCCAGCTCGACCCAGGGAAGGTGCGGCCGTTCTGCCGGGAGTGGCGCAGGGATATCATCAGGCTGCAGGATGCGGCGGTGCGCAGCAGCGAGCTGGAGCGGGCCAAAGTCAATCTGGAGGACGCCCTGCTGCAGTCCAAAGAGACCTTGGCCGGTCTTGCTTCAAAAATCGGACATTTTCAGTTTTTTGAAAAATCGGTGCAGACAGAAGAACGCTATCTTGACCAGATACGCCGGGCTACAACTGAGGATGTTCACAAAGCCCTGTCCGACTATCTGCAGCTGGATCGGATGCAGGCGGTTTTCCTGCTGCCTGAGGACTGCGAAATCGACGAAGCCGATCTGGAAGGAGCTCTCGGTCTGCCCCGGCCCGGACCTGCAGATCGAGCCGGCCCGGTCAGGCTCAAGGCAAAGAATCAGCCCAGCGTGCAGGATCTGGGTCAGGGCTGCCGCCTGGTGCTTCTGCCGGATGATTCCCTGCCGTATACAGCCCTTGATCTCACCTGGCTCGGTGGCGACCAGCTGCTGGGGGAAACAGAGCAGGGACTGGCGGCCCTGACCGCCAGATCCCTGATCAAGGGCGCCGGATCCCGGGACGCCCAACAGATTCGCGAGTTGCTCTCCAAACGGGCCGGCTATCTCCAGGGGCTTGCCAACCGGGATCAGATGTCCATCCTGGCCAAGTTCCCCACCCGCTTCAGTGCCGAAATTCTGGAGGTCCTGGAGGATATGATCCAGCAGCCTGTTTTCGCGCCTCGCGAGGTGGGGCTGTGCGCTGCAGATCAGGTGAGCCGGATTATTGAACGCTGCGACCATCCTCTGGGGCTGCTGTCCAGAGAGATCTTTCCCTTTCTCTTTTCCGGGCATGCCTATGGCTATTACCATCTCGGGGAACCGGATGCGGTCGAGGGCTTTCAGCCTGAGGATCTTCAGCGTTTCTGGAGCCTGCAGAGGGCCTGTCCCTGGGTGCTCAGCGTCTGCGGTCATTTTGAACAAGAAAGGATTGAAGCAACAGCCAGGCAATTGCTGCACCGGGCCGGTCACCAACCCTGCACCTGGTCCGCCCCGAAATGGTCTCCGGTGAAACAGCTCGAGCTGGAAATGCAGGATCGGAATCAGGCCCATCTGCTTCTGGTCTTTCCGGTTCCCGGACTGGGGAGTTCCCAGGACGCCGGCATCGCCCTGACCAAAAAGATTCTTGCCGGTCAGGACGGCCTCTTGTTTAAAGAGCTCCGGGACCGGCAGGGGCTGGGGTATGCGGTCTCCCCCTTGTTGAGCACGAATCCCGGGGTGGGGTTTTTGGGCTTTTATATCGGGACCTCCGCGGACACCGTGGACCAGGCGGTGGACGCCTTTCAGGAGGTGATCCTGCGCTTACAGGACCACCCCGTCGATTCCGAGCGATTGGATCGGGCCAGAAACCTGCTCCAGGCAGAGTTTTATCGGGAGCGGCAGGGACTCCTTTCCCGCTGCAGTGAGGCCTCGGACCTGCAGATCTATGATCTGCCCCTGGAGTACTACCAGGAGATGATTCACAAGGCTCAGACCCTGACCCCGAAGGCAGTGCAGGATTTTATCCGGAGCTTTCTGCAGTGGGACGAGCGATACACAATGGTTTTGCGGACACGGACTACAGGTTAAAGAGGTTAAGAAGGTTCACGGTTCACGGTTGAAAGAGGTTAAGAAGGTTCACAGTTCACGGTTCACGGTTGAAAGAGGTGAAGAGCAGGAAGAGGTTGAGCCTAGAAGTGGGGAGGGAAGAGAGAGGTCGGATGTCAGAGATCAGAGGTCAGGAAGAGGCGGAGGGCAGAGGGAAGAGAGAGGTCGGATGTCAGAGATCAGAGGTCAGGAAGAGGCGGAGGGC
>CAZUMF010000102.1:8163-14373 GCA_964621385.1 uncultured Desulfohalobiaceae bacterium
AGAGGGAAGAGAGAGGTCGGATGTCAGAGGTCAGAGGTCAGGAAGAGGCGGAGGGCGGAGGGAAGAGAGAGGTCGGATGTCAGCCCTGCCTCTGGCAGGACTGACATATAATTACTTGATATTTAATACAATATACGACTGAGCTGTTATGCTGTTCATTTAAAACAACGACTGCCGGTTTGATCAATAAAGAAACTTTGTTTTACCGGCATACTGACGCCGTAACCCGTCATTGCGAGGCGTCTTCGCCGAAGCAATCCCTGACAAGAGGCTTTTCTGAAAGATTGCTTCGCTTCGCTCGCAATGACGAGCGTTGATCAATGCTTGGAACTGTGACTCCATTCGTCTGAAGTTTCAATATTCATTTCTTCAGGCAGAATTTGAACGTTCGAAGTTCGATGTTGGACGTTCATATGACATCTCCCTTCTTCCCTATGCCCTATGCTCCATGCTCTCTGCCCTCTGCCTCTTCCAACCGTGAACTGTGAGCCGTGAACCTCTTCAACCTCTTCCTTGGGCGCGAATCTTGTCCAGGACCTCCAGAAAGTCCAGGCGTTCCGGGCGCAGGGCCAGGCTTTTCCTGGCCAGCGATTCCGCGATGTCGAGATCCTGCCCGCCTTCCAGGGAAAGCCTGGCGAGAATATGCATGCTTTCCGCGTCCTGGGGGTTGTGGACCAGGGCTTGTTGCAGATTGGCCCGGCCCTTTGCCTGGTTCCCTCCCTTGAGGTCCAGCTTGCCGAGCAGACGATAGGCATATTTGTTCCCGTCCGGAGTGTTCAGAGCCTGACGATAGTACTCCCGAGCCTTGTGCGCCTCGTCTTGTTCTTCTGCCAGAAGACCCAGTCGCAGGAGGCTGAACATATGTCCAGGATGGTGTTCCAGACATTTATGGAAACAGGCGGCGCCTTGTGCAGGGTCTCCGGCCTTGATGCACACATATCCGAAATTGTACAGGGCCAGGGTGTTGTCGGGCTCCTGCCGGAGGACCTCTTGAAAGGCATCCGCGGCCCGGGTCAGCTGTCCGAGTCTGGCCCGGCAGATCCCGAGTGAATTTCTGGCGGTAAGGTTCTTCGGATCCAGGATGAGGGCCAGGCTGTATTCCCGGCAGGCTCCGGGCAGGTCATTATGGGCATAACAGCGATCGCCGCTGATGGTCAGGGTCTGGGAGTTAAAACAGGCGATACGGGGTGTGGAGAGCATTTGGGCATGGATGATCGCCTTGCGGCAGGCACTCAGGATCTCGGATCGAGCAAAATGAAGACAGGGATAGGCTGCAGCGGCAACGCTCCAGGGAGGCACAGTCCGTGTCTTGAAAAAATTGTAGAGGGCCTGGGCCGCGGCAGGACATTGCTCCGGTCCAAGGTCCGGCAGGCAGATGATCAGGCTGAAGGCCCCGTATTCACCGATGAGCGGTTCGGACCCCGTCCAGGCCTGCAGCTCCTGCTGGAGCGCGAGACCGCCTTCGGGCGGTATTGCCTGGAAGACAGCGCCGGTCTCCGGCGGATCAAAGCGGACGATGAAAAGCGAAAATGCAGCTCGTTCGCTCCTGTCCCGCTGCCATTTCCAGAGGAAATCCTGAAAAGAAAGGGGCTTTGCCTGGGTGCCGCCCGCCGCCTGCGGAGCAGGACAGGTTTCATCGGACGTGTTCATGAGCGTCACGCAATCGCCGGGTCCGATGTCCTGTTTCGGTTCATTCAGAAACAGCACATCGGCAAGGGATTCGTACAGGCCGACCTCAATGAGCATGAGTTCCCCTTTGGAGTCAGACTGCGGCGGTCCGGCATGGGAATTTTTCAGGGAGCCGGGCGAAGAGACGAGAAAACGCTGCCCCTCCCGGGCCTGATGGATCGAGCCCAGGTTGACCCGGATCCGGTTGCCGGAGGATGGAGAGATGACGGTTCCCCCCTGCTTCACAATATCGGAAAAAGGAAAGACCCGGTCCGGATGAAGCGCTTCGGCCCTTTTCAGGGCAGTCAGCGCATTGGTCATGATGATCCTGCTCTTTTCGAACGTGTTTGCCCTGAGCTGCGACCCATGCAGATCCTGAGGGTAGTTGATGGAGCCGAAAACAGCATCGACCTTCAACTCCTGCCTGGTGACCGGGGAGACAAAGCGTAACGTCCTGAGGTGTTGCTGCAGCTTGACTGCGGTTTTTTTTGATTGTACAGGTCCTGATCCAGGTATCAGAATGGCAAATACAGCGCTTCGGTAGCGCGAAAGCAGGCATTGCTCGGAGCACAGGCCTTGTATGGCTTCTGCCGTTGTCCGCAGTACCATGTCGGCAAAGCCGAACCCATGATAGGCCTGCAGCTGAGGCAGGTTGGTGATGGAGCAGACGATCAGGCCGAAGTCCGGACGGGCTTCCGGGGTCTGCAGATCAAAAGAAGGCTGCTGGGGCTGCAGAAAGCCGGCCGCCATTTCCAGGGACTGCTCAATGCACGGCAGAAAGCTTTCCCGGTTGTAAAGGCCCGTGACGGGATCAGACTGTTGTTCTTTTTCAAGAACGGCGTTGGTGAGGCACAGGGCACTCAGATCCATCACCAGGGAGCCAAAGCGGTGAAAGGCATCCTCTGCTACGCCCGAGAGTTGGAAAAGTCCGAAAAAAAGCTGATCCCGGCTTAAGGGGATCAGAAGCGTCTTTTCCCGGGGGAGAAAGTGCGGTCTGAACCCGCGTTCTTCGCAGAAAAGCCCTTGCGGAATGGTGGTCGGGAAATACAAGATTCCCGAAGCGTCCGGGAACAGTGATCCAAAGAGCGTTTGCAGGTTGTGCTCCAGCCGGATGCAGTCTTCGGGCCCGAGTCGATGCAGCACGGATTGTTTTTCTGGGACTGGACACTGCTGAGAATTCATCGTTCAACCGTTGGAGGTAGTGCACTATGATCGATGTGAAATGTTTTCCCTTAGGCCCTCTGCAGACAAACTGTTTTCTGGCCTCAAAAGGAAATCGGGCCTTGGTGGTCGATCCCGGAGGCGATCCTCAGACCCTGCTGGGGCATCTTCATCGGCAGGAACTGCTGGTGGACTGTATCTTGAACACCCATTTTCACTTTGATCATATTCTGGGGAACAAGGCGCTGCAGGATGCCACCGGTGCTCCGATTCTGGCCAGTCAGGAAGACGATTTTCTCCTTCAGTCCGAAGTCGGCTCCGGGGGAGGGATGTTTGGGTTTCCCAAGGTCGAGGCCTTTGCCTATGAATCGATTGAACCCGGAGAACGGGACTTCCTTGGAGAGACCTGCCGCATCCTGTCCACGCCGGGGCATACCCCGGGCAGCCTCTCCTATTATTTTCCGGAATCTGCCCTGATTTTCTCCGGAGACGTCCTCTTTCAGCGCTCCATCGGCAGGACCGATTTTCCGAAGGGGGACACCAAAACCCTGCTCACAGCCATTCGAGACAAGATTTTTACCCTGCCCCCGGAAACACGCGTATTTTCGGGGCACGGGCCTGAAACCACTGTCGGCGATGAACAACAATTCAATCCCTTTTTTCAGGAGGGGTTTTTGTAATCGCCTGGACCGGGTGCCGGACGGCCCTAAGGGGTTAAACGTATCGGTTAATCGCTCGTATGAAATTTCATTTTCTTTTTCGATCAAACTGGACGTCTGCGGCCAGCGGCAGGGCTGCCATGGAAAACAAGAATATGTGTTGCTTTGAAGCAGTTGAAGTCCTTGTCATAGAAATTGGAAATTTGATGAGGCGTAATAGAACACTCTGCTTTTCTTCATTCTTTTCTTGCCAATTTCCCACTGGCCGCGGCGACTTGTCTCGGCGAAGCTCTTTAGCGAAGACGGAAGCTTCTGAGCGAAGCCGGGCAATTTCGAATTTCAAATTTCGTAGTAAACCTGGACCTTTGGGTTGCGGGCATAGCCAGCTTTGAGTTTAGAAAAGCCCCGGATGTTCCTGAAATTCCTGCTCAACGCTGTCAGGATCTGCGACATTATACCGAACAATGTTTTTGAGATGAAACAGGCTGTCAGGATCAATGCTTGTAAACTGCAGAGCCAGGCCATCCCGGCCTGATCTGAGCACAGTGCCGGACACCCGGATCTGCAGGTCGCTGCTCTCGCCGCTGAGCTTGATGGTCAGCCGGCAGGGGGTTCCTTTCTGGTACGCGCTTTGAACCGGCAGGAGGCAGCCACCGACGCTGAGGTTCTGGAATGTGTTCAGAGTCATGACCTCGTCCATGATTTCAAGCTCTGCCCGGATGTTGAAGGGAATGCGGGAAAACGTCCTGTTGTCTTGTTTCATGACCGGTTCTCCGCTCGGTAACCGAGTATTGCATCAAAAGTTTCTTCATTGATCGAGCCGGCGGTGAAAGAATTCAGCATCAGCGTAGTGGTACATTCTTGTATTTTCAAGTATTTTTTGCAGATATTTGCCTAAAAAAGCATCAAATTCTAGCTCTTGGTGAAGAGCTCTGAACCAGCAAAGCGATATATGACAGCTTCGCCGGAGGCGAAGCTGTCATGAGGTACTGGTATGGACAGCGTGGTCAAAGTGAAAGAGGCATTCCTGGAACTGGATGAATTGCCGGCCCTTCCCGGGGTGGCTTTGAAGATCCTGGAACGTATCAGGGATCCCGAATCGTCGATGCAGCAATTGGCCGAGATCCTGGCCACGGATCCGACCCTTTCGGCCAAGGTGCTGATGGCTGTAAATTCTCCCTATTTCGGCCTGCAAAAAAGTATAACAAATCTGCCCCATGCTGTAAATTTGCTGGGGGAGGATGCCTTGAAATATATCGCCTTGAGTTTTTCGCTGGTCAAGCTTTTTGATAAGGATAAGAAATTTTTTAATTATTCAGCATTTTGGGAAGAGTCCCTGAGCAGTGCGGTCATCTGCCGGCTCATTGCCAAATCCCTGCGGCTTCCGGATGCAGAAGACTACTATTTTTTGGGCTTGATCCATAATATCGGCATGCTGGCCATGGTCCAGAGCTATCCCAAGCAGTACTCCATGGTCATCACGAAGGTTATCCGGGACAATGCGGATTGCCATTGGGTCGAGAACGAGATCATGGGCTTCAGCCACATGGAGATGGGTGCCTGTTTGATCGATGCCTGGGGCCTGCCGGAGCTTTTTTATCTGCCGGTTCTGCACCACCATCAACCTGAAGCCGTACCCAGCGGCAATCCACAGGCGCGATTTCGATCGCAAATTCTTCGCCTGTCCCATGAGATCAGCCGTTTTTTACACGCCCGGGAGAAACCCCTGCAGCTTTCCCTTGTGCAGGGCCTGCTTCAGGAGTATGGACTGGAGTCCAGCATTCATCTGGAGAGGCTTTTGCCCCAGGTCCAGGAACAGATTGAACCGTTGAAAACCCTGTTTGATCTCGGGTTGAGTTCTGAACTCGATTTTCTGAAGATCCTCGAGGACAGCAAGCGGGAACTCATCAATCTGTCCCGGGATATGGCCAGAAAAATGAAGAATCAGGAGCACATCATCAATTCACTGAGCGTCTTGGCCACCCAGGACGGCTTGACCAAGCTCAATAACTTTCAAAGTTTTCAAGACATCCTGGACCGGGAACTCTCCTGCTCCCATCGCTATGGCCGTCACGGAATTCTGGCTCTGGCGGATCTGGATACCTTCAAAACCGTCAATGACACCTACGGACACCTCGCCGGGGACCACGTCCTGCAGGAGGTGAGCCGCTATTTTCTGGAAAACGTCAGGAAATCGGATGTTGTCGCCAGATACGGCGGAGAGGAGTTCGTGTTCATTCTTACGCAGACGTCCATTGAAAACGGATTCCAGATTTTGGACAAGTTGCGGCGTGGGATGTCCCGGCTCGCCATCAGCTATGAAGGACAAAACATTTCCATAAGCATGAGCGTCGGCTTGACGGCTTTTTCTGCTGAGAGCAGCCTCTCGAAGAACGAACTCCTGCGCCGGGCTGACGCGGCGATGTATCAAGCCAAACAAGCGGGCCGGAACCGATGTGTTGTGCACAGACCGTAAGCGCACTGATTCATAAGTTCGGTGACGTATTCTCTACCAGTCTCATCGCAAACCAAGGGAAGGTGGGCTCTGACCCGCGGCCTGTAAATCCGAAATTCGAATATCGAAATCCGAAATTTGAATTTCGTGCTTGTTTCGAATTTCGGGTTTCGTGCTTCGAATTTACCATAAGCAGATAGTTGTCCAAAAAACAGAGCTCTTTACAGGAAGCGTAAATTTGAAAGATTTTTTGGACATTTTGTGATA
>CAZUMF010000103.1:0-14372 GCA_964621385.1 uncultured Desulfohalobiaceae bacterium
CAAAGGCCGCTTATTTTCCCGCATTCAAGGGAAACAAGCGGCCTTTCATTTTTTTCACCCACCAATAGCAAATGGTGACTAGCAAAAGAAAATAGAGAGAAAATAGGGACAGGCACGAATAGGCATTTTTGGGTTTTTAAAAAAAGCACTTGACAGCTCCGTCCCCGGAGTCGTAACGTTCCTTACGCACACCAAACAGAGGATGTATGATCATGATGAACCGTCCGGCAGGCACCTGGTCCTTTTATTTTAGCTTTTTTTATTTTTATAAAGGGATACGTCCGCCTATGGTTCGCTGACAACAAACTTTGACCGAAGCGAAAAGCCGTGGGCAGACCCAAGCTCCCACGGCTTTTTTCATGCCAAGGCCGTGGGGGGATGAACCCTTCACGGCCTTTTTGCTTGCAACCAGGAGGAGGAAATGACCATCTTCGAAGTTCCTGCAGACGTCGCCGGGACCCGTGATGGCGGCACTTTTTTTCGTCAACCGCAGCCCAGGGAGGAAAGGAATATGCCATCGACCGACGACGTACGCATCAAGGAGTACAAGGAAATGATCACCCCGAGACAGCTGAAAAGCAAGCTTCCAGTCAGCCTGCAGGCATCCAGGACGGTGGAACAGGGACGAAAGACCATCGAGCAAATCCTGTCTCATACCGACAACAGGGTCCTGGTCATCACCGGACCCTGCTCAATCCACGACGAACAAGCCGCCCTGGATTATGCCCGGCGTCTGGCCCGCCTCCAGGACGAAGTTGGGGAAACCCTTTTTCTGGTCATGCGGGCCTACTTTGAAAAACCACGGACCACGGTGGGCTGGAAAGGACTGATCAACGACCCTCACCTGGACAACAGTTATGATATGGAGACAGGACTCTTTAGGGCCAGAAAACTCCTGCTCCGGATCAACGAACTCGGCCTTCCGGTTGCCACGGAAATGCTGGAACCGGTCATCCCCCAGTATATCGCCGACCTGGTCAGCTGGGCAGCCATCGGAGCCAGAACCACCGAATCCCAAACCCATCGCCAGATGGCCAGTGGCCTCTCCATGCCGGTCGGATTCAAGAACACCACCGAGGGCAACCTGTCCACCGCCGTCAACGCCATGCTCGCGGCCCGGTCCTCCCAATGCTTTCTGGGGATCGACCAGGAGGGCAGGACCAGCATCGTGAACACCCGGGGGAATCCCAACGGCCACATCGTGCTCAGGGGGGGACAGAGGCCCAACTACGATCCCATCAGCATCGAGGAGGCCCGGCTCAAGCTGATCGAAAAAGGCTTGCCCGAAGGCGTGATCGTTGACTGCTCCCACGCCAACTCCCGCAAGAAGCACCAGGGACAGGCCAATGTCTTCCGAAACGTCATCGAACAGATCCTTTCCGGCAACCAGGCCGTCTTCGGGCTGATGCTGGAGAGCTACATTCATGAAGGCAATCAGAAGTATCAGGGAGATACTTCCGCCCTGCGCTACGGGGTATCCATCACCGACGAATGCATGTCCTGGGAAACCACGGCCGAGCTTTTGCGCTCCACCCATAAGAAGATCCTCAGCAGCACTCTTCTGGCGGCCTGAGAAATGCCTGCACTCATGAATGTGGTAGAGGGAGGAGCCATGCAGCACATCCATATCCGCGGGTCTGCCGGGACTTCGGACATCATGATCGGAGGCGGCCTCCGGGATCTGCAGTCCAGCCTCAGGGCAGAGAACCTGATTCTAGTCAGTGATGAGACCGTGGCCGGCCTCTATGGCCATCTCTTTCCTGCGGGACCGCTCATCACCATCTCTCCGGGTGAGGCCTCCAAGACTCTGGAAGGCGCCGCCCGCATCTACCGGGAGATGATCGCCTGCAATGCAGACCGTAGCAGCCTGCTCATTGGGATCGGCGGAGGGGTTGTCTGCGACTTGGCCGGCTTCGTAGCCTCGACCTACATGCGTGGGATCAGGTTCGCCTTCGCGCCCACCACCCTCCTGGCCCAGGTGGACGCCAGCGTCGGGGGCAAAAACGGCCTCAACCTGGACGGCTACAAGAACATGATCGGTCTGTTCAACCAGCCGGAGCTGGTCCTCTGCGATCTGGATGTCTTGGCCTCCCTACCGGACAAGGAACTGGAGTGCGGACTGGCCGAGATCGTCAAGCACGCGGCACTAGCCGATAGTCGGCTCTTTGTATTTCTGGAAAACACAACCAGCGCCCTGCTCAACCGGGACCGCCCCGCCCTGGAAAGGGTGGTCGCGGACTCGATCCGGATCAAGTCCGGTGTCGTCAACACAGACGAAAAAGAGAAAGGGAAGCGGCGCATCCTCAATTTCGGCCACACCTTCGGCCACGCCCTGGAGAAACTGGTGGGCCTCCCCCATGGCCAGGCCGTCAGCCTGGGCATGGTCACGGCCGCGGCCATGTCTGTGCAAAGAGGTCTGCTGTCCGAGACGGAACACTTCAGGCTGATCTCCCTGCTCCAGGCCTTTCGGCTCCCCACAAGGCTGGAACCCCTCGGTCTTGTGCCCAAGGATCTTCTCCAGGCCATGTTCAGGGACAAGAAGCGGGAAGGAGACACTCTTCACCTTGTTCTTCTGCAAGGCCTTGGTCGGGCCGTAATCCAGCCCATGTCCCTGATCGAGATCGAGGAAGCCCTGCCCTGCCAGCTATAGAACGGTTCAGGCTACCGAAATCATCAATTAACTCAATTTTCTGAAAATTCACTTCCGGAGGATGCAAGTATACTGAAAAAGAGGCTTCCCCTGGAAACCGCTCGCGTTATGGAAGCCGACGACCTCAGTCTTTTTCAGAGCGGCCCTGTAATTCTGGAAATCACTCACCCATGACAATGAGGCCGGGAGCACTATATGAAATTTCGCAAGTTCCTGATCAAGCGTTCTGGACGTTCAGATTTGGGTGGCGGCATTGAGTTGAATATCACAGAAAAAAAGGTTTCGGAAGCCCGCCTGCAAAGGAGCCGTGCCCTGCTCCAGTCGGTGTTTGACGGCATTTCAGATCCCTTGTTCCTGCTGGATGCCTCCCTGCGGCTGCAGGCCATGAACCAGGCCACTACAGCCTATTTCGGGACGTCCTTCCAGGAGGCCCTGGGCAGACCCTGCCAGGAGGCCTTTTCCTGCCGGCAGGCTGATTCCGAGACCTGCAAGATGAAATATCACGCCAACGGCAAAGACAGGATCAGCTTTGAACGGCCGGGATGTCTCGATCCCCGAGGTTGCAGACGAGGGGGTGGGTATCCCCGAGGCCGATCTGTCCCGGCGTGTTCTGAATCGTCCACCTGTCGCATTCCAGGCCAACCCCGGGAACCCTAAGGATATCAAGCCTCCACCAGACCTTCCTCCCTTTTGCTGGTTGAAAACAGCACAGCCCCTGTCATGGCCTCAACAGGACCAAATCGGAGTGTTTCGCAGCTTTTGAAGGTTCGCCATTTTTTCGCATCTTGGCACGTTTTTTGCAAAGTTATTCCCCAGAGGTTGGCTGACACTGGGCTGCTGTCTCTGCCTTTATTGAACCCTGTTCGCATTCAATGAGAAGAGAGTTTCACCTGCGGCAACCTGATTCTCCATTTCTTCAACATGTTACATGCGAAGACACATTCACCTGCCTGGAGTTGCTATGCATCGGATGCCTTCTGCAAACCCCTCGTTCATTACCGTGGACACCGCCAAAAATGGGTCGCTTGGCAGGCTCATCTCGACGGCCGGGAGTTCCGAATCCACCAGGGAACTTTTGTTCAGGGTATTGGCAGTAGGGTTGGACCGGCTCTCGCAACAGGAGCGCCTGGTCCTGGGTCTGTTCTACCTTGAGGAGTTTACCGAGAAAGAAATTGCTGAGGTTCTCGATTTGCCCGAGAGGCGTGTTTCTCACGTGCACAACCAGGCCCTTTTGAAGCTGAAGACGGAAATCGAGGTGAAGGGGGGGCCTGACCCTGCCCCAGGCTATTTCAGACCGACCGACTCCAGAGCATATGCCTTGTCTTGTGCACAAACACCAGAAATATGAACTTCTGTTTACAGGAAAGAACAGTCTCCTTTTTCGCCCGGACACGACTCTCTGTTCCAATGTGTACCAATTGGACGAATTTGGAAATGAAACAGGACCACAGTATGCTTTTGAGAATATGCTGGTTTGCCTTGGCTCTGGCGAGCATCATGAGCTGCTACGAATGGGCCAAACAGCTGTTACTGCCCCAGATCACCCTCTGGCAGTCTCATCTCATCACCATCGCCTTTACTACCTTGTCCGGTACCTGCATCATGTTTCTTGTCCTGATCAGACTGAACCGCCTCAATCAGCAGATGCAGCGCGAAGTCGAGCAGCGCAGGCACATCGAAGTTTCCCTGAGGACCAGTGAGACGCGATTCAAGACCCTGTTTGAGACCATTCGAGCTGTCATCTGGTTTTCATCAGCCGACGGCTCGGAATTGTCCCTTATCAATCCGGAGGCCGAACGGATCTACGGACTCACCAGACAAGAGATGCAGATCAGTCCGGCTTTCTGGCTGCTGGCAGTCCATCCAGAGGACCGGGACCGGGCCGAGGCCTCAGGCCGGGAGGTCCTTGGCCGAGGCCAGAGCGAAACCGAGTACCGCATTGTCCGTCCGGACGGGAGCACCCGCTGGCTTCAGGACCGTAAACAAGCTGTCTATGCCGACAACGGGGAGATCTCGGCTCTGGTCGGGATCGCCACGGACATCACCGAGCGGAAGGAGTTCGAGGAAACCCTCACCTCTGCACTCAAAGAGCGGGAAGCCCTTGTGCGGGAATTGTACCACAGAACCCAGAACAACATGCAGGTCATTCGGGGGATGCTCAGCTTGCAGTGTGAAGGGATACAGGATACAATATGGAACAAAATTCGTGACGATCAAGGATATTGGAACCGGATCGAGACTTACATCCAAAACCACTCGGAAGCACATTTCTCACATGGTATTTGTCCTGAATGTGCGAAAAAGCTCTATCCTGACATGGAGATCTCTTGAACAAATGCTCTCGTTTCACCTATTGGCTTCAGAATCTCAGCCTCTCTCTGGTGTTAACTCTGTCATTGCCTGTTTGAGATCCTCCAATGCAATCCATTGTACCACAAGCCCGGCCCAGACCCTGAAGCAGCACAAAATGGACCTGATCCCCCTGTCGTTTCTTATCCTGTGTGATGACCTCACTCAGCCCCGGTGCCCTGTTCAGCTGCGTTGGCAGCTTCAGACGGTTCAAAAGCCTGACCAAGCGCTGGTTCTCTTCATAATGGAACAACCCCATCTTTTCGGACATAGCAGCTGAGAAAACCATCCCAAGGCTGACAGCCTCTCCGTGGGGCAGGCCAATCGTCTTTTCTATGGCGTGCCCCATCGTGTGCCCGAAGTTGAGCTTTCTACGTTCTCCTTGCTCCTGTTCATCCTGGATAACGATCTTGGATTTAATGTGCAACGAAGTTAGGACCAGCTGTTCCAGGATTTGAAGATCCAGGTCCATGGCAGCCTAGGCATGGGTCTCCAGAAATGTGAACAGGAATGGATCGGCTATGGCGGCATGCTTGACGATTTCGGCCAATCCGCAACCCATTGCCTTGGTATCCAGGGTCTGAAGCAAGTGCAAATCACAGAGCACGAACTCCGGCTGATGAATAACTCCGACCATGTTCTTGTAGCCGTCCAGGTTGACGCCGTTCTTCCCGCCCACACTTGCATCGACCTGTACCAGGAGCGTGGTGGGAACCAGCCCAAAGCGAAGGCCGCGCAGAAACGTCGACGCTACGAAGCCGGCCACATCACAGACGATCCCACCCCCAACACCCACCAAAAAATAACTTCGGTCGACCTTCAGCTCCATGAGTCTCCCGTAGAGATTGATCAAGGTTTCCATTGTCTTGTTTGTCTCACCTTGTCCTATGGAAATGGTGGGTATGTCGGGTAACAAAGGGGCATGCAGTGCACCAACCCGTTCGTCCGTGATGAGGATCGTACGCTCTAGGTGAATATACTGGTTCAGATTCTGCATCCTCTTCCCTACCATCAGGGAGGATGTCTCAGTCTTGGTTGTCATCTCAAATGATTTTTGGATACAAGAATCATCCTGTAAAATCATTTTCAGAAAGACGGCTTCAGGAGGATGCAAGTATACTGAAATTTGCCTTGAAGCCGAGATTGTTCAAACTAACACCCTCCAGGCTGAATCAAAACTCCTGCTCTTCACTGGTTCAACTCCTGTCAACCCCTTCGCTCCCCACTCAGAGGCTGATTCGAAAGTCCATTGACTGGGTGTTCGTCGTCGGAGAAGCCGAGGCTCATGTTCAGGAGCTATGCCCTGAACATCAAAACCAGTGCCTTGATTATAACGTCCCATTCTTTTTCAAACAGTAGGTGGGGCGAATAAGAAAAAAGCTGGTCGTAAATTGGAACGCCGGCACTGGAATCCAATGCCTGTGACCGGGATTTGACAATCCGCAGAAAAAACGAGAAAAAAAAGGATAGATTTTCTATTATGCCGGGCACGGGATGCAGATTTCCGGACGCAACTTTCTTATTCCGGTCGGGGCGGTCGTAAAATCCGAGTCGGACGTGGAATTCGAGGCGGTCCATGCCGGCCGGGTCCTGGGCAAGATGGAGGAAGCAGACAACAAACTGAACATCGTCATCCTGGACGCCTGCCGGGACAATCCATTCAAGCGAAGCTTCCGGACCAATAAACAGGGCCTGGCCCAGATGGATGCGCCCATCGGCTCGATCATTGCCTACGCCACTTCCCCTGGGGCAACGGCTGCAGACGGCAGGGGCCGAAATGGAATCTACACCAAACATCTGCTGGCCAACCTCAAACGTTCCAACCTGCCGGTTCAGGAGGTCTTCATGGAGACCGGCCTGGAGGTCATGCAGGAGACCAATAACCAGCAGGTTCCCTGGATTTCCTCGACCCCGGCCCGCAAATATTACCTGGCCGGAGGCAGCGACGTGCCTACTTCCCAGACGGCTCCGCCTGAGACCGGCAGCCTTCTTGTCTGGACCGAGCCTGAGGGCGCGGTGGTGTATGTCGAGGGCAGGCGCCAGGGCCAGGCCCCGGTGAAAGTTTCAGGGCTGAAGCCTGATACCTACCGGGTGGAGGCGAGAAAGGAGAAATATATTTCCGAGTCCCGTCCGGTCCGGGTGGCCGGGGGTGAAACGACCGAGATTACGCTGCGACTTCCCCCGGTCAAAGAGGTTGGTCGTTTATATGTCAATCCAACGCCTTCCGACGCCCGGGTTCGTATCATGAACATTGTGCCCAAATATCATGACGGGATTGAGTTGAAGCCGGGTGAATATCATGTCCGGGTAGACAAGCCGGGGTTTAAGACGAAAGATCAATGGGTGGATGTTGCGGCAGGTGAGAAGCTGGATGTGACTATCGAACTGAAGGAGTTGCCGAGCACCGGCCGCTTGACTGTGCGCGCCACCCCTTCCGATGCCAGGGTCCGTCTGTTGAACAGTGATAAAGGATACCGTGACGGGATGGAGCTGGATGCCGGGCGGTATCAGGTCGAGGTTGCCAAATCCGGGCATGAAACAGTCACCCAGTGGCTGAGCTTGTCTCCTGGCCAGGATAAGCAGATCAAGATAGGTTTGGAGCCGATAGCCTCCGGCCCCCGCCCCGGCGAACTCTGGACCGAGCCTGTGACCGGAATGGAGTTTGTTTGGGTGCCTGGGGGATGCTATGAGATGGGCTGCGGGAGCTGGACCTCTGACTGCTATGATGACGAGTTCCCAGAGCACGAGGTATGTGTGGATGGTTTCTGGATGGGGAAACATGAGGTGACAATTGATGAGTACCGGACGTTTCTGCAGGCCACCGACCAGACTTCAGGTGTGGATTGGGATGATGACGACTGCCCTGTCAGGAAGGGAGGATCCTATGTGCTATCCCGGAGCAAATTCGGTCAGGCCGGGAATCAGCCCATGGTAGAGGTCAGTTGGCATGGGGCTGTGGCTTTTGCTGAATGGCTGTCTCGGAAGACTGGGAAAGAGATCCGATTGCCCACGGAGGCGGAGTGGGAGTATGCAGCCCGAAGCGGTGGGAAGCTGGAGAAGTATGCCGGGGGTGATGATGTGAGTCGAGTTGCCTGGTATAACAGCAACAGTGGAGACAGGACGCATCGAGTTGGGACCAAGTCTCCCAACGGTCTTGGCTTGTATGATATGTCCGGCAATGTCTGGGAGTGGTGTCGGGATGTATATGACGATGATGGTTATTCCCGTCACTTCAGGAACAATCCTGTGATTACCTCTGGTAGCTCCTTCCGCGTGATCCGCGGCGGAAGCTGGTACAGCGATCCGAGGGGCGTGCGGGCAGCCAATCGCGGCGGGGACGATCCCGGGTGCACGAGCAACAGCCTCGGGTTCCGGCTCTGCTTCCCCCAAGTCCGGTGAGGAACAGAGATCAGTGGTCAGAGGTCAGAGATCAGCAAGAAGACAGAGGACAGAGGACAGAGGACGGAGGACGGAAGAGAGGGAACAGTGGTCAGGAGTCAGAGATCAGGAAGAGGACAGAAGACGGAGGTCGGACGACGGAAGTCAGTGGTCGGTAAGAAAGAAGACAGAAAAGAAGAAGAAAGGCAGGGAGGCAGCGGCAGCGCCGGCGAATGGGCGGGTGGATTTCCAAATGTGGGATTTGGCACCAGTAGGCCGCCTCTCTCCGAGAGGCAGGCCCTGCAGAGCGGCGGGTTGGCAGGAGGTGCTTGAAAAGCGATATCTGGGAGCATATCGTCAATCCCCTTGGGCTGGCTCTCGGAGAGAGCCGCCCTACTGGAGGTCGTGCGTGCATGTGAGAGTTAGCCCCGTAGGCCGAGGCTCTCCGAGCCTCAGGCCCTGTGTTATTCGGGTGGCAGGGGATTGAACTGAAAGCAAGTGGATATGAAAGAGCGCTGCATGCAAAATCAGGGTGCCGGATCTTCCCGACCACGAGAAGTTTGACTTGTTGTGCTTATAAGCTATATTGGTCATAACTTTTTACGAATATAATCTTCAAATAGACTTTCACTCATGATCCCTAGACAACTGCACGCAGTGCTTGAGCAAAAAATGTTCCGGGGCAAGGCCATCCTGGTGACCGGCCCCAGGCAATCCGGCAAAACAACCCTGCTTCGAGCCATAGAAGGCGAGGCCGAACACAAGGTCCTGTACCTGAATTGTGATGAGCCGGATATCCGCGGCCTGCTGACAGGGGCAACATCATCTGCGTTGAAGCACCTGATAGGAAATGCGAAGATCATTATGATCGATGAAGCCCAGCGGGTGAAAAACATTGGGCTGACCATGAAGCTCATTATTGACACTTTTCCGAATATTCAGCTTCTTGCCACTGGATCTTCAGCTCTTGAATTCGCCGATGAAATCAACGAACCGCTCACCGGGCGAAAATGGGAATACCGTTTGCTGCCTATGAGTACACACGAACTGGCTGGGTATCATGGATGGCTGGAAGAACGCAGGTTATTGGAACAGCGACTCGTTTACGGGATGTATCCGGATGTTGTCATCAATCCGGGTGAGGAGCGGGAGATCCTCTCCAACCTGACCAGCAGCTATTTATACAAGGATATCTTTACCTTTCAACAAATCCGCAAACCAGAGATCATTGAAAAGCTGCTGGAAGCCCTGGCTCTTCAGATTACCGCCGAAGTCTCCTACAATGAGCTGGCCCAGATGATCCAGGTGGACTCCGCCACTGTGCAGCGCTACTTGAATCTGTTGGAAAAATCCTTTGTCCTCTTCCGCCTGCGGTCTTTCAGCCGTAATGTCCGCAACGAGCTCAAGCGGAGCAGGAAGGTCTATTTTTATGACAACGGCATCCGCAATGCGCTCATTGCCAATTTTTCACCACCACAAACACGCGTGGACATCGGCGCACTGTGGGAAAATTTCCTTGTCAGCGAACGAACCAAGCAACTGTATGCCAATCACAAACAGGCCGCTCAATTTTTCTGGCGTACCAAACAACAGCAGGAAATCGATTATCTTGAAGAAGCTGACGGCATTCTGTCAGCCTTTGAATTCAAATGGAACCCAGGAAGGAAAGCACGTTTTTCCAAAACATTTCTCAAGGCGTACCCAAATCACACCACGCAAGTCATAACTCCAAGTAATTACATGGATTTTCTTGTGCAGGACGAAAATCGATGAAGTCATAGGCCTGTCACCCGAGGCGATGGAGGCTGGTTTTCGACTGGTGCATGAACGGGCAACTTTTCCATGGGGACTCAGAACACGGGAGAGGGTATGGGACAAAAAAGGATGATCAATACAATGCACTGGTTGGGGTTGATCTGCGTGTTGTGCATTGGTGTTGCACCTCAACAGTCGCAAGCAAGCCGGGGAATTGCCATCACAACGACGCAAGGGCAGGAGGTGGGCTTGTACACCGGCAGCTACGCCCTGCTCATCGGCGTGAGTGACTACCATAACGGCTGGCCCAAGCTGGAACAAATCCCCAGTGAACTGGACAAAGTGGAGCAGACCTTGAAAGGACAGGGCTTTCGGGTAGAGAAGATCCTCGATCCTGATGCCGAAGCCCTGGAGGATGGTATCGAAGATTTTATCGACCACTATGGCTATACAAAAGGCAATCGACTGCTCTTTTTTTATTCCGGGCACGGGCACACCATGGACAATGGAAAGCGTGGCTATCTGGTGCCTGTGGACGCGCCTGATCCGCGGGACCATCCTGTTGACTTCAAACGCACGGCCCTGGACATGAACCAAATTGTATCTTGGTGCCGCCAGATGGATGCCAAGCACGCCCTGTTTCTCTTTGACAGCTGCTTTTCCGGGACCATCTTCAAGCAAAAAGACCTGCCGCAGAAACCTCCTCATATCACCCGGCTGACCTCACGTCCGGTCCGTCAGTTCATCACAGCAGGCAGTGCCGGAGAGCCTGTTCCAGCCAGTAGTACATTCACGCCGGCCTTTGTGGATGTCATTGAACATGGACTGGCTGATTTGAACAAGGATTCCTATGTCAGCGGCACCGAACTTGGCCTGTATCTGCAGAACCTGGTTCCCAACTATGCCCGCCAGTCACCCCAATACGGCAAGATCCGCGACTATGAGCTCTCCCGGGGAGATTTCATCTTTTTGGCCGGTGGGAGCGATCTGCCCGCCCAACAGACGGCTCCGGCTCAGCCCAAGACCGGCAGCCTTCTGGTCTGGTCCGAGCCTGAGGGGGCGGTGGTATATGTGGACGGCAAGCGCCAGGGCGAAGCTCCGATCAAGGTCTCGGGTTTGGAGCCGGATAGCTACCGGGTGCAGGCCCGGCAGGAGGGGTTTGTGTCTGCGTCCCAGCAGGTCCGGGTTCGAGCCGGGAAGACTGCCAAGGCGACCTTGCGCCTGGAGCCGGCCCGTCAGGTGGGCCGGCTTTATGTGAATCCGACTCCTTCGGATGCGAGGGTGCGGATCATGAACATCGTGCCCAAGTATCAAGATGGGATCGAATTGGAGCCTGGCGAGTATCATGTCCGGGTGGATAAGCCGGGGTATGAGACTACAGATCAATGGGTGGACTTGAAAGCTGGTGCGAAGCTAAATGTAGCCATCGAGTTGAAGGAGTTGCCGAGCACTGGCCGCTTAACTGTGCGCACCACCCCGTCCGATGCCAAGGTCCGACTTTTGAACAGCGATCAAAGGTATCGGGACGGGATGGAGCTGGAGGACGGGCGGTACCGGATCGAGGTGAGCAAGTCCGATTATGAGACAGCCAGGCAATGGGTGAGCCTGTCTTCTGGTCAGGACCAGCAAGTCACGATTCGCCTGGAGAGTGTGTATAGCCGGTATGGAACTATAGTTAAAAAAGAAAACGGTTTTTATAAATTTTCTTCAGGAGCGATACTCGATAAAAGTACATATCTTATATGGTATCTATATATTGGGAGAAAAAAAGTGATTGATTGGTATGACTCTAAGGATTGGGTAAGTAGGTTGAGCGTTTGTGGAGGGGGATGGAGAATGCCCTCTGGAGATGAACTGGAACAGTTATGTGAAAACGGTATTGGAGAAACATCTCTATTGCCAAAAAATTATAAATACTATAATTATAAATACTATTGGTCAAACTATAAGAATCAAAACACAGCTGGAATCTATGAAGGAACGGCATACACTCATTTGATAGGAAAAGATTGTCAAGGCAAAGGATGGTGGGTAGATTGTGGGAATCCGAGAGATCGCAAACCTCTTCCTATTGCTGTAAAGCACAGATGATTTTTTGAACAGAAAAATCTGATAGGCAGACTTTAAAGCAAAGAATACACCTCAATGTCTATGATCAGTGACCGCCTCTTATTTCAAAAAAAGCAGAACTGGCAGAAGTAATTTGGGATTAATGTCATATGCAGATGCACAACCAGTCGGGGTGTCCCACTATCATTATAATTCAAAGGATGAATGGAGCATTGAAAAATTCTTGAGCTGTCTCAAATTTAAGATGGGAACTCTTGTTTTTTCGAGCAATTATATGGATGGCAGGATGATGAAAACTGACATTCAGTTTGAACCTGGTGGTAGGGTTACCCTCTCAACGCAAAACAGGGGGAGAATCGCTGAAGATTGGCTGATGAAGCTTCAAAAAGGCTTGATCGATGAGCCGCTCCACTAACATTTTCTTAAACTGTTCACAATGAACCATACCAAAACTGTGAGCACTGTCACCAAACTTGCCAGGATGATAAGCGATGCCGGCAGGGTATGCACAGAAAACCCGGCGTTGTTGATGACCTCCTGCTGTTGATTCTTCAGCTCATCCGGGCAGGAATCGGCCTCGCCTAACCATGACCTGACCTTCTCCTTTGTGATGAATTTTCCCGGACAAAGCGTGGCCCCGACGTCCCGGTGAAAGAGTATGTGGTCATTCGGGATATGATACCTCTCCTGGAGTCGGATCAAGGCATTGGCCAAAGCTTCTTGGAGACCCTCAGGCAGAGTTTTTCGCTCATAGTTGCCCACAATGCAGAGGTGCAGGCCCAGGAGATTATACCTCGGGCTTCTGGTAGCCAGAGCATAGGAGAGATGGGTGTAGCGAGCGGTGGCCTCCAGGTGTCCCAAAACTGCCAATACCCCTCCCGCTTCCTGATTATTCCAATTCCTGGCCATCATGACCCGGGTCTTGAACACACAACTTTGCCTCAGCCCGTACTCAGAGCAATATGATCAGTTGACGCAGGCCGCCTGCCAGGCTGGTTGAATTGGAACGTGCTTTGCTTGACAGCTCGGTTGATTTGTACAATCATTCTGGAGAATACAGGCGCTTATCCATAAGCCGGTGACATGGGTTACCAACAATCAGTCAATGGGAGCAGACTGCATAGGAGATTGGTATGAAAATGCAAAGTCTTTTTTTTGTGATTCTTGTCGGACTGCTGCTCGTGGGCTGCGGCAGCAAGGCCCAGCAGGGCGGAATATTGGGCGGGTTGACCGGAGCCCTGGTGGGGTCCCACCTTGGACCGGAGGATGATGAACATCGACTGGAAAACGCTCTGATCGGGGCCGGTATCGGCGCTCTGTTCGGCTATGCCGTGGGCAATGAGCTGGATAAATACGACCGCTCCCAGATCGGGCAAACCCTGGAGTACACGCCTTCCCACCAAACGAATTCCTGGGTCAATCCGGATACCCAAAACCGGTTTCAGGCCACTCCCTATCCGGCCACCCAGCACAGCGGGCGGATCTGCCGGGATGTGCTCATCGATGCCGTGATCGACGGTCGAGATGAAAAGGTGCGGGCTCAGGCCTGCCGCCTGCCCAACGGCCAATGGAAGCTGCAGCAGTAGGAAGGCTGCAAAGGCCTTCAGGAGAAAAGAGTCTCCGCGATAGGTGAGTTTTCGTCCAAACACGAAAGTGAGGCTTGCGCAGGACATCATGAACCCGACGTTTCTGGCTATTCTGGTTTTTCTCCTGGTCTATGCCGCCATAACCTTCGAACTGGTGAACAAGGCGGTGGCGGCCATGCTCGGGGTCATGACCCTCATCATACTTGGCGTGGTGAATGAGCATGAGGCGGCCGGATTTATTGACTTCGAGACCATTCTCCTGCTGCTGGGCATGATGACGATTGTGGTGGTGCTCCGGCATACCGGCTTTTTTACGATCATCTCCGTAAAAATTGCCGAGTTTACCAGAGGCAGCCCACTGAAGATCCTTATCCTGTTTTCCATTGTCACCGCAGTCATGTCCGCGTTTCTGGATAACGTGACAACGGTCCTGATCATTGTGCCGATCATCATCGAGTTGACCCAGGGCATGGGACTGGATCCGAAGCTCTATGTCATCTCCCAGGCGATTATTTCCAATATCGGCGGGACAGCCACCTTGATCGGCGAACCCCCGAACATTATCATTGGCTCCAAAGTCGGAC
>CAZUMF010000104.1:0-14322 GCA_964621385.1 uncultured Desulfohalobiaceae bacterium
AGGGGGCCTGGAGGAACCGCATAGGGTCGCATCTTAATCGTAAATTATCCACCCCTATTCTTTTATACTTCTTCACTAAAAATTAATAATTAAGATGCGACCCATTTCACTATTCGTCCATGTCGGAGCGCCCTTGGTTTATGTTTTTTTTACCATGAATCGCTTCATCTGCTTTAAGTTTATTTTCTCTAGACTGAAGATAACAAACTAAGATTAGAATTTGAATTATCAGTGATATTCCAAAAGCCCACCAATTCGGCTTTAATGATTTTACAAAAATGCATGGTATACCCAATGAAACCAACACTGAATTTAAGAACGAAATAATATAGAACCCAATTGAGTAAGTGCTAACTTTATTAAAATATTTCGGGTATGCAGGGTCACAGTACATCTCAGACATATCAAGATCGATGTCCATTTTTTCTATAAAGTATTTGCGTATTCGATTTATCTGCCTGGCAACTGGAACATAGTAGGATCTATTTCGTACTGCTTGACCAAGAAAAAAGAAGCCAATTATCGAGCCTAAAAGGAATAGATATCCCAATGGCTCTATGATTGTTGCAAGTGAATCCTTAAAGTAGTGATAAATTGTGACCCCGGCGGACAATACTGCTAAATCGAATGTAAAAATGTATTTTATATATGAATAGGATAAATTGTCATAGTGCCTCATATGGGTGTAATTTTCAGAATATTCCTTAAGGAGGAAATCGATTGTTTTTTGAGGATCAATCATAAAACCTCCTCGCGCACATCTTTAAACACATTTGTTTTTATTTCAATGTCGCCACTATTTGAAATCGAAAGATAAATGTCTTTATCTTTTCTTGTCGTTAGCACAAACCTTTTTTGTTTTTGTCCATCAATTTGAACTGTCTTTACGCTTGTTCTCTCTTTATACCAGTCTATATTTGAAGTGCCCTCATTCTGCTCATCCAACACTTTATCTGAAGCAATACACAGAAGCGGCTCCTCACCAAACACTTCAAACATTTCTTCTGAGCACCCGTTTTCTCTCCCGTGGTGGGGCACCTTAAGAATAGTTGTTCCCTTGACAAAGCCCTTAAATTCATCTGCTCTGTTTGATTTAAGTATTTTCTTTACACCTTCCGCAGTCATGTCGCCAGTATAGAGAACTTTTTGGCCACCGATTTCTAATGATGTAAACCAAGAGAGTTCGTTTAAATCCATTCCTTTTTCAAAGGGCAGGAACCTTTTGTGCTGCACCGTACAAAGCGGCTTGCACCCTTCAACCCGATCTTCTGCCGTAACATATTGACCCGTATATCTCTTTACTACCTCAACGAATTTGTTCACGGCCTCACTATTCCGTTTCCTAAAATCAATGTTTTTAAGATCAATATCATCAATGAAATCTTTGTAATTCCCCCTGAGTAAATAAAAGCCTATTTCATCATGGATCGATGCAATATCAGAAAGGTGATCTCCATGAGGGTGTGAGATAACAAGCTTGTCTAATGCATAGCCATTCCTAACCGGCTTCTTTTTCTTTGTAACATCATAATATTTTAATATTTTTGAGGCCCAATTTTGCGTGCCACCACAATCAATCATCATTCTTGCTCCATTGGGTAATTCAATATAGGAGCAGTCACCATGGCCAACATTTAAGTACCAAATTTGCAAATATGAAAGTTCAGCCATTTTGAGCCCTTCTTATGGTTAGATTCTTTCTGCATCGAATTTGAAATCATTGATAGGCAAGAACATTTTTAAATTACCATGGGATAGCAAAACGTCAACAAAAAGTTATCTGGCGTGGGTGATGGTGGTGTCGTCATAAGGGCTTAAGGGCATAAGGGGACCTCCTTAAGATTATAAAAATCCACTGCTGGGTCCGGGTCGGACCCGTGTAAGTCATTCACATATCGAGAAAACAACACCATGGAAGGCTGTTCCCTATGCTTAGACTTACCATTTCATACCCGAAATGGGGGTTTTAAGCGGCAACACGTTCCTGAACGGATACATGCAGTTCCAGAGGAATTCTCCTTAAATCTGTGTTCATGGTATAGAGCATCAATCGCCTGCCCATAACTGTGTGATGGGTACGGCATAGAGCCGGTCTCCAAAGCCCGCCACGGCTTCACCATCATAAAGCACCACCCCGGCGGCAAAATGCTTGTGCACAGCATCCCTCAATTTACGCAGACCCCTGAAATCATTTCGGGTCACGGTTGAAGACGCCTTCACCTCCACGCCGGCCACGCGCCCTTCCGATTCCAGCACCACATCCACTTCCACCTGATCCTTGTCGCGGAAATGGCTGAAGGCTACCGCCTCTTCCCGCCAACTGGCGTGCCGGCGCAACTCCTGATAGACGAATGTTTCCAGGAGTCGTCCGAGCAGCGAGCGGTCCGCCCACAAGTTATTCCCGCTCAATCCCAGCAGGGCGCAGGCTAATCCAGTGTCGCCCATGTGCAGCTTGGGTTTCTTCACCAGCCGCTTCATTCTGTTGCTGTGCCAAGGCGGCAATTCGTCCAGCAGGAAGATTCTCGACAGAAGCGTGAGGTATTCGCGAATTGTCTGGCGGCTGATCTGAAACGGAGCCGCCAGTTCGGAGACATTCACCAGGTACGCGGTCTGCCCTGCGGCCGCCGCCAGCAGGCGCGGCAGAGCGTCCAGGGCGCCGATACGCGCCAGATCGCGAATATCTCGCTGAATCAAAGTGTCGCCATAATCCCGGTACCAGGCGGTACGGCGACGTTGATTGGCACGAGCCAGGGCCGCCGGAAAACCGCCGCCGGCCACACGTTCGGGAAGGGCTTTACCCAGACGCTGCCCGACCGGCCCAGCCTTGAAACCACCAACGAACAATCGACTAAGAAAATCAGGAGCTTTTCGAGCCACCTCCGCCTGCGACAAGGGGTGGAGCCGAAGAATCTCCATCCGTCCGGCCATAGAATCAGCCAGCTTGGGCACCAGCAAGACATTGGCGGACCCTGTTAGGATAAATCGTCTAATTGCAATGTTTTTATCGTCCAATTGTCGAAAACGATTCGTCCTATTGTAATTTAAACCCGGGCTGGACCAACTCAAGTTATTAATATTTCGTAAACAATGCCAGGAAATCCTGCTACGCAGGTAACTCCGTTAATTTCACGGGACATGGAGGCTGGCAAGCAAATGCCATCGCCATGCGGCATGGCAGAAAGGCAGTTCTTTTGGAGGTATCGCCAGCAGGCGATGACTCCTTTTGCTGCTGGGTCTTATTCCAGCAGCAATAAAGATTTTTCATTATCCGTGGGCACAATTCTTTTTTCATGTGCTTGATTCTTAGCCCAATGATAAGCAAAGTAATAGCGGATGAGCACCCAAATCGGAACAACTCTCTCAAAGAACCACTGGCCAGTCAAGAAACATCAGGGGGATGGTATACAAATGATTTTGACTGAAGGCTGTATTTCGGGTACTATTTTGGTTCCTTAATGCGAACCTGATTATGTTTAATTATTTTAAGTTTTTAAATTTGGATGCCATGACAGTATTATGAAGCCTGAACCAGGGAGGGGGTATGCACTTTTTGACTCAAAAAAAATTTTCGATTGATTCCGAACAAAAGCACTTTTTGGAAAATTACAGGCAGTGGGGTTTTACAGATCAAAGCAGCATCGTCCGGGAAGCTTTGGATAAATTGATCAAAGAGCTCAAGAAAAAACAAAGAAAACAGCAAATGTCGGAAAAGGCGGCTGAGCTTGTTTCTGAGTATACTTCAAATAAAGAATTGACCAGGTTTACAGATTTGGATGGTGAGGATTTCCTGTGAAACATGGAGAAATCTGGGAAATCAATTTAAGTCCGACACTTGGCGCAGAAATCAAGAAGAAGCGGCCTGCCGTAATCGTAAGTGACGATGCGATCGGGGTTCTGCCACTCAAAGTCATTGTTCCTATAACTGAATGGCAGGAACATTTCCAGGGTGCCATCTGGCTGGTACGAATTGAACCCGATGATAGGAACGGGCTGGCCAAGAGATCAGCTATTGATACCTTTCAAATACGCTCAGTCTCCACAACACGTTTTGTACAAAAGATTGGAATGGTTTCTGAGTCCATCTTGGAAGAGATAAAAACTGCGGTCCGGGCAGTTATTGATGCAGATTAGACGCTGAGCCGAAAATTTCGTTAGTCTATGGTGCGCCAGACCAGATCGAGCATCTCGGCTGAGGCCCGGTAGGCCGCGTCAGGGTCGTGTTCGGCAATGGCATTCGCCACGGCGTGGTGGTGGGGCATGGAGTCCAGCTGTTTCTCAAGGTCATGGGTGTCGGCCTGGCGGGCCGTGTGCACTGCCTGGCGCATGGTGTGGCCCAGGCTGGCCAGGATCTCGTTGTGGGAGGCGTCCAGGATGGCCAGGTGGAAGCGCATGTCCAGCTCCAGGTAGCTTTCATAGGAGTAGTCAGCTTCCTGTTCCAGGAGGGCGTTCAAGCGGGCGGCGAGATCGAGGATGTTCGCAGTCTCCGCCTCGGTGGCCTTTTGGGCGGCGAGTTTCGCGGCCTCTGACTCGATGATGGAGCGGACTTCGGTGACCTTTTTCAAAAAATCGAGCTGATGTCCCGCCCGGAGCATCCACTGCAGGACATCGGCATCAAAGAGGTTCCACCGGCTGCGGGGCTGGACCTGGGTCCCGATTTTGGGTTTGGGCCGCACCAGGCCTTTGGTGGTCAATACCTTGACCGCCTCCCGGATCACCCCGCGGCTCACATCGTAGGTCCGGCAGAGGCTGTCCTCGTTCGGCAGGGAATCGCCGGGCTGATAGGTCCCCTCGACGATGGTCACGCCGATTGCTTCTTCCACATATTCATACAGTCTGCGATGTTTGTCATGGGTGAGCACGGGATGGTCCCCCAAATGCGTTGAATGGTTTATAGTATTCTCTGCCCGGCATGATCTTGAAAAGATTGTATTGAAGGCAGATATAACCCGCAAAAGATGTCAACTCCTGGTATAGGTCATATCATAAAATCTAATGAATTCCAACTTCCGGTTTGAAGCGAGATTCGCGGGCGGTCAGTCTTTTTCATTATTCAAGTATTCGTGGAGAACTACCAAGTTCCCGGTTCACTTCGAAATTTGCTGAGGCTGTATACGTGGTGCGGGTTCCACAACGGCCGGCTGGATCCATACAGCGGTTGATTGCAGCCCGTATTCCCGGTAGGGTAGGCGGAGACAGACGCTTTCCAGGGCGCTTGTATGAAATTTCAATGAAAACGAGTCACCTCCTCCGTCATTCCGGCGGAAGCCGGAATCCAGGCTGAAAGAGCTGGACCTATACCTACGTCGGGGTGACGGAGTAAGAAAAATCAAGTTTCATACGAGCTTTGCCGGAGGCAACGCTGAAACAAGGAGCAATCTATGGCCGGAGGATGGTCCCGGGACGGGGCGGTGCAGGATCAGATCAATGCCTCGATTGAAGACGAGGTGCAGCGGGCCAGGAGCCGGATGCCCCAGGGCGAGAGCCTGACCCATTGCGAGGAATGCGGGGCCGAGATCCCGGAGGCCCGGCGCCGGGCCCTTCCGGGAGTGCGCTGTTGCGTGAGCTGCCAGGAAGAACTGGATGCAGCGCAGTCAAGCTTCACAGGCTACAATCGACGCGGCAGCAAAGACAGCCAGCTGAAGTGAGCAGAGCATGACCTTGTTCTCTCTGGACCCATTGTCCCTGGCGGCGGGCGCCGTGGCCGGCATCCTGATCGGACTCCTGACAGCAGGCCTGGCGGCCTTGAGAAAGATGTCCAGGCAGGACATCGAGCTGGCCCGGGTGCGGACCGAACGCGATCAGGCCCGGCAGCAGCTGCAGGGGGAGGCGGAGCTGCGCACTTCAGTGGAAGATCGTTTCAGCGCCGCCTTTCAGAACCTGGCCAACGAGATCCTGCAGCAGCAGAGCAGCCGTTTTCTGGAGCAGAACAAACACAATCTGGACGGCATCCTGAACCCGCTGCAGGAGCGCATCCGGGAGTTCCAGCACACAGTGCAGCAGTCCAACCAACAGGCCGGGGAGCGGGCGGCAAGCCTGACCGAGAAGCTGCGGCGGCTGGAGAGTCTCAACCTGCAGATGTCCCAGGAGGCGGACAAGCTGACCCGGGCCTTGAAAGGCGACTCCAAAGTCCAGGGCAACTGGGGGGAGGTGATCCTGGAGCGCATCCTGGAGGAATCCGGCCTGCGCCTCGGAGAGGAATACCATCGCCAGGGTTCGGGCCTGGAGGTCACGGATGCCGGGGACCGGCGCCTCAGGCCGGACGTGATCATCCGGCTCCCGGAGGACAAGCACCTGGTCATCGATGCCAAGGTCTCGCTCCTGGCCTATGAGCGGCATGCCGGGGCCGAGGACGAAGCTGAGCGCGCTGCCCACGCCAAAGACCTGGTGCGCTCCATCCGCTCCCATGTGGACGGGCTCAGCACCAGGCACTACCAAGCCGCTGCAGGTCTCAACGCACCGGATTTCGTGATCATGTTCATGCCCATCGAGGCCGCTTTTTCCATTGCCCTGCGTACGGACACAAGCCTGTTTCAGTTCGCCTGGGACCGGCAGGTCATGATCGCGACCCCCACGACCCTGATGGCCACCCTGTGGACCATCGCCTCCATCTGGCGGCAGGAGAACCAGACCCGGTTCGCCCATGAGATCGCCAGACAGAGCGGACAGCTCTACGACAAGCTCGCCGGGTTTGTGGACACCCTGCAGGATGTCGGTAAATCCCTGGACAAGAGCCGGGAACAGTACGACAAGGCCCTGAATCAACTCTCTACCGGCCGGGGGAACGTCCTGTCCCGGGCGGAGCGCATCCGCAGCATGGGGGCCAGGGCGAGCAAACGGCTGCCCCGGGACTGGGTCGAGGACGCGGATGCGGTGGACGATCCCTCATCGTCTGAGGGTTAAGCGAATTCCTTGAGGATGATCTCCTCCAGAGGCCGCTTGGGCACATGATGGACCCCGTCTGCGTCCCGCCAGTAGGTGGTGTCCCCGCCGGATTCGATGTATTCAAGCCGGACCTCCTCCTTGGGCTTGCCCAGAGCCAGAACCAGCAGGATGTCCAGATGTGCCTCAATCTGCAGGTCCCTGCGCAGTCCCTCCCGGTTGACGGCGCCCAGGATGCAGCCGCCCAGGCCTTGCTCCACGGCGCCGAGAAGCATGCTCTGGCAGGCGATGCCGTGATCGCAGTAAAATTCAGTGTGGATGGAGGTATCGCCCAGGATGACAATGTAGGCCGCGGGCTTCTCCCCGGGTTCGGGGCCGGGCCAGTCCTTGAGGGCGGCGGCCCAGGCCAGACGCTTGAAAATCGTCTCGTTGGTCTCGGACGCCGTGGACAGGATGTACTTCAGGGACTGGTGATTGGCGCCTGAAGCGGAATGACGGGCCAGATCCACGAGGCCCCGCAGGGTTTCGGGTGCGACCGGGACCTCCTGGTGAAAGCGCCGGAAGCTGCGGTTTGCGTAGATGAGATCCTTGATCATGGGGCAACTCCTGTAGATTGTAGATTGACTATTGACGATTGAATATTGGGTGCTCTTCCGCTAATACTTTGTCCAGCGTAAGCCAAGAAAAGATTTGGCCCGCGAATCACTCGAATGGGTGCGAATAGAAAATTTTTGGCCGGCAGAATAAGAGCAGCTGCCGGCCAAAAGGCTTCGCCTTGAAGGTATACACAGATTGTCTGCTGTTCGCCGTTGAGGCGAAGACGTTTTCAGCTGCCGGTGTCTTATTACCGGCAGCTGAAAAAAATATGCTCTCTTCATTCGCGTCTATTCGCGTGATTCGCGGGCAGTCAGTTGTTTCATGGCGGCGGTGACGAATCTGAGGACGGCAAAATCGTATTTGCCATCCAGATGCTCATACACCGGCCGGAGCCGGGTGGTCTCGAGTTCGGCAAAGGCTGCCTGGATTTCTTCAAGAGTCTCCCTGGACAGCAGCCGATCGACCTCAAGGCGTCCCTCCTCCACCCAGTGGGACAGATGTTTCTGGATTGTGCCCACGGTCAATGACCGCTCCCTGGCAATGGTCTCGATGCTTTTGCCTTGGTTGAAAAGCTCCAGGCTGACGCGTTTCGTGTCGGGTTTGTCCTGAGCTTGAGGCTTTTTCGAAGGCTTTGCCTCTGCAGCAAGGCTGACCGCCTTGGCATGCTCCGGACGCTGCAGCGTGCTGCGGGTCAGTTCTTCGTTTTTTTGATAGGCGCTGATCAGGTCCAGGGCCTTGTAAATGTCCTGGAGCCGGCCGTAAAACAGGGCTTCCAGATCCTGGAGTTCACGAAGATACTGTTTGACGCCCCGTGTGTTCTGCTGCACCTGAGTAGCCTGCTCGTGAACGCGTTTTGAAAATGTGTTGAACAGGGGTTCAAAATAGCCCTTGGCCGCCCTGACCCGGTCGGCGAGATGGACCAGGGTATCATCAAAGGCCGAGGGGAGGATGCGCTTGAGTTCCTTGCAAAAGCGGTGCCCAACATCCTTGACCTCCTGGAAATCGGTGTGCAGGGAACGGGCCCAGTCCTGGTGTTCCTGTTTTTTGGACTGTCCGCCTTTTTTGTCGTAGGATAAGAGGTGAGCCTGCAGTTCAGACTGGATTGGGCTGAAGTCAAAGGTCCCTTCAAGGACGTGGCTGAGATAGGCAAAGGCAGCGCTTGGCAGGTGCTTTTCCGGATTCTGCTGCTCCTGCTGCTCCCGTGTAAAGGTGAGCAGGGCGGGGTCCTGGGGGATCATGCGCTCCTGAAGCGGGGCGGTGAGCACCAGCCCGTCCAGGGAGGTGAGCCTGGAGAGGGCCACATAGATCTGGCCGGCGGCAAAGGCCTGGGAGACGTCGACAATGGCTTTTTCAAAGGTCAGGCCCTGGCTCTTGTGCACGGTGATGGCCCAGGCCAGCTTCAGGGGGTAGTGGATAAAGCGGCCGATGACTTTTTCCGAGATCTCCCGGGTCTCCGTGTTCAGGGTGTATCGCTTGTTTTCCCAGGTATAGGGCTCAACCCAGACCGATGGACTCCCGTCGGAAAAGCCCACTTTGACCCCATCGGCTTTGAGGCTTTCCACCCGCCCGATTTTGCCGTTGAAAAAGCGCTGTTCCCCGCTGGGATCGTTTTTGATGAACATGACCTGGGCGTTTGTTTTCAAGCCCAGGACCGGGTCCACAGGAAAGAGACGCTCCTCAAACGCGTCCTGGATTTCAGCGTTGTATTCAAAGGTTGTGCCGGGCAGCTTTGCCAGCTCTTCCCGGTTGATCCGATCCGCCTTGTTGTTGTGCGTGGTCAGATAGATGAAGCCGTCCTGGGGACCGGCTCTGAACCCGGGCCTATAGCGGCTGTTCAAGAGCGCGAGGTCATCCCTGCCCAGGGTGTGGTCCCGGAGGTTGTTCAAGACCGAGATAAACTGTTGATCGGTCTGGCGGTGGATATGGCTCAGTTCAATGGGGATCGGCGGCTGTTCCTGCAGGGCCTGGGAGGCAAAGAAAAACTGACTTGTATAGTAGTGGTTGAGTATCTGCCATTCGCTCGATTTGACCACCGGGGGCAGCTGGTGCAGATCCCCGATAAAGAGGATCTGAACGCCTCCGAAGGCCTGATTTTGCCGTCTGACCCGGCGCAGCACCGAGTCCACCGCATCGAGCAGATCGGCCCGGAGCATGCTCACTTCATCAATGATCAAGAGCTCCAGTTTCTTGAGCAGGTTGCGTTTGGCGGCCTGCATCTTGAGATGCCGCTGCAGGGTCAGGGGGGTATTGAACTGGAAATCAGGGACGGCGTCCTCCGGTCCCAGCTCCGAGGGCAGAAAGGCGCCAAAGGGCAGTTGAAACAGGGAGTGCAGGGTCACGCCCCCGGCATTGATGGCCGCGATGGCCGTGGGGGCGGCCACAATGGTGTCTTTGTGGGTGCGCTCCTTGATGTCGTGCAAAAAGGTGGTCTTTCCGGTGCCGGCCCGACCGGTCAGAAAGATGTGGCGGTTGGTGCTGTTGATGAATTTCGAAGCGGTCAAGGCGGCGGGATCGGTCCATTGAACCATGGCGACTCTCCGATTTTTCCCTGTGCGTGGGGGCCTGATCCACTATCCAGAATTTACCAGTCTATTGAGGAAGGGCCTCGTGTATCTGGTGCAGTTTGGGCTGCGCATTGCTTGCCATTGCCCCGGGCTGGTTCTCGGCAAAGTAGTCCCAAGCGATGCAGCAACACTACCTGAATCTTTGTCTACTGACAATTCACCCAAAACCCCTCGCCGGGCTGAATGGCTTGCAGCACACTGAAGCCCTTATTCTTCGCATAATCCGTGCCCTTATCCTCCGCACCGGGCAGGCTGACGCTCCATTTCCCTTCCGACCATTTCCAGACCGAGAGTATACTCGTATTCTGGGTAAAAGATGCGGCATCAAGCGCCTTGGTTCCCTTAACCCCAAGCAGACTCCAGCCCGGAGTAAAGCTGAGCTCCTGATCCTGGGGTAGACTCCCGCTGAGTTGCACGCTGGTGGCATTGACCGCATTGACCCAAAAACCATGACCGCATGAAAGCTCACTCAATCCGCTAAAGCCTTTGGTATCGAGATAATCAGCCTCTGCCTGCCCGGTCATGGAGGGCAAGGCCACCTGCCAGTTTCCCCCCGCCCAGGCCCAGACTGAGGTAATATCGTCCAGGGCGTCGTCCAGCACCGCCTCCCAGGCTGAATCCTCAGGCTCCAGCCACAGACCGGCCAGGTTCCACCCGGCCCCAAAGCCCAGCGTGCCAGATTCTGTCGATTCCCCCATGTCCTTGCTCGAAGCCAGGGTCCCTTCGACATCCTCAAGAAAATAGGTCAGATCATAATCACCCGCCACAGCACCCTCAGGCAAGACATAGCTCCCTTCGTAGCGATTGCTTTGTGCATTGTAGACCAAATTGACGGTGTATTGGCTCAGATCCGGAGTCTCGAACTCCTCCCCCACTTGCGGGGGCTCGTAATCCGGAGGCAAGACCGTGGCCCAGACCCGCTTCAAGCCGGTCACGGAATAGACATGGGCCGAAAGCTGCACATGATCCTCTATTGCAGGGTCGACATACACCCCTTGACTATCCTCGGCAGACACAAATTTGGAAGTCATGGAGGCCTCAATCAGATCCTGCCCCGCCGTCAAATATCCGGTCCCAAGATACTGCCCGCCCAGATCCATAAAACTGGCCTGGGGGGTCTGCTCCACATAGTACCCAAAGGCATCCGAGCAGATTGTCTGCTTGGAATGATGAAAGGCATTTTGCAATTGATGGCCCTGACCCAGCTTCTTGAGCACAAAGCGGCTAAAGGAGGCGGCGCCCCCGGGCTCGATATAACTCTTTTGACCGGCCTGGGAACTCAAAAGTACCGCACGGTCCGGCCGCCCATCATTGTTGAGTTTGGCCGCAAAACTCCCGGAATAGCAAGCCTCCATGAGCACAACCACCGGCCTGCCCGTCGCATCCTGAAATGTATCCAGCATCTGATCAAGCGTTCCGGCATACAGGATGGCATTATTGGTCTGGGAGAGCTGAAAGGCCTGATCCCCGCCATGATCCACCAGATAGACAAAGAGCGGACCTACACTGCTCTTACCCGTAGCCCATTCCGTGATGGCCTGCTCCAGGGCCTGGACAGTCAGTGAACTCACATCCGCGACTTCGTCGTTTTGCCCGTCCCCGTTCCAATCGCACTGCTCATCCGCGCTCATATACCAGATAGCCTCGTGCCCCAGACCCCGCTCATAAAAAATCTTGTAGGCATAATCAGACAAGGCCCTGGCCGCCACGTGCAGGGCATCCTCAGGGACATCACCCACTCCGTTGACGATAACGGCATTACCCAAAATATCCTTGTTCTCGGTCTGGTTCTCCTGCCATTCCTGCAGGTACATGATCATCTGCAAAAGCCCCAGGTAATCGGTCTGGATCAGTTGTTCGGCCTGCTGGTCTTCCGGCTGGGAATACATCACCCCATCAACATCCTTGACCTGCAGGCTGTACTCCACCGTCTTCTGCAAGGGTTTTTGCGTGTAACTGCCAAATTTCAGAAAATACAGGCCTGGCTGGACCGAATTGGCCAATTGTCCATTATATTTTTTCCCAGTAAAAGTGAGGGTTTTTAAGGACTCGCCGGAGCTCTGGAGCAGCTTTAAGCGTAGGATAGAGTCCTGGGGCTGGGTCTCCGGAACAATAGAGATATCAATATATAAGGAATGCTCTGTCTGTTCGTCTTCCTTTCCCACCAAAAAGGCAAACAGGTCTGTATCCAGGCCCTGACCCAGGGTGGCGTTACGGGCTATGACTTGACCGGAGTTCAAGGACTGATCAGGCAGCAGGGAATCTGCTTTGCTTAAACTCTGGTTGGGCTCTCTTTCAGTGTGAATACTGCTTTGTCCTGTCTTTTTGGCCCAAAAACGGACCTTGTGGCCAGGCTGGCTGTGTACCTGCAGGGTGACCCACCCGGACTGAAAGTTCAACTCGGGGCAAATCTCCACCCCTGGCCCAAATGTATGAATAACATGGCCTTCTGCTGCCTGAACGCCTTGTTTCCCTGCATATAACGTAGCATTCAGCATGTTTTGCGCAGTTTCATTGCCCAGGGTACTGTTGTGTAAACGCATGAAAAAACGGTAGCGGCCTTCTTCAGGGATGACCAGAGGCTGAACAGCCAGGCCTGTTTCTGAATCCGTATGCAGGAGCAAATCATAGAGTTTGTCAGATTTCAGGGCAATGAGTTCAAACGTGGTATTAAATACATCTTTGCCCTGGACTTTGAGTAGATAGGTGCCCTTGAGCAAAGGCAGGCGCACGTGCTGGGGTTTGTCTGCAACCAGGGCCGATCCTCGCAAATAGGTTAAATCCCCTGTTGCACTTTTTGTATACAATTCACAGAGCATTTTGCCCTGTCCTGGTAGGATTTCCGCCAGGGCATTGGCCACCGGCCGGACCAAGAGATTGTAATTGCCGGGTTCATGGATAGTGAGCTCGTAAAAACAAGGATTCCCAGGCTCATCGCTCCAGGAATCCTGGTACAGGGTCTGCAGAGTGATCAGCTGTGGATCCTGCTCAGTAGTATTGGCCTTGGCCAGTTCAGGTGGGACAGAAAAATTATCCTGCAAGGGGTCCGGATCGTCCGGGTCCAAAAGGCCATCGTTATCTGTATCCTGCAGGGTACTGGACATACCAAGTAATTCTTCTTCCAGGTCAGAAAGCCCGTCATTATCATCATCCAGGTCAAGCTCATTATTGATTCCGTCCTCATCTGAATCAGGGCAGTCGATCACAAACGTGGCCGTGACCACTTGTCCCTGATTGCCGGCGGCATCCACAGCCATCGCCTTGATGACCCTGCTTTGTGAAATGTATACAACATCTGAGCTCAAGGAGTCTGTCGTCGGGTTCGTTCCATCCTTTGTATAATAAATATCAGCCGCTTCTGTAGATGTAAGTGTGATCTGAACCGGATTACAGGTGCTATACTTGCCCCCTGCGGGCTCAATACTGACTAACGGCAAAGTGCTGTCCAGGAGAGTGCTCACTGTCGTCACAGCACCCACATTCCCGGCCAGGTCTTGAGCCTGGACATGCAGATACCAGGTGCCATCCACACCGGACGTGCTTGCTTCTGTCGTTTCCTTGAAATCACCCTGTGGAGTCCAATCTTCGGATTGGTCAATGACATAGCGGTAGGTGCATGCCTCAGAGGCTGACCAGGACCAGGTCTTGGACGTGGTCAGGGTTGCATTATCCGCCAAGCCGATAAGCACTGGGGCAGTATTATCCAGGAGAGCACTGACCGTCTGAATCGACCCGATATTGCCGGCCTCATCCTTCGCCTGGACATGGAGATACCAGGTCCCGTCAACGCTTGCCTTGGAGGCTTGGCTTTGCGCTGAAAAATCACCCTTTGGAGTCCATTCCTGGTTTTGATCTATTGTGTAACGATACGTAGCCTTTTCATTGGCGCTCCAGGACCATTGCACTGATTGTTGGGGCTGGTTGGCATTGCTTAAGCCGTTGATAAGAGGCGGTGTAGTATCCAAAACAGCACTCACGGTCTTGACCTTGCTGACAATGCCCAGGCTGTTCCGGGCCTGGACATGCAAGTACCAGGTGCCGTCCACTCCTGTTTTGCCGGCTGTATTTACATTTGTAAAATTTCCACTTGGACTCCAGGTTGGGCTCTGGTTTATGGCAAACCGAAACTGTGCCTCCTTATCCGCGCTCCAGGTCCAGGTTTTGGATTGTTTCGGGGTCAAATCGGTGGCTATCCCGCTGACGACCGGCATAGTATTGTCCAGGACAGCACTGACTGTCTAGACCTGACTGAGGGTCCCGGCTGCATCCCTGGCTTGGACAT
>CAZUMF010000105.1:0-14169 GCA_964621385.1 uncultured Desulfohalobiaceae bacterium
TCCAGCTGGAGGTCCAGAAGGCCTGTTTCCCTGGAGAACAGTCCGCTCGTTTGGAGTTCAAGCCCAAGCTCCCGGGCGGTCTTGCCGAGATCCCCGGTGCTCAGGACGATTTCCAGAGCCCGGTCCAGGGTGTCCTCCAGGGTGTCGGCCGCCTTGTCTTCGGCCAGGATTTTCCGGATCCTGTCTTTGACCTCGGCAAAGGGCTGAACCCCGGCGCTTTGTCTGTCCTCCACCTTGATCAGATGCAGGCCGAACCTGGTTTTGACCGGCGGGCTGATGTCTCCGGGCTGCAGGGCAAAGGCCGCATCTTCAAAGGCTTCAACCATTGAGCCGCGGCTGAACCAGCCGAGATCCCCCCCCTGGGCTGCACTGGGCCCCTGGGACAGTTCCTTGGCCAGCTCGGCGAAGTCTTCGCCCTGGTCCAGGCGTTCCCGGGCCTGGTTGATGCGTTGCCGGGCGGCTTTGTGCTCCTCTTCAGCGGCGTCTTCAGGGAGCTTGATCAGGATGTGCCTGGCCTTGATCCGCTCGGGACGGGTGAACTGATCCTTGCTTTGCCGGTAGTAGTCGCGAAGCTCCTGGTCGCTGACCTCCTGATACGGGGCCAAGCCTTCCGGCGTCAAAAGGAGATAGTCCACGGCGATCTTGGCCGGTTCTCTGAATTCCTCCTGATGCTCCTGGTAGTAGGCTTTCACGGCCTCGTCCGTCAGGGTGACCGCATCCATAAAGTCGGCGTCGGCGAACAGCAGGTATTCAATGGTGGCTTTTTCATTGACAAAGGCGAAGAGATCCCTGGCCTCGTGTTCTCTGATCCGGATCACCGTGGACACGGCATCGAGCAGCTTCTGACCCAGGATATCCCTGCCCATGTCGCTCTCAAACTGGGCCGGGCTCATCCGGTTGGCCCGGAGCAGGGCCTTGTAGCGGTCCACGTCAAAGCGCTGCGTTTCCTGGTCCTGGAACGAGGGCAGCGCCTTGATCCGGGAACTGATTTCCGCAGGCGAGGTGGCGAAGCCCATGGCTTCGGCTTCCTGGAGAAGAAGGATCTGGTCCACGAGCTGATTGAAGACCTGTTTTTTGAAATCCATTTGCCGGAGCTGCTCCGCGCCGACATTCTGATTCTGCCGGCGCATGGCGTCCAGCTGCCGCTGGTAGGACTCCATGAAGCTACGGGCGGGGATCTCCTGATCGTTGACGACAGCCAGGGTGGTTTTCTGCTTCCCTCTGAAGCTGCCCACCCCCCAGAAGACAAAGACCAGGACAATGATCCCGAACAAGAGTTTGACACCCCAGGATTGAGCGTTTTTCCGTATGATTTCAAGCATATCGTCTCCGAAAAGCGTGTTGAACGAAGATTCACCCGGGGACGTGGTCACGGCGCACTGTTGACCGTCCAAGGAGTGATGACCCTGTGATTGCACAATTGAAGGACGCCTGTCCAGGGGACATCGGGATTCATAATATCCATCGCCCGAGAAGTCAAATCAGAGGATGTAGCGGCTCAGATCCCGGTCTTCCTGGATATCCTGGAGCTGGCCCCGGACATAGGCGGCATCGATGACGATGGTTTCATCCTGGCGGTCCGGAGCGGAAAAGGAGAGTTCGTGAAGGACCTTTTCCAAAAGGGTGTATAAACGGCGGGCTCCAATGTTTTCAGTGTCTTCGTTGACTTTCCGGGCAAAGGAGGCGATTTCACGGAGTCCGTCTTCCGCAAATTCAACGCACACATTTTCCGTGTGCAACAGGGCCTGGTACTGCAGGGTGAGGGCGTTTCTCGGTTCGGTGAGGATGCGGTAGAATTCCGTTTCAGTGAGGGCGGACAATTCCACACGCAGGGGAAAGCGCCCCTGAAGTTCAGGGATGAGGTCCGAGGGCTTGGCGTAATGAAAGGAGCCGGCTGCGATGAACAGGATATGGTCGGTGCGGATCATGCCGTACTTGGTGTTGACCACACAGCCTTCCACAATGGGCAGCAAGTCCCTCTGCACGCCTTCCCGGGAGACATCGGATTGTTTCCCGCTCTCCTGTTTGGCGCAGACCTTGTCCAGTTCGTCGATGAAGATGATGCCGCTTTCCTGGACCCGCTCCTTGGCCAGCTCGATGACTTTGTCCTGATCGATGAGGCGGTCGCTTTCCTGCTGCACCAGGTGCTCGTAGGCATCCTTGACTTTCATTTTGCGGGTTTTTTTCTTTTTGGGGAACATCTTGGTGAACATGTCCTGGAACTGCATCTCCATGTCTTCCATCCCGGGCATGGCCATCATGCCGACCTGGACCCCCGGTCCTTCCACTTCCACTTCCACCAGGCGCTCGTCCAGTTTGCCCTGCTGCCACATGCTTCGAAATTTTTCCCGGGTGGAGGGCTTTTCCGGAGCGGCCTGATCCGGGGGCTGGACATCGGTCCCGGGGGCCTGGGATTCTTCCTCTTTTTTCGAGGACCGGGGCAGCAAGAGATCCAGGAGGGCTTCTTCACCGAGTTTTTCTGCTTTTTCCCGAACCTTGTCCAGCTCCTCCTTGCGGACGATGTTCACCCCGATTTCCATGAGATCTCTGATCATGGACTCAACGTCCCGGCCGACGTATCCCACTTCAGTGAATTTGGTGGCTTCGACCTTGAAAAAGGGGGAGGCGGCCAGTTTGGCCAGGCGCCTGGCGATCTCGGTCTTCCCCACCCCGGTGGGACCGATCATGATGATGTTCTTGGGGGCCACTTCCTCTTTGAGTTCGGGATCCAGCTGGCGCCGCCGCCATCTGTTGCGCAGGGCAATGGCCATCATGCGTTTGGCGTCGTCCTGGCCGACAATGAATTTTTGGAGTTCTTCGACAATTTCCCTGGGGGTCAGGTTCGAATTCATGCTCTTTCCTCCGTCTGCTGACTCGAGCGCGTTAACGATTTGAGGACCAGTTGTTCGTTGGTGTAGACACACATTTCCGCGGCAATGGCCATGGCCCTGGCTGCAATGTCTTCGCCGGACAGGTCGCTGTGCCTGCGCAGGGCCTTGGCCGCGGCCTGGGCATAGGCCCCGCCGGAACCGATGCCGATGATCCCGTCGTCGGGCTCAATGACGTCGCCGGTGCCGCTGAGCACGAGTATGGTCCGGGCGTCGGCCACCAGGAGCATGGCTTCCAGGCGGCGCAGATACTTGTCGGTGCGCCATTCCTTGGCCAGCTCCACGCTGGAGCGCAGGAGCTGGCCGTTGTATTCCTCGAGTTTGGACTCAAATCGTTCAAACAGCGTAAAGGCGTCAGCCGTGGCTCCGGCAAAACCGGCAAGGACGTGATCTTTATACATGGATCTGACTTTTTTGGCGGTGTGTTTGAGCACAACGGCCTGACCGATGGTCACCTGGCCGTCGCCGGCCATGGTCACGCCGGTTTCGTCTTGCACAGCCAGGATGGTTGTTCCCTGAAGCGATGACTGCACAAATCCCCCCTTTCATGATTGAAGATTGAAAATTGAAGATTGAATATTGAAGATAGAAGAGTGAAATTTCCACATTGAAGCGGGAGGAGTTTTCTGTGAACAATCAAAAAAAACCATTTTTTCCCGGCCCGGGGGGCCGGCCTCCGGGCGCGGAGAAAATTGACCCTGTGACCGGTTTGGATTATGGTATGAAGCGTTTTCATCTGAGCTCAACATAAGCACGCGTTTGCAGCTGTCAAGAAAAGGAGCGTATGAACACGGTTTACAGCGACAGGCGGGAGCGATTACGGCCCATGATCCAGGAGCTGGGCGTGGACGGCTATCTCGTGCTCCATCCGGCCAACCGCTACTACTTGAGCGGGTTTGAACTGCATGATCCGCAATGCAATGAAAGCGCAGGCTGCCTTGTGCTCGGTCCCCGGAACCGGGACATTCTGTGCACCGACCCCCGCTACCTGGATGCGGCCGGCCGGGTCTGGCCTGAAGAGAATGTCTTTCTCTACCGGCAGGACAAGCTCGAAACCCTGCTCCAGTTTTTCCAGAAATCAGGCATCAGCACCCTGGGCTTCGAGTCCGGCAGCATGTCCTATCAGACCTATGAGGTCCTGTCCAAGGGTCTGGAGATGGTTCCGTCCAAGGGCTTGACTGAAGAGCTCAGAAAAATCAAGCATCCGGAAGAAATCGCGCGGATGCAGGAATCCTGCGACTTGAACCACGCCATTTTTGCCGAACTGCCCTCCCTGGTCCAGACCGGGATTTCCGAATCAGCCCTGTCCTGGTCCCTGGAGACCCGGTTCCGGGAACGCGGGGCCAGCGAACTGGCCTTTGACTGCATCGTGGCCTTTGGACCGAATGCAGCCCTGCCGCATTCCATTCCCGGGCAGGCGGTTTTGGCGGAGCAACAGCCGGTGCTCGTGGATATGGGGGGGCGCCTGCAGGGCTACTGCTCCGACCAGACCAGGACCCTGTGGCACGGGCCCAAGCCGTCCGATTTTTTTCAACGCACACTGGAGCGGGTGCAAAAGGCTCAAACATTGGCCATCCAGGCCATTCGACCCGGCCTGGAACTTCGGGAGCTCTATGGTGTGGCCCATGAATACTTCAGGGAACAGGGCGTTGAGCAGTACTTTACGCACGGCCTGGGGCATGGCATCGGTCTGGAAACCCATGAATTTCCCGGCATCGGTCCCAAAAGCGTCGGCAGCCTGGAGCCGGGCATGGTGATCACCATTGAGCCGGGACTCTATTATCCGGACTGGGGCGGGGTGCGCTGGGAGCATATGGTCCTGGTGACGGATGACGGGGCCAGGGTCTTGTAAATTTTGGATTTTGGATTGCGGATTGTGGATTTTGGATTTTGGATTGCGGATTGTGGATTGCGGATTTTATGAACGGCTTTCAAAGGTCCAAGCACAGGTATATCCACATCAAACGGAGCGACATCGCCTATTTCAAGTTTCTTCTGGAAGCCCACGACAATCTGGGAGTGATGACGGTGCTCGATAAATATGCAGCCGTCCTCAGGGTGAGCTTTGCCGCCGGATGCGAGGAGGAGATGCAGGACTTTTTCAAGGGGATTTCCCAAGACATCCCAGTGCACGAGGTGCGTTTGCCATGAAGAAAAAAATCGTGACCTTTGCTGCCGGCGACCTGATTTTTGCTCAGGGCGCCAAAACGGATTGGGTCTATCATCTCCTGGGGGGGCGGGTCAGCCTGTGGGCCGAAAACACGAAGCTGATGGATCTGGAGCCCATTCACATCCTGGGGCTGGAGGGCTGCTACAACCGGCATCTGCTTTACAGCGTCACGGCCATGGCCGAGTCGGATGCCCGTCTGCTGGCCTATGATGCCGATCAAATCCCTGACGTCTTGTTTGCAAACCCGCAACTGGGCAGGCAGACCCTGGAAAGTCTCACTCAGCAGTTGGAATTCACCCAGCACCTGTTTGCTCAGGGCGGCAGTCAGGATCAGCCGGAGGTTTTTTTTGCGGGGGAGATTCAGGCCTTTGGTCCGGGGGAAGCCGTGATTCGGGAAGACGAGGAAACAACCGAACTGTATCGAATTATATCCGCCTCCGAAGGTCTGGAGGTGTCAAAACAGGGCAAGGTGATCACCGTGATCCGCAAGCCCGGAGAATTTTTCGGGGAGATGGCCGCAGTCACCAAAGCACCGCGCACCGCGACCATCACCTCTTTAGGCGAGACCGTGCTTGAAGTCTACCCGGGCAATACCATATCCCGGGTCATTGAGGATTACCCGGATGTGGCCATGCGCATCATCACCGATCTGAGTCAACGCCTGGCGGAAACCAATCGGCTCTTGACCGGCAACGATACTGATCCAGCGTAGCTTTAATCGCAGGTGTCAGCGTGGCCGCCGGCCACGCTGACACATAATTATTTGAAATGTTGTTAAAATTTGACAATAAGCAGATAGTTGTCCAAAAAAATAAATCAAACTTTAACTCTTGGTGAAGAGCTCTGCAGTTTGATCAATGGTGAAGAAATCCCTGGCTGTCCGGGCCGTTTCCTCCCAGATCCGCAGGACGGGTTCGTGCCGCAACTTGGCAATGGTCTGCGCGGTAAAGGCAGTGAAGGCGGGTTCGTTCCGTTTGCCCCGATAGGGTTCCGGGGCGAGAAACGGGCAGTCTGTTTCCAGGACCATACGGTCCAGGGGAATGGTGCGCACGGCAGCTTGCAGATCAGGATTGTTTTTGTAGGTCACAGTCCCCGGAATGGACAGAGTCCAGCCCTGCTTGAGAATCCGCACCGCGGCATCAGGACCCCCGCCGAAGCAGTGCCAGAGGAGCGGCCGGTCCTGAAAGCCCATATCCAGCAGGATGCTCAGGGTTTCTGCTTCCGCGTCCCGGGAGTGAATGACCACGGGGATCTCTTTGGATCTGGCCAGTTCCAGCTGGGCCTGAAAGGCCTTCCGTTGCCGGTCCCGGGGAGAGCGGTCCCAGTAAAAATCGAGTCCGATCTCGCCCAAGGCCTTGATTCTGGAATCAGAATCCAGGGCCTGGGTGATGCGCTCCAGTTCGTCCTCATCAACCGAGGCGGCCTCGTGGGGATGAGTGCCCAGAATGAAGAAAACCCAGGGCACCTCTGCAAAAAGGTCTTTGCTGCGGGTATAGGCTGTACTGCCCAGAAAGACATTCCCGATGGCCGCGAGACCGCTTTGGCGGGCGCGTGTCAGACAGGCATCGATTTCAGAGACCAGGGGCTCCAGGTCCAGATGGGCGTGCGTATCCACACCGACACAGGGCAGCTGCAGGTCCTGGGGCAGAGGCCGCTTTTTCCTGGTCATATTGGTTACCCGTTCGGCGTGTCCGGCCACTGATCCAGCTTGACAGCCTCCTCGATGAGCATGATCGGGATGTCCTCCTGAATCGGATACACCAAGGCACAGGCCTGGCAGATCAAACCGTCTTCCTTGGCGGTGAGTTCCAGATCCCCTTTGCACTGCGGACAGGCGAGAATGTCCAAGAGCTCTTTGTTCAAGGCCATAAAGGTTCCTCCACCCGCGGCATGCGGTCGTTATACTGACGGTCGTCATTCATTGCGGTGTTGCCTGATCGACATTTCCGGCAGCTGCTTTTTCCAATTTCAGCATACGTGAGTGATAGCACGAATGTCTCATATCGATCTTCATACGCACAGCACGGCTTCCGACGGGAGCCTGTCTCCGGCAGCCCTGGTACAGGAAGCCGCCCGGTGCGGCCTGCGGGCCCTGGCCGTGACCGACCACGATACCACACTGGGATTGCCGGAGGCAATGGCCGCCGGCCGGCGTGTGGGCGTGGAGGTCATCCCCGGCGTGGAATTGAGCGTGAATTTTTTACCGGGTTTTATGCATATCCTTGGCCTGTGGCTCCCAAATCGGCCGAAGCGGCTGCAGGAGAGCCTGGAGTATCTGCAAAGGTGCCGCCAGGAGCGCAATCAGAAAATCATTGCCGCCCTGCGGGATCTGAATATAGAGCTTGATGAACAGGAAGTCAAAGACCTGGCCGGGGAGGGAATCGTGGGGCGGGTGCATATCGCGATGCTCCTCGTTCAGAAGCAGGTGGTCCCGGATCTGGAACAGGCCTTTGCCCGGTATGTCGGTTCCAGGGGCCTGGCCTATGTCCCCAAAGAGAAGCTCGAACCCGCAGATGCCGTTTCCTTGCTGCATGAAGAAGGGGCCACGGTGATCCTGGCCCATCCCTATTCCGTGGACCTTCCGCCGGAAGGCCTGGAAGAGGCGATCAGAGAGCTGAAAGAGTCGGGTCTGGACGGTGTTGAGGCTTTGTATTCCGAACACAGCCCGGAACAGACAGCCCTGTATTGTTCCCTGTGCCGGAAGTATGATCTTTTGGTCAGCGGCGGGTCGGACTTTCACGGCCTGGGCCGGCCCGGGGTCTCCCTGGGGACCGGCCGGGGCGCTCTCCATCTTTCCTTTGAACTGCTCGGGGCCATGAAACACAGGCGTCAGTCCCGGGGGCTCTGGGTGACATCCGCCATTGAACAATGAGACGTGCAGATGTAGAGCCCTTAACAGTCCGTAAAAATATGAAACCAAATGAATGTTCAAAAGTCCGGAAAAGCATGAAGCATACTGATCTGGAATTTCCTGAACTTCTGGCCCCGGCCGGGGACATGGACCGCCTGGAAACCGCTCTGCTCTATGGTGCGGATGCTGTCTATCTGGGCGGCACCGAGCTCAATCTGCGGGGAAAGAGCCGGGGATTTTCCTGGGAGGAGCTTGGCCGAGGTCTGGCCAGGGTGCATGCCCGGAACCGGAAAGTCTATTTCTGCTTGAATGTGCTCCCTTGGAACAGGCAGCTGGAGGCGGTCAAGGCCACCCTGGACCTGTTGTCCGGGTATCCCCTGGACGGCCTCATTGTCGCGGATCCCGGGGTCGTGGCCCTGGCCCGGAAACGGCTTCCCGGGGTCCCGCTGCATCTCAGCACCCAGGCCAACACCGGCAATGCCGCCGCGGTCTGCTTCTGGCGCGACCAGGGCCTGAGCCGGATCAATCTGGCCCGGGAACTCCGGGCACAGGAGATTCGGTCCATTACCGAGGCTGCGGCCGGTATCGAGCTGGAGGTATTTGTGCACGGGGCCCAGTGTATGGCGGTCTCCGGCCGCTGCCACTTGAGCGCGTATTTGAACCAGCGGTCCGCCAACCAGGGACTGTGCACCCATCCCTGCCGCTTTGACTACCGTCCCCTGTCCCTGACCCTGGAAGAAAAGACCCGGCAGGGCCCTGTCTGGGAGCTTGGGGAGGAATCGGCGGGTCTGAGCCCGATCCTGGCGGCTGAAGACCTCTGTCTGGTCAAATATCTGGCCTGGTTTGTCCGACTCGGCATCACGGCCCTGAAAATTGAAGGCCGGATGAAAACGAGCAGCTATCTGGCGGTGGTCACGGATGTCTATGCCACCGCCCTCAATGACCTGCAGGAAGGTGGGTTCCGCCCCGGCCTCTATCTTGCGGAACTCGGCCTGGCCGCCACCCGGCCCCTGGAGACCGGCTTTTTCCTGCCGGGAAAGCGCCGGCGCCTGTTCAGCCCCGGGGAAAACAGGCCCGCTTGTCCCGTCCTGGGCCAAGTCCAGGAACAGCATGGCGAGTCCGGGTGGGTGGTCCGGGTCAAGCACCGCTGGTCAGAGGCTGATGCTCTGCAGATCCTGGCGCCCGGTCTGCAGCGGCCGCAGGTGCAGCCCGGGACCTATGGCCTGGAAAAAGAAAACGGCCGGCGTGTCTCGGAAATCCATTCCGGACAGACAATCATCCTGCGCTGCGAGCATCCCCGGCTTGCTCAAGGATTCATGCTGCGGCGAGCTGCGGCGGTCTCCTGAAATTAGGCTTGGAGATTGCAGCCCAGTGTCAATTCGCATTTTCCTTTCATACGAAACGTCTCATTTCATGCCCGGCACGATATGGGAAAATTTACACAAATCAGGACCGGCACGATATGGGTCATTATTGAGGCTGAGAGCCCAAAAGTTCCTGGATGGCCCGGAGGCCTTCCGCTCCCAGGTTCCGGGTGAAGGGATTGACAAAGGTCTGGATGTGCTCGGTGATGGTGGCCTCATCCATTTCCTGGGCGTGTCTGTGGATGAACGGCCAGACCAGATCAGGGCGGGCCTCGGCACAATCGAGACTGTCCTGTATGCCCTGTTCCGCCCAGCGGGCAGCCGCTGGTCCCAGGGAGCGCCGCAGGACAATGGCCCCCAGGGGAATGGGCAATCCGGTTGTCTGCTCCCACCACTGCCCGAGATCGAGGATCTTGACCAGATCGTAGGCCGGATAGGTGAAGCGCCCCTCGTGGATGATCACCCCGGCATCCACTTGTCCGGAACGGATGGCCTCCATGATGCGGTCGTAGCGCAGGGAGACGAGTTCCCCCTGGTGAAAGCCGTTTTTGTGCAGGAGCAGCCTGGCCGTGGTCAATTCTCCGGGAACAGCGATTCTGGCGAGCCGCAGGGCTTTGAGGTCCGTTTCTTCTGCGGCCAGGAGCAGGGGGCCGCAGCCCCGGCCCAGGGCGGCCCCGGATTGCAGGAGACGGTAGGTCCCGGCAATCCGGGGATACACCGCAATGCTGACCTTGACCAGATCAAAAGCGCCCTCAAGGGCTTTCTGATTCAGCTCCTGGATGTCCAAAAGCGATGGTCTGAGGGCGTATTCGCCTGTTGCGACGTGCTGGTTGATGAGCCCGGCAAAGATATAGGTGTCATTGGGGCAGGGGGAGATCCCCAGACTGAGTGTTCGGCGCATGGTTTGGAGTCTTGCAGAGAATGATTTTGGTCTATAGAATTTTGGATTTTGGATTTTAGATTGTTTAGACAAAGAATAAGAGCTGGTTATCTGGCATAAATCCAAAAACTTATTCTTAAAGCCTATAGTGGAAAATATACTGCTCCAAACTACCTTTTTCAGGATTCTGTCGTTGAAATCAAAGGACAATCTGTCTTTGCTTCAAAAACCAGAATTGGATCAATATATTCAGCAATATTCAATATTCAATATTCAATCCTCAATCAGCTGTCCATCTCCCTGGCGATATGCTTGACCATCTGTCGGGTGACCCCGGTCAGGATCGCTTCAGGCAGGAAGTAGTCCGGCCGGGTGTCGAGGACCTGCTTGACCAGGTGGGCCACGGTTTTTTCCTGGTCCTGCTCCCGGAGATAGACCTTTTCCACGAGCCGGCGGTACTGGTCAGCGCTTTGGATGGAGTCCCGGATATAGCGGCGGGCTTCCTTCCCGGTCACGGTTCCGTAATGATCGGCGCAGATGATATTCGTTTCCAGATCTTTGAGCTTGCGCAGACTCTGCTGGTACCGGGTGTAGTTGGAGTTGCCCGAGGGAATGATTTCGTCCTTAAAGGGAATGCCGCCGCCATCCGAGGGAAACAGGGCCTTGAGCTCCGGGACATAGGCGGTCAGGGAGCAGGAGGAGTGCCCCGGCGTTTCGATGATCCGCACGCTCCGACCGCCCAGGTCGATGGAATCGCCCTCTTGAACCGTTGTTCCGGTGATATCCTGCCCCCAGTCCAGATCATAGTCCTTCAGCCGTCCGGCCAGGTGCATCTGTTCGGCGGTCAGGCGGCTGTACTCGTTGATGGTCTTGATGGCCCTGTCCATGCCCAGGACGTCCCAGCCCCGCTGCAGGGCGAAGATCTCCAGGTGCGGATACGTCCGTTTGAAGTAGGGGATGATCCCCACATGGTCGAAATGGGCGTGGAGGATGAGGCACTGGCTGATGGATGCGGGATCCAGATCATAGGAGGCGAGCTGTTCCAGGACATCCGGCAGGATGTAGCTCGTGCCTCCACTGATGAGCATGGTCTCCCGGTTTCCTTGCAGCAGATAGACATTGGATTCACGGCGGCCGAGACACCAAAGCCCAGGCGTAACTTGTCCGGGTTGATCGTTTCGCACAAAGAGTCTCCCCCTAGATATTGTCGATTGAATATTGTAAATTGAATATTGCCGAATACAAACAAAAATATCTCTTGGCTTTATCCAAAAAGTGTTTGCTTGCAGACTCCCAGTATTGCTGGTGTGTGCTGTGAACAGCAGTATGGCTCATTCGCAAAACCATGTAAAGCCTTGCTGAAGGGTCGTTCGCTGATAGAGCGGGCAAGCGCCTCCGGTTGTCTGTTCCCAGGCAAAGGCGGCTGTATTGGTGGATCTCATCCGTATGTTTTTGACAAAGCCCCGGGAATGGACTACAAAGAGTATCTCATGGTTTTTCAAACAACGGCAGTCTGGTCGGGAGAGCCTTCTCCCGCTTCACCGTAGTCACAGCAAGGAGCACAGATATGATTTCGACCAATGGACGGTATATGTTCACTTCAGAATCAGTGACCGAGGGCCACCCGGACAAAGTGGCGGACCGGATCTCCGATTCTGTCCTGGACTGTCTTGTTGAACAGGACCCTGAAGCCAGGGTGGCCTGCGAGTCTCTGGTGACCACCGGCCTGGTGTTTGTGGCCGGTGAGATCACCACCACGGGATACGCCGATCTGCCCCAGATTGTCCGGCAGACAGTCAAGGATATCGGCTACGACAGCTCAGAGATGGGATTTGACTGGGAAACCTGTGCGGTGATTTCCTCCATTGACAAGCAATCCACGGATATCTCCCAGGGGGTCAGCCGCAAATCGCCCGAAGAGCAAGGGGCCGGCGATCAGGGCATGATGTTCGGCTATGCCTGTCGGGAAACCGATGCTTTGATGCCGGCGCCTCTGTATTACGCCCATAAATTGAGCCGGAGGCTGACCTATGTCCGGAAGAAAGGGGTGCTCGATTTTCTGCGCCCGGACGGCAAGACCCAGGTGGCCCTGGAATATCTCGACGGCAGGCCGGTGCGCATTGACAATGTCGTGGTCTCCTCCCAGCATGACGACAAGGTCTCCTATGAAGATCTCAAGGCGGGCATCAAGGAGGAGGTCATTTTCAGGATCCTGCCCCAGGAGCTCATCGATGACAAGCTGCGGATTTTTATCAACCCTACGGGCCGGTTTGTGGTGGGCGGCCCCCAGGGCGACTGCGGGCTGACCGGACGCAAGATCATTCAGGACACCTACGGCGGCATGGGGGGACACGGCGGCGGGGCGTTTTCCGGAAAAGATCCGTCCAAAGTGGACCGATCGGCCGCCTATATGGCCCGGTATGTGGCCAAAAATGTGGTGGCGGCCGGTTTGGCCGAGGTCTGTGAAGTGCAGCTGGCCTATGCCATCGGCATGGCCGATCCGGTCTCCGTGCTGGTCACCTCCCGGAAAACAGGCCAGGTGGATGACGACACCCTGACCAAAGCGGTTCGCGACATTTTTGATCTGCGACCCTATTATATCATCGAACGTCTGAAACTGAAGCGGCCGATCTACCGGGATACTTCCTGCTACGGGCATTTCGGCCGGGAGAATCCGAATTTCACCTGGGAAAAGTCCGATGCGGTGGAAGACCTGCTGACAGCCTGCAAAATCTGAATTGCCGGCAATTCAGATTTTGCAAAATCAACAAAGAATGAGGACGGTTTCATGATGAACATTTATATTTCCGGATCCCTGGCCTATGATCGAATCATGAGCTTTCCGGATCGTTTTTCCAACCATATTTTGCCGGATAAGCTGCATATTTTGAATGTCTGTTTTCTAGTCAATGATTTGTCTGAAAAATTCGGGGGCACCGCAGGCAATATTGCCTACTCCCTGGGTCTGTTGGAGGAGTCTCCGGTGGTGCTGGCCACGGCCGGGTCGGATTTCGAGCGCTACCGGCAGTGGCTGGAGCAGCGCAATGTTGATCTCCAGGGGGTGAAGGTGGTCACGGACCAGCCCTGCGCCAGCGCGTACATCACCACCGACCAGGCCGACAACCAGATCACCGCCTTCAACCCCGGGGCCATGAACATCCCGACCAATGGCGAGTATCGCTCCCTGATCCAGAAGGAGGGTCTGGGGATCGTCTCCCCGGGCAATCTGGAGGACATGGAGCAGTATCCCCGGATCTACCGGGAATTGGACATGCCCTATATCTTTGACCCGGGGCAGAACATTCCGGCCTTCAGCGGGGAGCAGCTCAAAACCATGATCCAGGGATCCTTTATGCTCATCGCCAATGATTATGAGCTGAGCCTGATCATGGAGTCCACCGGCCTGGATACAAAAGGCCTTTTGGATTTAACGCAGACCATTGTCACCACTCTGGGGGAAGAAGGATCGCTCATTCAGCAGAAGGATCAAAAATGGCGGGTTCCGGCCTTGAAGGTGCAGCACCCCCTGGATCCTACCGGCTGCGGGGATGCGTTCCGCTCCGGCCTGCTTAAGGGCTTGTCTGAAAAACGGGATCTGGCGGAAGCCGCCCGCATGGGAGCGACCTGCGCCAGTTTCTGTGTGGAGCACAACGGCACCCAGGAGCATGTGTTTACCCTGCCTGAATTTTGGCAGCGGCATGAAGGGGGTTGAGGGGAAAACGGTGAACGGCGAACGGCGAGCGCGGGACGGGGAACGCGGAACGGCGAATGCGGAGAGCGGAATGCGGAACGGCGAACGCGGAACGACGAATGCGGAATGGAGAACGGGGAGTGCGGAACGGGGAGCGCGGAGTGCGGAAGGCGGAAGGGAGAGCGGGAATATACTGATCCAATTTTGGTTTTTGAAACAAAGACTGATTGTCCTTTGATTTCAACGACAGAATCCTGAAAAAGGTAAGTTCAGAGCTCTTTACAGTCCGCGTAAATTTGAAGGATTTTTTGGACATTTTGTGATA
>CAZUMF010000106.1:0-14114 GCA_964621385.1 uncultured Desulfohalobiaceae bacterium
TATCACAAGATGTCCAATAAATCCCTCAGATTTACGCGTCCTGTAAAGAGCTCTGTACTTAACACTTTATAATAAATGTATATAGTTTTTTTGACTTGAAAATTTACCATAAGCAAATATTTGTCCAAAATATATCAAATTTATAGCTCTTGATGAAGAGCTTTGAACCGTAAGTCTATGTCCGATTTCGTTCATCTGCACTGTCATACGGAATACAGCCTCCTGGACGGGGCCATCCAGATCAAGGACCTCTGTGCCAAGGCTGTGGAGTTCGGGATGCAGTCCGTGGCCATCACCGATCACGGCAATCTCTTCGGGGCCCTGGATTTTTACACCACCGCCAAAAGTTTCGGTCTGAAACCGATCATTGGCTGTGAAGTCTATGTGGCTCCGGAGCATCGCAGCAAAAAAGAGGGGGGGGGGCCCTCCAATGCCGGCTATCATCTCGTGCTGCTGGCCAAAGACCAGGAAGGCTACCACAACCTGATCAAACTGGTGAGCAAGGGCTTTCTGGAAGGCTTCTACTACAAGCCCCGGATCGACAAGGAACTGCTGCAGCACTACAGCGGCGGCATCATTGGATTATCCGCCTGCCTCAAGGGGGAAATCCCCTCCCTGCTCATGCGCAATCAATTCGACGAGGCCCGGGAGCGTCTCCGGGACTATGAATCCTTTTTCCCCGGCCGTTTCTATCTCGAACTCCAGGCCAACGGCATCACCGAACAGGAGGAGCTGAACCGCAAGCTCCTGGAACTCGCTGAAACCAGCGGCCACCCCCTGGTGGCCACCAACGACTGCCACTATCTGACCGCCGAAGACGTCCAGGCCCACGACATCCTGCTCTGCATCCAGACCAACGCCAAAGTCCAGGACAGCAAACGGATGCGTTTCAACACCAATGAACTCTACTACCGGCCTCCGCAGGAAATGGAGCAGGCCTTTGCCCACTGTCCTCAGGCCGTGGCCAACACCGGGGTTATTGCCGAGGCCTGCAACCTGGAGGTCGAGCTGGGCCGCCACCACTTTCCGGTGTATGAACCCAAAGACGGTCTGAGCCTGGAACAATCCTTCAGAAACCTCTCGGAAGAAGGGCTCCGGTCCCGCCTGGACAAACTGGACTATGTCGAGGATGAACAGGCCTACTGGGACCGGCTCCGGGATGAGCTGCAGATTATCTGCGACAAGGGTTTTGCCGGCTATTTTCTCATTGTCCAGGACTTCATCAACTGGGCCAAAAAACAGGGAATCCCGGTGGGACCAGGACGGGGCTCTGCCGCGGGCAGTCTGGTCGCCTACGCCCTGAAGATCACCAACCTCGATCCCATCCGTTACAACCTCCTGTTTGAACGCTTCTTGAACGTGGAGCGGGAAAGCCTTCCGGATATTGACGTGGATTTCTGCTACCATCGCCGGGAAGAGGTCATCCGCTACGTCACGCAGAAATACGGCAAGGAAAGCGTCTCCCAGATCACCACCTTCGGGACCATGAAGGCCAGGGCCGCGATCAGGGATGTGGGTCGAAGCCTGGGCATGAGCTTTGCCCAGACCGATACCATCGCCAAACTCATCCCTGATGAGCTGAAAATGACCATTGACAAGGCCCTGGAACAGGAACCCGAGCTCAAGAAAAAATGCCGGGAAGACGAACAGGTCGCCCAGCTCATCGATATCTCCAAAAGACTGGAAGGACTCTGCCGGCACGCCTCCACCCATGCGGCCGGCATCGTGATCTCCGACCGGCCCATGCAGGACTACCTGCCCCTGTATCTCGGGAAAAAGGGCGAAGTGGTCACCCAGTATGACATGAAAAAAGTGGAAAAAGTCGGCTTGATCAAGTTTGATTTTCTGGGTTTGAAAACCCTGACCGTCTTGAGCGACGCCCTGGACATGGCCCGGAAAAACCGGAAGGAGGTTCCGGATTTAGACACCCTGCCCCTGGATGATCCAAAGACCTTTGCCCTGCTCTGCTCCGGACGCACCGAGGGTGTGTTTCAGCTGGAAAGTTCAGGGATGCGGGACAAGCTCATGGACCTCCAGCCCAACTGCTTTGAAGATATCATCGCCCTTCTGGCCCTCTACCGCCCCGGTCCTCTGGAGAGCGGCATGGTTTCCGATTTCATCCGCCGCAAACACGGCGAGATCACCGTGGAGTATCCCCATCCCAGCCTGGAGCCGATTCTGAAGGAAACCTACGGGGTAATCCTCTATCAGGAGCAGGTCATGCGCATCGCCTCGGAACTGGCCGGCTATTCCCTGGGCGACGGCGACATCCTGCGGCGGGCCATGGGCAAAAAAGACGCCAGGGTCATGGACAAGCAGCGCTCCAAGTTCATTGAAGGCTGCACCCGGCACGAAATTCCCGAGGACATGGCCGATTATCTCTTTGATCTCATTGAAAAATTCGCCGGATATGGCTTCAACAAATCCCACAGCGCAGCCTATGCCCTGATCTCTTATCAGACCGCGTACATCAAGGCCCATTTTCCCAAAGAATACATGGCCGCCTTGATCACCTCCGAGGTCAACGACACGGACAAGGTCTTGAACTATTTGAACGCCTGCCGGGAAATGGGCATTGAAGTGAAACCGCCGGACATCAATACCAGTCTCAGCCCCTTCAACGCGGAGGCCGATCACATCCGCTTCGGTCTGGCCGGCATCAAAAACGTCGGACAGGGAGCGATTCAGGAAATTGTCAGGGAACGGGACAAAAACGGCCCCTATGCCAGCCTGCTTGACCTCTGCCAGCGGATCAACCTGCGCAAGGCCAGCAAACGGGTTCTGGAAAGCCTGATCAAAAGCGGCGCTCTGGATTGTTTCCACTGCACCAGGTCGGCCATGACCGCGGCTCTGGACAAAATCGTGGCCACGGCCCAGAAAAAGAAAAAGGCCCAGAACAGCGGCCAGCTCTCGCTCTTGAGCATCATGCAGAAAGACAATCCCCAGCCGGCAAAAACCTGCGGCCTGGGGCTCGATCTTCCTGAAGCCGGAATCGAGGAATGGCCGGACGAAGAGCGCCTCCAGTTTGAAAAGGAATCCCTGGGCTGTTTCATCAGCGGGCATCCGCTTCTGCGCTTCAGCGAGGAAATCAAGCTCCTTCAGTTGAACACTCTGCAGCAGTGCTGGGAATATCCGGATGAGACCGAAGTGACCGTCGGTCTGCTGGTCACCGCAAGCAAGGAGATTGTCACCAAAAAAGGCAAAAAGATGGCCTTCTGCCAGGCCGAGGACTTGACCGGAACCGGTGAACTGACTATATTTCCGGAATTGTACGCTCGGATCAAACCGCAGCTCCAACTGGATCAACCCCTGCACTGCACCGCCAAAGTGGCGGCGGATGCCGATGGAGACAAGGCCCAGGACAACCAGAAAAAGGTCAAGCTTCTGGCCCAGAAGATCACGCCCCTTGCCGACGTTGAAATTCCTGCGGACGAGCCCTATTGCATTAACATCCAGGATCAGGCCCTCGGGGAGAAGCCCCTGGACCAATTCAAGGTCATCCTGAAGCGCTACCCCGGGAAAAACCCGGTGCAGATCACCCTGCAGCTGGATCAGGGCTGGTGCCGTCTGCAACTCGGGCCTGATTACTGTGTGCTCCCCGTCCCGGAGCTCAGTCGGGAAGTGGCCGAGTGGAAGCAGGCTTTGGGGAAGTGAGGGAATTTTGGATTTTGGATTGCGGATTTTGGATTTTGGATTGCGGATTTCCTATGCCTTTATCTCCAATAGACAATAGTCCAGATCTCGAACCCACATTACGCCGTTGAACCTTAACGCTATAAAATAATAAACAATGTCCTGTAAAGAGCTCTGGACAGAGACCCAAAAAACCGAAAACATACGAAAAAGATCATGACTCAGAAAAGACCTGTGTACCGTCTGCGGGTCCAGTCCCAGTTCAGCTCCTCGCATCAACTGCGCCATTACCAGGGAAAATGCGAAGAACTGCACGGGCATAATTTTGCAGTCGAAGCTGAAGTGAAAGGCAGCCAACTGCATCCGGACACCCATATTCTGATCGATTTCAAGGAACTGAAATCCAAGCTCAATGCCATTCTTGAGACTCTGGATCACCGGCACTTGAATGATCTGCCCCAGTTCGAAGTCCAGAACCCCTCTTCGGAAAACCTGGCCCGCTATATCTATGAACAGCTCAAAGGAGCCCTGCAGAATTTTGGGGTTGATCTGTGTTTTGTGAGTGTTGCGGAAAAGGAGAGCTCCAGGGCCACGTATTCAGAAACGTGAGGGCGGCCTTGATCAACAAAGACCAACAAGACCGGCCAAGCGCATGCGCATCGTTCTTCAACGGGTGAAACAGGCCTCGGTCAGCGTCCAGGCCGAGATCGTCGGGGCCATCGAGCAGGGACTGCTGCTGTATGTCGGCTTTGGCCGCGGGGATTCACCAACATTGCCAAAGCAGGCCCAGTGGCACAAAATGATCGCCAAGATACCGGAACTGCGGATTTTTCCGGATCACAACGGCAAGTCCAACCTGAGCCTCCAGGAGCTTGGCGGCGAGGTGCTGGCGATTTCCCAGTTTACCCTGTATGCGGATTGCAGAAAAGGCCGGCGGCCGTCATTTACCGGGGCGGCGGAACCGGAGGTGGCCGAAGCCCTTTACGCCCGATTTCTCAAGAACCTGGAGCATCACCTCCCTGGCAGGGTCCACAGCGGCGTTTTTGGAGCAGAGATGGACATTGCCTCAACCAACTGGGGGCCGGTGACGATAATTCTGGACACTCGGACTTTTTGAAAGATTGCTTCGCCGCGACAGGTCCAACATCCAGCATCCAGAAACCCGGCTTCGCCTCCGGCTACACCGTGGCAAGCCAGCATCCAGAAACCAGAAACCATAAGGAGAACACTCATGTTCGAACTCATGAAGAAAACCCTGCTGGCCGGTCTCGGGACCGCGGTCATCACCAGGACCAAGGTCAAGGAGATCATGCAAAAAATGGTGGACCAGGGCAAAATCACCTCCGAGGAAGCCGATCGCTACACCCGGGAGCTCATGGAAAACGGCGAGAAAGAACTCAAGGAAATCAGTGAACAGATTTCCAAATCCCTGGGCAAACTTCCCTCCACCTTCAATCTGGCTGAAAAAGACTCCTTAGAGGCCCTGCTCAGCCGGGTGGACAACCTGGAAAAGCGGCTTGATCTGGTGGAAGACAACCTGATCAAACATGTCCATGAGGCCCAGCAGACCCAGGAAACCCAATCAAAGTAGGACTCATTTGGATATCCACACCCTCTCCAGACTCGGCCGGTTCAAAGACATCGCCGTCACCCTGGTTTCCTATGGATTCGGGGACCTCATCTCCAGACTCGACCTCCCTGAACGTATTCTCCGGCTGAGCCCCAAAAAAAGCCAATACACCCATCTCGACGCCTGGAAACGGCTCAGACTGGTCATTACAGAACTCGGCCCGACCTTTATCAAATTCGGGCAGCTTCTCAGTCTGCGCTCTGATCTGCTCCCCCTGGAGCTGACCGCTGAATTGAGCAAACTCCAGGATGACGTCCCCCCGGAAGCCTTCGAGGACATCAAGAAACGGATCGAGAAGGAACTCGAAGCCCCTTTGGAAACTGTTTTCGCGGATTTTGAAACCACCCCCATTGCTGCAGCTTCCCTGGCCCAGGTCCACCGGGCCCTCCTCAAGAAGGACCGCTCTGTGGTTGCGGTCAAAGTGCAGCGGCCCGGAATCCAGAGAACCATCACCTATGATCTGGACATCCTGGCCGGGCTGGCCAGACAGCTCCATGAACGGGTTGAAACCCTGTCGGTCTACAATCTGCCGCAGCTGATCCAGGAACTCAGACGGCTCATGTTCCAGGAGCTCGATTTCGAGCGGGAAGCCAGAAACATGCGCCTGGCCAGGGCCAACTTCAAGGATGAAGACTATCTGTCCCTGCCCGCAGTCTTTAACGACTATTCCACCTCCAGGGTCCTGTGCATGGAACTTATCCAGGGCACCATGCTCAAAGACCTGATGCGTCTCCCGTTCGAGGACCGGAAGGCCCTGGCTCAAACCGGAATCCGGGCCGCCCTGAAGCAGATCCTGGAAGACGGTTTTTTCCACGCCGACCCCCATCCGGGCAACATCATCATTCAAAACAACAAGGTTTTGACCCTCTTGGACTGGGGCATGGTGGGCAGGATCACCCCGAACACCCGGGGCAAACTAATCACGCTATTGGAAGCGGTTGTGGACCGGGACAGCGAGATCGTCCTGAACATGCTGCTGCTTTTTTCCCATCATTCCAACCACATCAAGCGGGATCAACTGCAGCGGGACATCATGGACATCCTGGACGACTACTATTCCGTGCCCCTGTCTGAAATCAACATCGGCCAGCTGCTCAACTCCCTGACCAACCTCTTGTTCGAGCACAAAATCCGGATGAAATCGGATCTGGCCATCATGGTCCGGGCCATTGTCGCCTCTGAAGGCACGGCGCGGCTGCTCTACCCGGAGCTGAACGTTGTCGCCGAGGCTGAACCCTATCTCAAAAAAATCGCCCTGGAAAAACTGAGCCCAGCCGCTCTCAAGCGCAAGATACGCAAAGAGTTTTCCAAGTTCATCCAATTGAACCGCGAAGTCCCGCTCCGCTTCAATCAGATCCTGGGCAAGATGGAAAACGATCAGCTGTCCATCGGGTTTGAACATCGCAATCTGGACGGCCTGCGCAACACCCTGGACCGGGTGGCCAATCGCATCACCCTGGCCCTGTTAACCGCCGCCTTGATCATCGGCTCCTCCATGATCATCACCACCGGAGTCCGCCCTCTGCTCTTCGGTTATCCGGCCCTCGGCCTGATCGGGTTTCTCTTGTCCGGGTGCATCGGCCTCTGGTTGATCATTGACATCCTCAGAAAAAGGAAACGCTGACCCATGCTCAGAATCACCTGTCTTGGCGCCGTGGGAACGGTGACCGGTTCCAATTTCTTGATCGAAACACCATCCGGGAAAAAATTCCTAGTGGACTGCGGGCTCTATCAGGGCCGGCAGCAGCTCGAACAACGCAACTGGTCAGACTGGGGCTTTGATCCCGCAGGCATCGACACCCTTTTGCTGACCCATGCCCATATCGACCACAGCGGACGCATTCCCAAACTGGTCAAGGACGGATTTCAGGGCTCCATTCTGACCACCGGCCCGACCCTCGAACTCTGCTGGATCATGCTCCTGGATTCCGCCCATATCCAGGAAACCGAGGCCGAGTGGCAATCCAGAAAAAGAGCCAGGCAGGGCCTGCGCCGGGTGGACCCCCTGTACACCACGGAGGATGCCGAGGCGAGCCTTGCCTTGTTCACCGAGGCCAAACGGGAGGCCTTCATCGAGCTTGATGCCGATATCCGGGTCAGATTCCGCAATGCCGGTCACATCCTGGGCTCATCCATTCTGGAGCTCCATATCGAGGACAAAGAACGCCGGGACCCTTTGAAAGTCGTTTTTTCAGGCGATATCGGCAAAAAGGATCAGCTCATCGTCAAAGATCCCGTCCCCATTCAAGATGCCGATGCCGTGTTTGTAGAATCCACCTACGGCAACCGCAATCACCGGGATTTCGAGGAAAGCAAACAGGAACTCCTGGAGGCCGTCCGCTACAGTACGGATCGCGGGGAAAAAGTCCTCATCCCGGCCTTTGCCGTGGAACGCTCCCAGGAACTCCTCTATATTTTAGGAGAAATGCAGCGGGACGGCCAACTGCCCGATATCCCCATCTATCTGGACAGCCCCCTGGCCATCAAAGCCACGGAAATTTTCCGCAACAACCAAGCCCAGTACGACAGCGAGGCCATGGCCATTGTGGAGCAGGGCATCGACCCCTTCAACATGCCCAATCTGCACTTCACCCTGAGCACCAAAGAATCCATGGCCATCAATGAACAAGCCGGACCGGCCATTGTCATTGCCGCCAACGGCATGGGCACGGCGGGCCGGATCAAGCATCATTTCAAGCACAACCTCTGGCGGGACGGCAGCAGCGTGGTCATTGTGGGATTCCAGGCCGCCGGAACCACCGGACGCCGTTTGGTGGACGGGGCCAGGCAGATCAAAATCTTTGGCGAGCAGATCGCAGTTCGTTCAAAAATTTACACCATCGGCGGATTTTCCGCCCATGCCGACCAAAGCGACCTCCTGAACTGGCTCGGCCACTTCACCAGCCAGCCCCAGGTCTTCATCATCCACGGCGAAGAGCAGGCCAGCCAGGCTTTGGCCCGGGCCGTAACCGATCACCTCGGCCTGAAGGCGCATATCCCCAGATGGAAAGAACAGCTCATCCTCAAGCCCACCAGGGAAGTGGAGGAAATTCCGGTCTCGGAACCGGGTCCCGATCTCTCGGTTCAGGCCATGAACACCCTCGTTGACCTGGAAAAGGATCTCAAGACGCTGAAGAAGCAGATTGAAGCCAAAGGCCGGGCCGATGACCTGAGCGAAGAGGATCTGGAGCGCCTCCGCTTTTTCAGGGAGGAGCTTGCCGCCTTGACGGACGGGGAAACCTGAAGCTACCCCGCTCCAGCGGGTTCTTGTCTGAACAGAAAAAACCAAGGAGCCTTTTATGATTCAGGTCCTTGCCTCCATCCGGATCAAACCCGGAAAACTCGCCGAGTTTCTAAAAATCTTCAAGGCCAATGTTCCGAACGTGCGTAGCGAGCCCGGATGCCTCGAATATTTCCCGGCTGTGGATGTGGACACCGGCCTGCCCCCGCAGGTCCAGGACCCTGATGTGGTCACGGTCGTGGAAAAATGGGAAAGCGTCCAGGCCCTGCAGGACCACCTCCAAACCCCGCACATGCTCAACTACCGGGAACAGGTCAAGGACCTGGTGGAGAATCTGTCCCTTAAGGTTTTACAGGAAGCCTGAAGGATCCGTACTGGGATACCGGCGGCCCCTGCGCCGCCGGACCTCTCAGGAAGTCCGGAAGACAAGGCTTCCCAGGAAGTTCAGCCTTCGGTCCTCTTCATTTCGTGACCCCATTGCTTTGACGCTCAGGCCCTCGGGAATCCTTCGTAGTTTTGGTTGCTCCGATAGTCCGTATTCTGAAAACGGGGATCGACGATGCGTTTCTGCACGTCAATCAGGAGAGGCTTCTCGCAAAATTCCCTGTACTCGGCCATCTTCAGCAAGCCGATGAATTTTTCTGCCTCGGACTAATGGAGGACGTGTGCCAGTTGAGCAAAGCACTCAATCCGTATTGCTCGATGAGAAACGCATAGCCGGCCGGTCGGTTCTGTCTCGTGTCAGATGTCATAGCACCTCAAAAAAGCATTACAGCGATCAAAAAAAGATTACAAAGAGCGTGTTCCTAAAAAATATAGCTACTTTGGCGGACATTTTCAAGAGAATTGTTTGGGCACCCACAAGGGCGCTTGTCAAAAAATACATGACTGAAACGGGCTCAACTTGGATTGAAACATTGGCGGACAGCAAAGCGGACCGCACGAAAGATGTCAAAGAAATCCGCACTCAATATGGCTTACAGGAATGAAAATCCACTGGAGTATCTTTCAAAATGTTCGACCCGGGCTGCCGGGGAAATGGCCGAGCCTTTGACAGGCGGTTTTTCAAGTGACTTATGGGGACTGACATATGGGAACAGGAGAAAAATGTTGATTGAAACGGACAAGGTCTCCCTTGAGATACAGTCCCCGGCCAGCGGCTGATTTCATCCGGTCGTAGTAGCGGGAAGCTGGGTGGCGGTTGGAGATGTCATCGAATTCATTGCCGAGGAGGAGACAGAACTCGAACAGTTGCGAACGAAACATCCTGCAGTCCAGCCGGAGGCAGGCAAAGCTCCCGAGCCCGCCACCCAAGCCAAGACGCCACCGGCACACGTTCCGGATACAGGAACAGCCGATGTCCGGCCCAGCCGGACCGACGGGCGGGTCATTGCTTCACCTGCCGCCCAGAAGCTGGCCCGGGAACACGAAATCGAGCTGGGCGGCCTTGCCGGCAGCGGTCCAGGTGGACGGATCGTGCTCATGGATGTACAGGAGGCGTTCCAGACTTTGCAAGCGGAGCGGAGCGAGGCCATGTATGACTTTCCCTCGCCCTCCCAGGAGACCGAGCTGCTCAGCGTGGCGGAGCGCATTCAGGTTCGTGACGTTCGCAAGATCACCGCCAAAAACATGAAGCTCAGCCTCTTTTCCCAGGCCCAGCTTCCTGCATACCGAAGCTTCGGCCCTGTCCCTGCAGGAGACCAGGGCTCTGCTCAATGCACGGGTCTCGGAGAAGCAGCCGAAAATCTCCTACAATGCCATCATTGCCAAGGCCTGCGCTCTGGCCCTGCGCCAATATCCCATGCTCAACAGTGTCCTCAAGGAAAAGGCGATCAAAATCTGGGAACAAGTCCACCTGGGTCTGGCCATGGACTTCGGCAAAGGCCTGCTTGTGCCCAAGGTCCGGAATGCAGATACCAAATCGATCCAGACCATATCGGCTGAACTGAACGATCTGGCGGAACGGGCTGCTCAACAGAAAATCCTTCCGGATGAGCTGCAGGGGGGACTTTCACCATCACCAACCTGGGGGCTGGGATATCGACCAGTTCACGCCAATCAACAACTTTCCGGAAAGCGCGATCCTGGGCCTCGGCCGTATCATCGACAAACCCTGGGTCCGGGGAGACCGCCTGGGTAGCGTCAAAGAAAGCTATCAAAGCCTCGGCCGTATCATCGACAAACCCTGGGTCCGGGCCGGAGCCGTTGTTGCCGAGCCCCGCCTGGCTCTAAGCCTGACCTTTGACCACCGGATCATTGATGGCGCTTTAGGTGCTGAATTTTTAAAAGGGCTCAAAGACATGCTCGAAGAAACCCGACTCATGCTGTAAAATTTTCGAATTTCGATTGGCGATTGTTGAATTATACAATCAGAAAGCTTACTCGCGATCTCGTCCAACTGCCTTGAGGAAACTTTGAGAAACACGCCTATGACGGAACAGCGACATATAGAAATCGGTCAATGATTTAAAAATCTTGGAGGCGGCCATGCTGAATGTCCTGTTCAGAGGCGACAGCGGCATCATGGATATGCACCTGGTCTACGAAGAGCTCTACAACCATTTCGACTGATGCAAGAACTTCTTCTTCTGATCATTGGACTCACCTGCCCAATATTCGGGTCAGCCTTTGGGGATAATCCGTAATGTCGCAAGGTCCGTTTCTTGACCTCCAAGTGTTTACCGCACACGGTGGTTTGGTGGGTCTTTGTTGTAGGCTGTTGGTTTCCTTCCTGATGCAAACAGATTCAGCTGATGAAGGGCCGTGTAGCTGCAAGCCCTGAGTTGACAGCAGCCTTTGCCCCCTGATAATGAGCTCATTCAACAAATTGAGCTCTACCAGCTCGGGCCTGAAAATACGCTCTCCTTGCCAGGAACAAGTATCTGCCGTCTATGCTCTGGATCCCTCTTGCCCTGCTAACGGCATTCTTCAACGCCTCGGCCGCCACTGTGGCCAAGCAGGGCCTGTCCGAACTGCGGCCCTGGGAAATGGGCATGGTTCCCACGACCTTGGCCGGGCTGATATGCCTGGGCATTCTCCCTTTCATAGAAATCCCGCCCCTGGATGCGGCCTTCTGGTGGGCCTGGGGGCTTTCCCTGCCCCTCATGGTCGTCGCCCTGTATTTCCAGTACTCAGCTATCCAGCTCTCCCCGCTGTCCCTGACCATGCCCTATTTGTCTTTTACTCCGGTCTTCGTCATCCTCACCGGTTATCTGCTTCTGGAGGAGGTCCTGAATGTATGGGGTTTACTCGGAGTCCTGTTCATTGCAGCCGGCGGATACGTCCTCAACGTAGAGGTTGGCAGCGGCCGCGGCCTGGCAGATCCCATCCGGGCCGTCTTCCGTGAGCCGGGATCCTGGCGTATGCTGGTAACCGCGATCATCTTCAGCTTGAGCGGGGTCTTCGGGCGCATGGGAGTCCTGCATTCCTCGCCCATGTTCTTCGGTCTGACCATGGTTCCCGCTCTAGGGGGGCTGTTTGTGGCCTCCGGAATCATATTGGGACAGGCCAGGCTCTCCAGCCTGTGGACAAAGCCCAAGGCCGCAATCCTGGCCGGGACCTGCGTGGCCCTGGAGATCATTTGCCACCACCTGGCCATCGCCTTGGCCAAATCGGCGTACATGCTGGCGGTCAAGCGTCTGAACACACTGATTTCCGTGATCTATGGAGGTCTTGTGTTCAAGGAGAAAAACATGGCCATTCGTCTGAGCGGGACCCTGCTCATGCTCCTTGGTGTAGCCATGATCGGCCTGTTGGGCAAGTGAAATGCCGGTGTGCATGAGAATCAGCAGCAATGCTCATGAGTTGTATAGACTTTGAATCTGGTCAGGAAATACATACCGGGATGTCTTGGCATATCTCAAATGCCACAAAAAGAACCCTCACCTGTCCCCTCCCTCCCGCCTGGGAGAAACAGCCGCCATCAGAACAACGGCCAAAACGGACATGGCCAGGGCAATGAGAAAGGGCAGATGGTAGCTGCCGGAGGCATCAAAGATCAGCCCGCTGACCCAATGCACCAGAATGGCCCCCAGACCGTAAAACGGGGTCCAGGCCCCAATGACCGTGCCTATCAGTTTTTTGGGGAAGTAGTCCCCGGCACAGGCCCCATAGACGGGGAAGGTCACCCCGTAGAATACAGCCATGACACCGACACAAAGAAAGAGAAGGGACTGGGAGTTGGCCAGCAGGATCCCCATGATGGACATGGCGATGCAGGCGTTGGAAAGGAGGGTCGTTTTTTTGCGGCCCCAAATATCCGAACAGGGTAGGATGATTAATACCCCTGCAATCTGACTCAAGCCGTGCACGGTTGCCAGCTTGCTGGCGGTTGCCAGTGGAATGTGCATTCCCTGCTCGGCATAATCGACCATGAAGGTGGTTATCCCATAGAGGCTGTAGGCGATACAAAAATAGGAAAGTCCGATGAGCCAGAAGTTTTTGGAGGCCAGGACCTGAGAAAAAGGAATACGCGCACAGTCGGCACCCAGTGTGGGGGCTGCGGGCCGGGCGCTTTTGTCCGATCCACCCCAGGGGCGGGTTCCGGATGATTCAGGATCGCTTCTTAGCAGAAAGGCGTTGAAGAGGACCATGATCAAGGCCCCAACACCCAGGAAGTACCAGGCGAAACGCCAATTCAAGCCGGCCACGATCAATGGAAAAACCAAGCCCATGCAGGCAAAACCCAGGCCGTATCCCGTGGAGAGGATGCCCAGGGCCATTCCCCGCCTGCTCAGGGCAAACCAGCGCTGGACAACGGTGAGCACCGGGGTCCACATGCCGGTGGCCCCGATTCCGACCACGGCAAAAGCCAGGCAGCCGGCCCGCAGGGACTGCACGGTGCCCATTAGCAGGACCCCCAGGCCCAGGATGCAGGCGCAGGTTGAGATGACCCGCCTGGCCCCCAGGCGATCAGTGAGATAGCCGGTGAAGGGGGTCAGGGTAAGATAGGTCATCAGGTAGGCGTTGTAGATGGAGCCGCCTCCGGTTCGGCTCAAGCCAAGATCCTTGATCATCTCCGGCAGGACAACACCATAGCCCAGACGAACGGAATAATTGATGAACAGATTGACAAAGCAAACAATGAGAATGACCCAGGCCCAATGGACCGCAGGCTGTCTGCTCACGGAAATATCCTCGTCTTGAAAGTGTACCGTTGCTCTGTGGCTGTCTCTCAGCTGATCATAAGAACCGGCCTCGGACAGACTGGGTATGGCATTCCTTAAAAACTCAAAATAGACCTGTTTCAGCTGCCAAAATTCGCGAATCTTATTGATATTTCATATTTTGTTGCGGCCCGACCCCATTCATTACATACAAAAGGGGACAGTCCGGCTGCAATGCTAAATTTCTTGATGAATACTCCCGCATGAGAGTCTGCAACCATGCATACAGAGTAATGCAGAATGGAAGCAGGAGCAAGCAAGAATTATGTGCTCAGCCTCTTCATAGAATACAAACCCTCAACACCTCTTACGTGAGTGAATTTCCTTTCATCTTTCGATGTCAGCAAATGCTTGACCTGATCAAAGACCTCCCCCACAAAGGCCTTGGAACCGATGATCCCGGCGTCGGTGAAGTACCGGGTCCGGTAGCGGAATCGGTCCACCC
>CAZUMF010000107.1:0-14084 GCA_964621385.1 uncultured Desulfohalobiaceae bacterium
ACCTCCGACGTCCGACGTCCGACGTCCGACGTCTGACCTCTGCCCTCTGCCCTCTACCCTTCCGCCTGTTCATCCTCTTTCAGATCGCGGCGCAGGACCTTGCCCACGATGGTCTTGGGCAGCTCATCCCGGATCTCCACCTGCCTGGGCACCTTGTATCCCGCTAATTTGGACCGGCAGAAGGCAACGACCTCCCTTTTCTCCAGGACCTGGCCCTCTTTGGGCACCACATAGGCCTTGATGATCTCTCCTCTGGACTGATGCCCGATCCCTACACAGGCGGCATCCAGAACCTTGGGATGCTCATGGAGGACTTCTTCGATTTCCCGGGGATAGACATTGAATCCGCCGGAAATGATCAGATCCTTTTTGCGGTCCACAATAAAGAAATAGCCCTCTGCATCCATGGTGGCGATATCACCGGTGAACAGCCAGCCATCGCGCAGGGCTTCAGCGTTTTCATCGGGGCGGTTCAGATAGCCCTGCATCACCTGCGGCCCCTTGATGACCAGCTCTCCGGGTTCACCCGGAGGCAGGATCCTGGTTCCGGTCTGAATATCCACAATGATCGGGTCTGTATCCGGGAAGGGCAGACCGATGGAGCCGATCTTGCGCTTGCCCCGCAAGGGGTTGAAATGGGTCACCGGCGAGGCCTCGGTCAGGCCATAGCCTTCAATGATCTCGGCTCCGGTCATCTCTTTGAATCGTTTCAGTAAATCCACGGGCATGGGAGCCGAGCCGGTGACACAGATCCGGATGGATTTGAGGTCGAATTGCCCGATGTTTTTTTGCTCGAGCAGGGTGTTGAACACAGCCGGGGCGGAGGGAAAGATCGTGGGCTTGAGTTTGTCAATGGCCTTGAGCACTTCCTGGGGGACAAACTGGGGATAGGGGGCAATAGTTGCTCCCAGGGAAGCCGGAAAGCACAAACACACGGTCAGGCCGTAGACATGAAAAAAAGGCAGGAGGCATAAAAACACTTCCCGGGTTCCGATTTCATACAGGACCACCCGGCATTGCTGGACATTGACGGCCACATTTTCATGGGTGAGTTTGACCCCTTTGGCCTTTCCGGTCGTGCCCCCGGTATACTGCAGCAGGGCCAGGTCCCGGGCCGGATCTACCCTGGCCGGTTCAAACGGGAGGCCGCGCTGGAAGACATCCTTCCAGGCATAGACCTTTTTGCGGTCCACAGGCACCTTGACCAGGGTGCCTTCTCTTCTGGCTTTGAGCTTGTAGAGCAGATTCAAAGGAAAGGCCAGGCTGTCCGCGACGCTGGTGAAAATCAGTTTTTCCAGACCCAGTTTGGACTCCAAGGCATGCAGCCGCGGCCAGAGTCGATCCAGAGCAATGAGTATCCGGCATTCGGAATCCGTGAACTGATGCACGAGTTCTTTTTCCATATAGAGCGGATTGGTCATGACCACCACCCCGCCGGCCTTGAGGACAGCCCAGAAGCTGATCACGGTCTGGGGCAGGTTGGGGAGCATGATGCCCACCCGATCCCCTTTTTTCAAACCGAGCTGCACGAGATTGGCGGCCAGGGTGTTTACCCGTTCCTGGAGCCGGGCATAGGTAATCTTCACATTCTGAAAGGCAACAGCGGTCCTGTGCGGATGCTCTCTGGCCGATCGATCCAGGAATTCAAAGAGCGGAATGGACTCATATTCCTGATGAAAGGCCACATTGGGATCATAACTGTTCAGCCAGACCCGATTGATTTCCTGTTCAAACATGCTGTGCTCCTTCGTCTACGCTCTTTAGTACTCCGCGTTTTGCACTCCCTATCCGCCTTCCGAGCTCCGATTTCTGTACTGCTCCAACTTACCTTTTTCAGGATTCTGTCGTTGAAATCAAATCACTATCAGTCTTTGTTTCAAAAACCAAAATTGGATCAGTATGATTTCCGATTTCCGCACTCCGCCTTCCGCCTTCCGCCTTCCCCGTTCCACGTTCCCCGTTCCCCGTTCCACGTTCCCCGTTCCCCGTTCCCCGTTCCGAGCTCCGAGCTCCGCGTTCCGCGTTCCGCGTTCCCCGCTCCGCGTTCCGAGTTTCCCCCTTCCCTGCTCAGCGCTTCCGGTCCAGCACAAAGACCGCTTCCAGATGCCAGGTCTGGGGAAACATGTCGAACAGGGCCAGGGTTCGTATCTGCCAATTCTGCTCAAGAAACGGCTGAAGATCGCGGCAGGTATTCACCAGATCGCAGGACACCCAGACCATCCGCTCCAAGCCCGGCAGGCGTCTCAATGCCGAAAGGCCGGTTTTGCCGCCGCCGGTCCTGGGGGGATCCAGGATCAGCCCCTGCGGTTTGAACCGGCTCAAGGCTTCACCGAGCTGCTTGCCCGCAAGATCGATCCGCCGCACCTCGCAGTTGTCCAGTCCGGCCTGTTGCGCGCTTTCCCGGCAGCAGGCCACCGCTTCCGGATTGGATTCCAGGGCCAGGACCTTTTGGGCGACACGGCACAGGGGCAGGGCGAAATTCCCGGCTCCGGCATAGCAGTCGGCCACCCGCTCCGTACCGGCAAGCGCCCGGGTGACATAGCGCACCAAATCCTGATTCAAGCGCCAGTTGGCCTGAAAAAAAACCCCTGGATCGATTTTGAGGCTGAAACCTTCCCGCTTCAGGGGCAAATTTAGTCTGAGCCGCTCCCCGGCACAGGCCACACGCGCATCCTGCGGGCTGCAGGCAAGGGTGTGCTTCCCGTCCGGCAAATCCTGACAGGCCTCAGCCAGTCCGAGCCCAAGCGGACGGGCCAAGAGCAGGCAGTCCTGCAAGGGTATGAGATCCCGGCTTCCCAGACGCCTGAAATGAGGACGGCCTGCCCGGACCTGGACCTGGCCCCGCCAGCGATACCGCCAGGCCTTGGGACTGGAAAAGACCTCCAGAGGGGCATCCGGCATGGCCTGGGGAAAAGGGCGCAGGGCCCGTTCGAGCTCTTCCCGGAAGAGCCTGTGCTTGAAGTAAAGCTGCCTTTGATTGGGAAGCGTACCGAAACGGCATCCGCCGCAGAAATCGGCGGACGGGCAGGGATGGATGCGGCGCTCCGGCAGAGGCTCCACAATCTCAGTCCAGACGGCCTGGAGATAGTCCTTTTTTTCCCTGCTGATGCTGACTCTGACCCGTTCCCCGGGATAGACCCCCGGATCGATGAGGACGATCTTCCCGGATGGCACTCTGGACAGTCCACGTCCCCTCCAGATCAGCCGCTCCACCTGCAGGACCTGGTCAGCTGTCATGGACAACCTGCCTTACACCTGCACGCTTGCAGCAGGCTCCCGTTGCCGGATGAACCAGACCAGGACATAGACCACCACTGTATCCAGGGCCGCAATGGCCAGCTTGATCAACCACTGGCCCCAAATCAGAGGAATAATGGGCAGTTGGCCGTAAAAGGCGATGCTGATGAATAGAACAGAGTCCAGGAGTTGGGAGACAAGCGTGGAGCCGTTGTTCCTGAGCCACAAATGCCGACCCGAGGTCACCTTTTTCCAGAAATCAAAGGACCAGACATCATGGAGCTGGCTGACCAGATAGGCAACCAGGGACCCCAGGATAATTCTCGGGGTGGTGCCCAGGATCAGGGCAAAGGCCTCCTGATTGCTCCAGAAAGGCGCCGCCGGCCAGTTCAGGGCCAGCTGGATGAGAACCAGACTCACAATCAGAGCCCCGAAACCGGACAGGACCACTTGCTTGGCCCGCTTTCGGCCCCAAATTTCATTGACCACATCCGTACAGACAAAGGTTACGCAATAGGCCAGCACCCCGGCCGGGACAACAATCCCCCCGACCGTGATGATCTTGTTGGCCAGCACCGCGGCGATCACCAGGCTGCCGGCAAAAACAGCCGTTAATAAAGAAAACATCCGTTATATAGAATTGAAGATTTAAGATTGAAGATATAATATTGCTGAATACAAGAAAATCAATAAGTTACAACGACAACATCCAAAATCATTTCCTTAAAGGCTATACCCTTATATAGGAGGCTTTGCCCGCAACTCCAGAGTTCTTTACATACTGATCCAATTTTAGTTTTTCCCGACAAGGACTGCTGATTCAAGGTTTCCTGTTCTCTATTTCAATAGAAGCTAAGTTGGATCAGTACAGGACGCGTAAATCTGAAGGATTTATTGGACATCTTTTGGTTTCTGGTTTCAGGTTTCAGCGCGGGCCGCAGGCTGGACGGACCAGCCAGTTTGATCATTTGAACGTCCAACATCGAACATCAAACGTCGAACGTTGAATGAAAAAAAGAAGAATGAATGAAATGCCAATTACTTGAAAGAAAAAGTACCTTCGGGGATATGAGCATGTCTTTTCTTTGATTCATCAGGAGACGACTCAAAGTTTCTTTTACGATCAAACAGGACGTCTGCAGCCAGCGGCAGGGCTGAAACCCGACACCTGAAACCAAAAGAATGTTTAATTTTAAAAACATTCGACATTACTGCACTCTTTTCTTGCCAATTTCCCACTGGCCGCGGCGGCTTGTCACGTCGGCTTGTCACGTCGAAGCTTCTGAGCGGAGACGGAAGCTGATAAGCGAAGACGGAAGCTCTCAAGCGAAGCCGGGCAATTTCCAATTTCAAATTCATCCTGCAAGGACGGCAACGGCCTGGGGGCGATACAATTTCCTGACAGTTATACCAGTGATTCAGTGCTGCCTAAAGTTCCCTGCACGGCCGTGGTCTGAAAACCGCCCCGGATATTGTAGATTGTTGTCACTTGCAAACGGTTGGTCTGCAGGATGCGCTGCAGGTCCTGATAGATGCGCAGGGTAGCCTCTTCCTGAAAGATCCCCACGTTCCGGTAACTGGTGATATAATATTTCAAGGACTTCAATTCAAGACACAGCCCGCCTTCGGGATAGTATTCAATGATCAAAACCGCGACATCGGGCAGGCCGCTGTAAGGACAGACCGCGACAAACTCGCTGGTTTCGGTTTTGATGTATTGTTCAGGACCGGCAAAGGCAAAGACCTCCAGAAAGTCGGCCCGAATATGCTCCTGCCCCTTAAAGTCGAATCGCTGTCCTTCAGCTTCCGGCATCCCCCACTCTCCTATTGGATTGAAGAATTTCGATTGAAAATTGAAGATTGGAGAAGGAAGAGTGACGATCAAATAACGGTATAACCTTTCAGAAGGTTATTGGTTATGGATATAGTAACATATTGATTTTATTGTATTCAGCAATCGTCAATCCTCACTCTTCAGTCCTCCACATCCTTGGCCAGAAACGCGCTGACCAGGATTTTATTGATACATTTGACAGCCACAGACTCGGACACAACGCCGGCGGCCGGCAGCGGGACCAGTTCGCAGAAATCCAGGCCGACGAGTCGAGTCTGAGCGAACAGATGAGGCCAGAAACCGGCCAGCCAGGTATAGTCCAGCCCCCCGGGTTCCGGTGTTCCGGTTCCGGGCATGATCGAGGGATCAAGACCGTCTGCATCAAAGGTAATGTAGAGCGGTCGGTTCCCCAGAAAATCCCTGATCCGGGCCGCGGTGGCCTCAGGCCGATGCAGATCCCAGGCAAAAGAGACACATTGCTGCGGCCCCTTTCCCGTCCGGATGACCTGGGACTCCTCCCGGCTGAGACTGCGGATTCCCAGCTGTATCACGGGAATTCCCAGCTCTCTGACCCGGGCCATAACACAGGCATGTGAATAGGGGCTGTTCTGATACGAATCCCGGAGATCGGCATGGGCATCCACCTGCAGCACCGCCAGGTCAGGAAAGGCTTCCCGGTAAAAGGCAATGGGAGCCAGGGCTACACTGTGTTCCCCCCCCAGGGTGAGCAGGAAATCGGACGCGGGGTTGTACTGCTGCCGAAGAAAATCGAGCATTCCCTGATAGCAGTCTTCAGGCCCGGAAACCGGCGCCGAAAAAAAAGGGACGCTTTGAAAATGGGCCAAATCCGCAAGATCGGCTCCAAGTTCTTCGTCCCAGGTTTCGATCTCATAACTGGCCTGAAGGATGGCCTGGGGACCGGCCCTGGTGCCTTTGGCGAAACTGGCCGTGGCCTCGTAGGGCACCGGCCAGACCAGAACCCGTCGTCCCTCCTGAGTATCAAGATCCAGGTACTCGGTATACATATACTTACGCTCCTCAAAAATGAAGATGTTTATTCCAAAATCCCGGCAGTCGGTGCAGCACATTTCTGCACATTTGCAATGGATTCTTAGATTAAGTAACTACGCAAAATATATGAACAATCAGCCAGTTTGCCTGGCTGATTGTTCAAGGAATAAAGACCGCGGCGGATATGGTGGTCGTCCACTCCCCGGCCACGCCCCGGGTCACACAGGGCGCCGAAGCCGAATCCACGATCTCCCCGCTCATGAGATAGAGTTCCCGGCGCTCATCGTAATGTTTCTCGGGATCAAAATCGATACCCAGCGTCGTGGCCAGCATGGTGGAGGCCAGATCTTCGGCAAAATCACCGATTTCCTCTTCGTCAGCCCCAAAGGCATGGTGTTCGGAAATATATCCGTACTGGCTCTCGTCCGCCGGGAAGGCCATGCCCACAGCCGCCCCCACCAGGCGGCCCTTTTCATTGGTGGAATTTCTGGCCATGACACAGTAAGTGATCTGTCCTGGCGCCAGTTCCTGAATACCCTCCTCGACCGAGACAATCCGGCACCCGGGGGGAAAGATACTCGAGACGTAGACCAGGTTCTGTTTCTCGATCCAGGCATCCCGCAAGGCCAGCTCAAAAGACTGCAGATTGTTCTTGTGACGGCCGATGCCTTTGGTAAAAAACGCAGCGCGAGGTACAAAAGTCATGGCTCACCTCCCTTTTGAAAACAGATCGAATTTCAGAGCTCTGTACAGTATACGTCAACTCTATGGATTGTTTGTGCATCGTGTTGACTAGGAACCCATTGCATATCCAAGTATTCAACCCAAAGCCGGCTACACCCGCAACCCAAAGATTCCAGGTTTACTTCGAAATTGGAAATATGACAGGGATTACCCGATACGTCACTCAACCATTCCTGCAAGCACTTCCTACCAGCCTTGCAAGAGACCACGGCTGAGGTTACTGCAGGGCCTTGCTGCGCAGAAAAGCACTTCCCAGACCCAGCTGATTGAGTTTCTGCTCAAAGTCCTGCACGGCCCGGGTGCTGCCGGTAAAGCGCACATACACTCGAAACCAGGACTGACCTGATTTTTCAATTTCATGAACCGAGGTCTGCAGGCCGGCCGTTTGAAGGTCTGAAGCCACTTGATTCGCGGGCTTGGCCCGCTTGAAGGCAGCCACTTGATACACACAGTGATATTCCGGCGTCTGTTGCCGGTCCCCGGAACTGGTTCCCGCAGCAGATTTCTTCGTCTTTTCCGGCTCCTGAGGACTGGAAAGGCCGGAATCCTGCAGCTGGTTCTGAACCTTCTTTTTCAGATCTTCTATAAAGTTCAGATCTTCGGCCTGCAGGGTTTCTTCTTGCCGTCCCGTCTCGCGGGGCGCTTCCTCGGGAGCGGAAATACCAGGAATGAAGCGCTTCACTGAATTCAACAGCGTCTCCGGCTGATAGCCCCGCCCGACGATCACCCCGAGAATAAAGACCCAGATCAGGGCCAAAGCCCCAAAAAATCCAAAAGACACGAGCCCTCCCCAGCTCAGGGAGAACTGAACCTTTTTCTCCTGCTTCTTCTTGGAAGCACTCCGTTTCTTTTTACTGTTGGCCATACGCGACAGAAAAATACCCTTCGTTCTTGACTCAGCTCTGCCTTCACCCTGGTGGAGACCAATTTGCCATCAAAGCTGAAGGCCCCCATGCAGCACCGAAATCAACACAACAGGCAAAGGCGGAAACAGGCTCCTCCACAGCAAATTGGTATTACATCTGCTCCAGGGCCTCCACGCCGAGAAGCTGCAGGCCGTTTCGCAGGACCTGGGCCACGCTCTGGATCAGCAGGAGACGGGCCCGGGTGAGTTCCGGGTCCTGGAGGTTGAGCACCTGATGCCGGTTATAATAGCGGTGCAGCATGCCCGAGACATCAACAAGAAAAAAGCTCACCAGATGCGGACTGAGTAGGCGGGCCGCTCCTTCCACGCATTCCGGGAACCGGGCCAGGGTCCTGATCAGTTCCAGCTCTTCCTCCGCGGCCAACCGCCTCAGGACATCCGGCTCAAGCTTGACGTCCCCCAGGCCGGCTGCCTCGGCCTTTCTGAGCACGGAACAGATCCTGGCATGGGCGTACTGGACGTAAAACACAGGATTGTCCATACTCTTCTGTTTGAGCAGCTCCAAGTCGAATTCCAGGCGGCTGTCGCTTTTGCGGCTCAAAAACGTAAAGCGGGCGGGGTCCACGCCTACCTCGTCGATGACTTCAGCCAGGGTCACAAACTGTCCCGCCCGGGTGGACATGGCCAGCTGCTCACCGCCCCGGAGCAGATTGACCAGCTGAATGAGGACCGCCTCAAAATCAGACGCCGGGCGGCCCTGCGCCATAACCGCGGATTTCATTCTAGGGACGTAACCATGATGATCCGCCCCCCAGACATCGATGAGCCAGTCGTATCCTCTGGAAAACTTCTCCGCATGATAGGCAATATCCGAAGCAAAATAGGTCAATGCACCATCCGACTTGCGCAGGACCCGATCCTTGTCGTCGCCGAAGGCGGTGCTCTTAAACCAGACAGCGCCATCCTGTTCATAGGCCAGGCCGCTTTCAAGCATCCGGGCCAGGGTCTTTTCAACGGCCAAGGACTCGATGAGCTCCTTTTCCGAAAACCAGGAGTCAAAGACGACCTTGAAGGCCTCCAGATCCTGGCGAATACCTGTCAAGATCCTGCTCACGCCCCTGGTGCGGCAGAGGTCCAGGACTTCCTGCTCCGGAACATCCACTAGGCTTTGGCCGTAGACATCGAACAGCTCCCGGGCCAGATCAATGATATAGTCGCCTTGATAATAATCAGCCGGCAGCGCAACATCCAGGCCGCAGAGCTGCTGATACCGGATCTGAATCGCCCCGGCCAGAATCCGCATTTGCCGGCCGGCGTCATTCAAATAATATTCGGCATCCACCCGGTACCCGGCAAAGCGCAGAATCCTGCACAAACTGTCGCCCACGGCCGCGCCGCGCCCGTGCCCGACATGGAGCGGACCCGTGGGATTGGCGGAAACAAATTCCACCAGGACTTTTGTGTCCTGCCCCAGGTTCAGGCTCCCGTAGTCCTCGCCTTTTTCCAGCACCTCGACCACGGTCTGCTGCCAGAACTCGGGACGAAAGAAAAAATTCATGAACCCGGGGCCAGCGATTTCAATGTCCTTGAGCTCCGCAGCCGCCTGCAGAAGGTGCTCGCGAAAGGCCGTCGCCAGGTCCCTGGGCTTGACCCCGGCCTCTTTGCTCAAAACCAGGGCCAGATTGCTGGCCAGATCCCCAAACTCCTGTTTTTTGGGCGGCTCCAACGTGGCTTTTTCCGGCCAGGCAAAGCCCTTGGCCTGGATCATGTCCTGCAGTCGTGCCTGCAGATACTGTTGTGCCCTCATGAATGAACCTGTTTACGCATCGCCGTCGGACACGGCCGTGTGTACAGTGATGACTTCCTGCCAATCGGAGATCTTTTCCGCCTGCCAATCCGTGGACTGATCGAAGATATAGCGAAACAGCCCGGTCAAGACCCCTTTGGGGCCGAGTTCAAACCAGTGGCGAACCCCCTGTTCCTGTTGATCCCGGATAAGCTGCAGCCAGCGCACCGGGGAGATCATTTGTTTCTGCATCAAGGACAGGATGGCATCGCTGGACTGTTCAGCCCGGCCCGTCACGTTCATGTGCACTGGAATTCTGGGCCGGGCCCATTGAAATTTGGCCATGTAGCCGGCTAATTCCTGAGCCGCCTCCTGCATATAGGCGGAATGAAACGCCCCGCTGACCGGAAGCGGAACAGCCCGACCTTTTTTCTCTTTGATCATCTTCACGGCCAGGTCCACCGCAGGGGCTGCGCCGCTGAGCACCAGCTGCACCGGACTGTTGAAATTGGCGATGCACAGCTCCTGATTGGTTTGACGACCGGCTTCCCGGACGATCTCCTCCACCGCAGCCTGTTCGAGCTTCAAACAGGCCGCCATTTTTCCGGCCTGCTGCTCCCCGGCCTCAAACATCAATCGCCCCCGCAAAGCGACGATTTTCAGGACATCAGGCAGACTGAGCACGCCGGAGGCGGCCAGGGCGGCATATTCACCCACGCTGTGCCCGGCCAGGGCCGCCGGCTTGAGGGTCGCCCCGAGTTGCAACCACAGCCCCAGCCCCACGACCACCAGGGCCGGTTGCTGATACCGGGTCTCGGTCATGGCCTGGGTATCGCCGTCCCAGTATATTTCGCGCAGCGGGGCTTTGGAAATGGCTTCAGCCGATTTCCACAAATCCATGACCTCGGAATCATGTTCAGCCACTTCCCGGCCCATGCCCTTTTCCTGAGATCCCTGACCGGGAAAAAGCACCGCCCTGTTCTCTGCACCACCCATCATGAAGGCTCCTTGCATAGTGTACTGTGTTGGCAAGCAAGCCATCCCTCAGGATCGCTTGAGCTTTCAAAAGGAAACCGCTACAGTCAGCACACGAAATTCGAGACACTGCCCAATTGTGAAGTCAATTCGTATGAAAAGCAGAATAGTATACACCCAAACGGGCCAATTGTCCAGGATTACACAAGAGCAGGTCGGCGGTGAGCTGAGCAGAGTGTACCCCGGCCTTGATCCGGACAGCATCCCCGCCCTGACCGGCTATCTGAACGATCTCATGCACTGGAACACTAAGTTCAACCTCACCGGCATCAAGGACTGGAAAACGGTCTGCAGGTCACTGATTCTGGACAGCCTGCTGCTCAAGGATTTTCTGCTGGAGCTGCCCCTGCCCCCGGACCCCCTGTGCCTGGACCTCGGAGCCGGGGCCGGCCTGCCGGGCATTCCCCTGCGCATAGTCTGGTCTTCGGGCCGCTATATCCTGGTGGAACCGCAGCAGAAAAAGGTCACCTTTTTGACCTATGTCCTGAGCCGGCTCCATTTGCCGAACACCGCTGTTCAAGCCCTGAGAATCCAGGACCTCCCGGAACGGCTCCAACCCGCAGACCTGGTTCTGAGCCGGGCCTTCCTCCCCTGGAACCATTTGCTGGAGCAGAGCGCTTCCTTGCTTGCACCCGGGGGCTTCCTGCTTGTCTTCAGCACGAGCCCCTGGACGGAAGAACAGACCGCCTGCCCAGACAACTGGACCTTCTTCGCCCAGAGGGAATACACCATCCCGGACAAGCGGAAGAGATACTTCTGGGCCTTTCACTGCACGCCTGAACCAGAGTCTGGGTCCCTCCCCATCGCCGCCAGGCCCTCGAGCCCGCTCTTCTGAAAAATGATCTGTGTCGCGGCTTCATCTGCAGCTTCACCCAACTCCATGAGCGTCTCCAGAAAATCCAGGATCTCATAGCGCCGCTCCTCGGCTGAATATTCAAAATCCTCAGCCAGCCCCCCGGAGGTGATGTATTCCAGCAACCCCTGTATATACTCGCTATCAAGCATCATCGTCGCATTCCTCTCTGTATAAACCATTGGCACGAAGCGTCCTGATGGCGGCGCCTCGCCTGCGGAAGCATCAGCTAATCAGGAGCCGGGCCCGATGTCAAGAAAGGAACCGGCCTTGTCCTCGCCGTGCCGCAGCCATGTGAGTGAAATACCTTCCCAGCAGGGCTGAATATTGTCATCAAACCTTTTCCCTGTTGACGCACTCCGTGACTTCTCTCGTCACTTTTTTCCCGGATCTGCCCAGCCGATTGCATTCTGCCACATTCGAGGGTAAAATTCACCTATGACATTTACAGGCAATCGTCCAGTATGTTGCCTTAGCCGGTCCCATAAGCCAGGACAAGCTGGGTGAGTACACACGGCGCTTGCCGGGAGGTGAAGAAGCCATGCAAACAGCTGCAGAGCAAATACGGAAGGAAGTTTATAGCGAGTTTCTCAGGGACCAGGAAAAACTGCTTGTAGAAAGGGAGCTAAGGGGAGAACAGCGGGGGGAACAGAAAGGAAAGCTTGAATATGCACATGAAACCCTCATAGACGTTGCAAATGACCTTTTCGGCCCGTTGTCCAATTCTCTGCAGGCAAAGATCAAGTCAATCCAATCCATCGAGAACTTGCGGGCTATCACCCGAAAGGTCTACAAAACTGGCTCCCTGGAGGAATTCACAGAATTGGTGAACAGGGCCGTCGAGAACTGAAATCAGATTGACATCACAATGGAGTTAATCGATCCAAACTCCATACTCTACTCTCGCATAATCGATTGAATGGAATCAGGCGGCCCACACAAAAAACCATGTGCCAAATCGTGTTATCAGCTATGAAATTCTTGACAGACAGGACGGCTTTGGCTAAAAAATTCTCTTCGCGGTGTGGATTCATGTCTGCTTTTGTTACCAGGAAATTGACTCTTTCGGGATCACAGGAAAGTGCAGAAAGGCTGAAAAACCACACCATTTGAGAGATGCCGGGGTGGCGGAATTGGTAGACGCACGGGACTCAAAATCCCGCGCTCCTTGGAGCGTAAGGGTTCGACTCCCTTCCCCGGCACCACCTGACCATCCAGTCCTGCACAGCAGCAGATGAAAGAGCCCGACAAAAAGTGTTGTCGGGCTCTTTTTATTGCCTTAGTATCAATCAAAACAGCCGGGGGGATCAGGCCATGAGACTGACAAAGGGCAAAAAAAGTAAAGTCATCAATCTGGCAGAAAACATGTCTGACGATTTTGATGCGGAGAAAGCAAGGCAATTTTCCGAAAAGCATTCGGATAAAAACTGGATCGGAAAATTTCGCTTTCTTCTGCAAATGGTCACAGACAGGGAATTTTCCCTCGGTCCTGCAACCTGGGCAATCCTGGCCGGGGCCATTGCCTATGTGGTTTTACCCTTGGATTTCATCCCTGATTTCATTCCCGGCCTGGGCTGGATCGACGACATCTTCGTGTTGACGGCCGTCAGCAATCAACTGTCCAAGGTCATCGAACAGTACCGCGCTTTTCGCGAAGAAACCGACAACACTTCATTGAGAGCTGACGATCGTTGAATCCTCGGATCATCCCGATAAATAGGAATCTCTCTCCACCCCGCAAGAGTCTCTTCATACCTTATTTAGTAGAAGCTGGTCTGGAACTTGGCAAAGAGCTCTTCCGGGATGGTCCTGGTCCGACTCCGGGGTTGTGGGGCATAGAGCAGATATTTGGTGCCTGAGCCTTCAAGTTCAAGCCGGACCTTGAGCTCAAATAGGCTTTCATCCTGGAGGTTGATGGTCTCCACACCGTCCAGGTGCAGTTCAAGGACCAGTTCCATGAACTCCTGATCAGGGTCGTGCCGGAAGACGATGGACTGGTCTTTAGTGTGGAAGATGGTGTTCAGGCTGTCGGTGATCTGCTGGGTGTTCATGTCTCTGTATTCGTCTTCTTCTCCAAAAAGTGATCCTCATGGCGAAGCCGGATGCGCACCACAGAGGGCACAGAGAGGAAGGAGAGTTTCATCACTGGCTTGGTTGATGGTCAAATTCAGCAGTATTCCGATCCTTTGGCTCTATGGCCAGTCGTAGCCCCATGGCCTGTAGGAGGGCGTAAAGACTTTTGATTTCGGGATTGCCCTGTTGAGACAACATTCGATAGAGATTTTCCCTGCTCAGGTGAGATTTTTCGGCCGGCATACCCATGCCTCCATGAGCTTCAGCCACATTACGCAGGGCCAAAAGAAACACGCTGCGGTCACTTTCCTCAATAGCAGCATTTAAATACGGATATACTTGCATTGAATTTTATAAGCTACAAATAATCAAATGCTGAATTCTCCTGCAATCAAAACAACTTTACCCTCCAGTCAATATCCCTTCAGTCTTCTGATCCATCACCATCTTTACCTCCGCCAGTAAATTGCCAACCTTTCCGTAATTGACCTTGACCCTTTTTTATATTAGGGAAATTCGGTTTTCGTTTGTGAGGCTGAAGAATAGTAACAGAATGTTGCAGTCGTACAAGCATTTTTGCCAGGTGCCATGATAGCCGGATGGTGCACTCGAAATTCTTCCATCCTTCCTCTTGCCTATCCCTTTT
>CAZUMF010000108.1:0-14073 GCA_964621385.1 uncultured Desulfohalobiaceae bacterium
AATTTAGCCTAAACATGCGCGCACCTGCTTCCTACTCGGCAATGACGAGCGTTGACCAATGCTTTGAACTGTGACTCCATTCGTCTGAAGTTTCATACGAATTTGCGGATTGTGCCTTTCCCGACACCAGACACCAGACACCAGACACCAGAAACCAGAAACCAAAAGAATGCCCAATTCGAAGAACATTCCAGCCGCTCAAAGCCTTTCAATGCGCACCTTTTGAATGGCCCGTTCCGTGGCCTGCTCCACAGTGAACCTGTAGCCGAATTCCAGAATGGATTCGCCTTCCTCGGGAATGTGCCGCAGGCGGGCCATGACCAGTCCCCCCACAGTGTAGGATTCCTTGGCCGGCAGTTCGATGCCCAGAAGTTCGTTGGCCTCTGAGAGCGGCAGCCGGGAATCGACCAGGTAGACATCATCATCCAGCTTTTTGACCTTCCCCCGCTGTTTCGGGAGATATTCTTCAAAATCGTAGCCCATATCGATTTCCCCGACCACCTCTTCCAGGATGTCTTCAATGGTAATCAAGCCTACGGCCGAACCAAATTCATCCACAACAACAGCCATGTGGTCCTCGCGTTTTCTGAGGATGGGCAACAGCTCATCAATGGTCTGATAGCTGGACACAAAATACGCGGGTTGAATCAGTTCCTTGACCGTCTTATCCGGCAATTCAGGCTCCATGAGATCCCAGGTGCTCAAGGTGATGATCCCGAAGATATTGGAAATATTGTCCCGGTAGACCGGAATGCGATTGTAGCCGTGCCGCCGGGTCAGGGAGATGACTTCCCGGGTGGAGCGTTCTTTTTCAATGGCGACGATTTCCGCCAGGGGGACCATGGCTTCGCCCACCGTGGTTTCGCCAAAGCGGATCACCCGCTTGATGCGGCTGCGGTCAAAATCGTCCACACTCGATCCGCGTTCGGACATTTCCAGGACCGCCCGGATCTGTTCCCGGGTGATAAAGAGATTCGGCTGGGCCTTGCTGCCGCCCACAAGTCTGGCCGCTGTCCCGGCTATTTTCGAAAAGATGTAGATGATCGGGGCAAAGACCAGCGAAAAAGCCTGGATGGGGTACACGATCCAGGGGGCGAGGGCGGTTGATTTCTGCTGGTAGACGCTTTTGGGGACAATTTCCCCGAGAATCAGGAACAACGGGGTGTACAGCAAAAAGGCAATCACATCCCCCCAATGCCCGAAAAAGCGGATCAAGAGCATGGTCCCGATTGTGGTCAGGGTGATGGTGGAGATGTTGGTTCCCACCAGAGTGGTTCCCAGAAGTTTTTCCGGTTTCTCGAAGAGCTGCAGCACCAGACCGGCCCCCTTGTTCCCCTGGTTGGCCAGATGGTGCAATTTCATTTTGTCTGCATTGACCAGGGCGATTTCCGAACCGGAAAAAAAGCCTTTGATCAAGAGCAGAACCAACATGAAAACGATGATGAGCAAAATGTCCATGGCAAAAACCTCTCCACCTATCCAAACATTGAGGCCGGAAGCACACGAGGTCGTGCAATCGGATGCAGACCGTCTCAGTTCACTGCCACCAGGGCTGTTTCTTCAGATTCGCTCTCCTCCGGCTCATCTTCATCAGTCGTGCCCCGGGAGACCCTGACTTTGGCGATTCTGTGATTATCCATTTCCAGGATCTTGATTTCAATACCCTCAACAGAGACTTTGTCCCCAACCTGGGGGAGGCGGTCCAGGTGCCTGAAGGCGACGCCTCCGATTGTGGTCATGCGGGGATCTTCCAAGCCGAAATGAGTGAGGTTGTTGAAATCATTGAGTTTCATATCACCGGGCACTTCATACAGGTTTTCATCCCGTTCCTTATAGTGTTCCTGACCGGAAACGTCTCCGGAAATGCGACCGAATATGAAACTCAGCACATCGTTGATGGTGATGAAGCCTTCAACCCCTCCGAATTCATTGAGACAGACCGCGGCCCGAACATTGTGATCCTGAAAAAAATCAAACATTTCATCGACTTTTTTTGTCAGGGGCACCACAACCGGAGGCCGCATGATATCTTTTGGGGTGAGCGCTTCCAGATCGGCATTATCCAGCACCAGGCGCAATATGTCCTCGGCGTGGATAAAGCCCATGAGGTTGTCGCGATGCCCCAGGTAAACCGGTACCCGGGAATGGCGGTGCTCTTTGCAATGGTGTATCATTTCCGGGACCTCCATGGAACCTTCCAGAAAAAAGGTCTGGGTCCTGGGAATCATGATCTCCACGATTTCCGTGTCGTTGGCATCGAGCAGGTTGTGGATCAGGGCCCGTTCCGTGGCGTCGAGCTCACCGCCCTTGGCCACTTCTTCCACCAGAGAGCGGAATTCATCCAGGTGGAGGATGTTTTCCGCTGCTTTTTCCTGGCCGACAATCAAGGTGGTGATCCAGTCGGCAACGAAGCGGAGACCGGAACGAATCGGCGTGATCAGGCGGGTCCAGACGTTGAGAGGGACGGCGACCAGACCCGTGCTGATGCGGACGGGATTGGACACCGCGATGGTCTTGGGCGTCACCTCGCCGAACATGAGCAGCAGAGGGACCATGATCAGGATGGCCATGACCCCGGCCTGTTTGGCCCCGTAGAGCTGGACAAGGATGCTGGCCGTATTGGCGGTGAGGGCGATGTTGACAAGCTCATTGCCGCAGAGAATGGAGATAATCAATCGTCTGGGCTGATCTAACAGGGCGTGGAGGGTTTCGGAGCGGGGATGTTTCTCCCGGCGGAGTTTGTGCAGATCCAGCCGGGACAGGGAAAACAGGGCGGTTTCAGAGCCTGCGAAAAACGCGGAGCCGAGAATGAGCACGACCTGCAGGCAGAGCCGGACAATCATTGTCGGCTCCGCCAGAAGGGCCGGGTCGAACTTCAACAGTTCGATGAAGCCGGACCAGCCGGTGGTGAACAGAGATGCTGCATTGATCATCAGGAAGGCTCCTTTCCATCAGAAAAATATCGCATCTTTTTGATGTGTTGTCAAATGGGGATTTTGGCGATCTGTTTGTCCAGCCAGGCGGGAAAGTCGAGTTCCGTGAACAGAGCCGGACCGAAAGCCAGGTTCAGGGCAAAGGTCCAGAGTGTGCCCTGGTCGAATTGTTCCAGTTTGACACTGTCTTTCGGGGTGCAGAGCAGGGCGGGGTTGCCCAGGGAGGCGGCCCGGTCCTGGATCATGTACCAGTCGTTTTGGGTGTAGGCGTAATGGTCGGGAAAGCGGAGATGGGCCGCCGGAGCCTGTCCCAGGGTCTGCAGGGCGGTGTTTTCAATTTTTTGAGGATTCGCCACACCGCTGATCAAAAGGTAGCCTGTTCCGGGCAGGCGGGAGCGGCGGGTTGTGTCCTTGACCCGCAGAAACCCGGATGCCTGGAGATGAAAACTGAATATGGGCTTTTTCAGTCCGGCCAGCCGGCGGACAATAGTGGAATGCAGGTCCTGGAACTGGCTGGGAGAGGCGTTGATGCAAAAGGCGGAGGCTCGGTGCAGGGCTTGGGCTCCTTCCCGCCAGGAGCCCGCCGGAAGAACCCTGTTCCATTCCTGATGGAGGTCTTCGGGCCGCAGAAGAACGAGGTCGAGATCCCGCTGAACCGCCAGATGTTGAAAGCCGTCATCCAGGACAAACAGGTCCGGAGCGAGGTGCTCCCATCCCCATCGGCCGGACCGGGAACGGTTTGCATCCACCAGAATAGGCGCCCTGGTGGCGCGGGCAAGCATGAGGGGTTCGTCCCCGGCCTGCTGTACAGGACTGTCGGGCCGGACCTGATAGGGGAGGGCTGCTGGTCTGGCTTTATACCCCCTGCTCAGGAGCAGGGGGGTCAAATTCCGTTGAAGGCTCCAGTGCAGCAGCCATTCGCAGAGCGGGGTTTTGCCGCTGCCTCCCCAGCCGATGTTGCCCACGGAGATGGCCGGACGCGGCGGGCGCCAGGATCGACGCCAATGCCGGGCATAGCCCCGGGCCCTCAGGCGCATCAGCCCGGCATAGGAGGCGGCCAGAGGAAGCAGGCAGCCTTGGAAGCGTTTCAGAGCATTCAAGAGTCAATCCGTCTGCGGTCCGCCCCGCCGCTGGCAGGGCGGACCGCAAAGACAGAGGCTTTCAGAAAATGGTTACTGATTGTCTTTAATCGAAAATCGAAAATCGAAAATTCTATAGCCTATTCTCGTTGACCCATGAAGCGCAGGAGCATGAGAAAGAGGTTGATAAAGTCAAGATACAGGGTCAGAGCGCCGAGGATGGTGCCCCGCCTGATGGCTGTGCTGTCGTCCATGGGTGCTGATTCGCCCATACGGGAGAGCTTTTGGGTGTCGTAGGCCGTGAGTCCCACAAAGACCAGGACGCCGATGCCGCTGATCACAAAATCCAGCATGGAACTTTGCAGGAAGATATTGACCACGAAGGCGATGACGATTCCGATCAAGCCCATGAACAAGAAGCTGCCCCAGGAGGTCAGGTCTTTTTTCGTGGTCATGCCGTAGACGCTCATGGCGATAAACATGCCGGCACAGACGATAAAGGTACTGAAAATGGAGGCCGGGGTATAGATTTGAAGGATGGCGGAAATGGTCACCCCGTTCAAGGCGCTGTAAAGGAGAAAGAGTCCGGAGGCGGTGGAGGCTGAAAGACGGCTGATTCCCGCGCTGATGGCCACGACCAGTCCCAGTTCTGCGACAATCAGCCCTATCAGAACCATGGAATTGCCGAAAACGAATTGCATCATGGCTTCGCTGGAGGCGGTCATGTAGGCGGCCAGGGCGGTCAGGCCGAGTCCGCCGGCCATCCATTGATAAATCCCGCGCATGAAAATGTTCAGGGTCTCGACCCGGGTGGATGATCGGCCCACGGAATTGAACGCGTTCATAGGATTCCTCCAAATTTTTTTTAAAGTAAAAAAAATTTATATTTCAGATTGTTGCCAGAAACAGGACCCGGCGGAAACCGAGGTCCATGCACTTGGAAATATAGTGTTTTCAGAGATGAAGTCAAGCCATATTTCCGGGGTGATAGATGTCAAACCTTGCGGCGGCGATTCAGTCGCTCCTTGACAGGCCGGAAAAAGGGCGGCTACAGAATATCGGGATGGGCACAGCCAGGTGGATCAGCAGTGGATGGCCCTTTGAGACAGGGACTCGCTCGTACAGATTTTGTACCCTATTTGTGATTATTACACTCAAAAATACTCAAATTTTTACTTTTGGTGAAGAGCCCTGAAAAAAAACAGTCAAAGCATGAACGTGGAACAGGACGCAGCCGTCAATATACTGGACCGGTCCTTTGCCGAACTGGAGCAGGACCTCACGCAACTGGGAGAGCCGCCCTTCAGAGCGCGGCAGGTCTGGCAGTGGCTCTGGCAGAAGCAGTGCCGGGATTTTTCCGGTATGACCAATATCAGCCTGGCCCTGCGCCGAAAACTGAGCGAGGGCTATGTTCTGAAACGGCCGGCTGTGGAGGTCAGCAGAATAAGCCGGGACGCCACCGTGAAAATGCTGCTGCGTCTCGCGGACGGGTGTTTGATTGAAACCGTGCTTATCCCGGAAAAGGATCACTACACCCAGTGTCTCTCCACCCAGGTGGGCTGTCCTCTGGCCTGCAGCTTTTGCAGCACCGGCCGGATGGGCTTCAAGCGGAACCTGAGCTCCGGAGAAATTCTGGGGCAGGTGCTGGTCGGAAAAGCCTATCTTGAAGAGATGCAGAGCGGACTGCAGCTGCGCAATATCGTGTACATGGGCATGGGCGAGCCTTTGCTCAACTGGGAGCAGGTCAAAAAAAGCCTGAACATTCTCGGGGATCCCCGGGGATTGAACTTCTCCCATCGCAGGATCACGGTCTCCAGTGTTGGGGTCCCGGGCAAGCTCCAGGAATTCGCAGAAACCGGACTGGGGTCATTGGCTGTATCCCTGCACGCTCCGAACCAGGAGCTGCGGGCCAGAATCATGCCCCGGGCGGCTGCATTGCTTTCTGTGGATGCTTTGCTGCAGACCCTGCAAAGCCTGCCGCTCAAGACCCGGCAACGGATTACCATCGAGTATATACTCCTCGGAGGGGTGAACGATGCCCTGGAGCAGGCCCGGGACTTGAACAGGCTGCTTTCCTTTCTGCGCTGCAAAGTCAATCTTATCGCTTTCAACCCCGATCCCAAGGCGCCCTACCACGCCCCGGCCCCGGAACAAATCCTTGCCTTTGAACAGTACTTGTGGGACAAAGGGTTGACGGTCAACCTGCGCAAAAGCAAAGGCGCTGATATCCAGGCGGCCTGCGGACAGCTCATTGCGGCAGAGGGCAGCGAGCAGGGGGCATAGGGCAGGGGGCAGGAGACAGAGGACAGAGGACAGAGGACAGAGGACAGAGGACAGAAGACAGTAAGGGAACAGATCTGTATAAACAGATGCTGGGATGAAGATTCAGAGAGCATGGAAAAAAATCGATACTGATCCAATGATGAGTACAGGCAACAAAGCCCGCTGATTTCATGGTTTCAGGGGTGTATTCCCAAAGGGCTTCGTTGGATCAGTATAAAAATGGCTTTGAATTTTTTTTATGAAGAGACCGGATTTTCAGAAAGGGGGCGGCCTGCTGCCGGCCATTGTCCAGGACGAAGCCAGCGGGGAAGTGCTCATGCTGGCCTACATGAACGAAGAGGCCTGGGACCGAACCAGGAAGAGCGGCGAAGCCCATTATTTCAGCCGGAGCCGAAACGCAATCTGGCATAAGGGCGAAAGCTCCGGTCATGTCCAGAGAGTGAAACAGCTTTTTTTGGACTGCGATCAGGATACGATTCTGCTCAAGGTGCAGCAGGTGGGCGGGGCCGCCTGTCATAAAGGCTACAGGAGCTGTTTCTATCATGCGATCGGACAGAACGAGAGCTGGATCTGCCAGCCCCTGGTGTTCGATCCAAAGGAGGTGTATGACAATGGATAGATCCTCGGTTTTGAAGCTCGGAGTGCCCAAGGGATCTCTCCAGGATGCCACCATCAAGCTGTTTGAAAATTCCGGCTGGAAAATCAAGCTGCATCACCGGAATTACTTTCCGGATATCAATGATCCCGAGATTCAATGCAGTTTGTGCCGGGCTCAGGAGATGCCGGTCTATATCGAGGACGGGACCCTTGATGTCGGGCTGACCGGAAAGGATTGGATCTTGGAAAATGAAGCCGAGGTGGTCACGGTTTCAGAGCTGATCTATTCCAAAACAAGCAACCGCCCGGCCAGGTGGGTTCTGGCTGTAGCCGGCAATTCCCCGTATCAGCGACCCGAAGATCTGGCCGGCAAAAAGATTGCCACAGAACTGGAGCATTTCACCAGGACCTATTTTCAAAATGCGGATATTCCCGTGGAAGTGGAGTTTTCCTGGGGGGCGACAGAGGCCAAAGTGGTTTCCGGACTGGCTGATGCCATTGTGGAAGTCACGGAAACCGGCACGACTATTAAGGCCCACGGGCTCCGGATCATTGCCGAGCTGCTGGTGACGTCGACACGCCTGATCGCCAATAAACAGGCCTGGGAGAACCCCTGGAAGAAGCAGAAAATTCAGCAGATGAATGTTCTGCTTCAAGGGGCCCTGCGAGCGGAAAAAATGGTCGGTCTGAAGATGAATGTCCGGGAATCGGACCTCGATGTGGTTCTCAAGCTGTTGCCGAGCATCACCTCGCCGACCATGGCCGGCTTGCGGCAAAAAGGCTGGGTATCCATCGAGATTATCGTTGACGAAAATATCGTGCGGGATCTCGTGCCGGAGCTTATGGCCATCGGGGTGGAAGGCATTATTGAGTATCCGTTGAATAAGGTCATCTAAGCCTGAATGGGAAGACCATTCAGGCTCCAAACATTTTCCATCTGGTAAATTGGTATGACGGACTTTCCTAGAAAAAGTTTCATTTTTCTTCATTCACCATTCAAAGTTCGAAGTTCGAAGTTCGATGTTCTTTCCCCTGTCCCGCAGGCCTGCCGTATCCGGCCGGCACTGAACTGCATTCTGCTGGTGCTCATGCTCGCGCTCGCTCCCGGCTGTGTCTGGCTGGAAAACGGCGGACCGGCCCGGCAGCAGGAAGTGCAGGCCCGGATGGATCTCTGCAAATCCTATCTCCAGAAGCAACAGCCCAGGAAGGGGCTCAAGGAACTGCTGGCCATTGAGGACCGGGCCGCCGGGAACCCTGAATTTCATTTTTTACTGGGGTTGGTACAGATGCAGCTCGATGACTCTCCCAAAGCGGCCGCTGCCTTTCAAAAGGCGGTGGAGCTTGATCCTGATTATGGCCAGGCCTGGAACAACCTGGGACGAACACTCATTGAGCAGGAAACGTACTCCGAGGCCGAGCATGCCCTGCAGCGGGCTTTGGCTGTCCCCACCTACCTGACTCCGGAGTACCCGGCCTATAATCTGGCCAGGATGTATGAGAAACAGGGCCGGGAGGCCCTGGCCCTGGAGTACGCTCAACTCGCCCTGGAACACAATCACGGGTTTGCCCCGGCTGTTTTGCTGCTGGCCGACGGCAGACTGGAGCAGGGACGCATTGAAGAGGCTGTGGACGTGTTGCGCAAAGGCCTGGAACATAATCCCAATAATTCGCAGCTGATGCTTTCCCTGGCTGAAAATTACCTCCGTCTGGGGGACAATCAACATGCCAAACACTGGTTCCAGCGGATTCTCGACCTCGTCCCGGCATCAACAGAAGCCCAAGTGGCCCGGGATTACCTGGACATCCTTCCCTGAATTTCCGTCGTATCCATCTAGGGGCAATGAGCGGCCTCGCATTCTGGGCATCAATCCCTGGATCTATGATTTTGCAGCCTATGATTTTTGGTCGCGTCCGGCCGGACTGTTGACCTGCCTGCGCCTGATGCGGGATGCCGGGGCTGAGACGGCCCTTCTGGACTGTCTCGATCCAATGTGGTCGGATGTCCAGTGGCCCAAACGATCGCCTTACGGCACCGGGGCCTACCCCAAGGCCCGGGTGGACAAGCCGGACTGCCTGCTGTCCGTTCCCCGGCATTACAGTCGTTACGGGCTGTCTTATCAACTCGTGGCCGAAGCGTTGTCTCTTCTCAAGCCCCGCCCGGATTGCATCTTCATCACTTCGATCATGACCTACTGGTACCCCGGCGTTCTGGCTGTCATCGATCTTGTCAGACAGACCTTCCCCGGAACACCGCTGGTCCTGGGCGGCATCTATGCCAGTCTCTGCCGGGAGCATGCCGAAATCCATGCAGACGCGGATCTCATCATCAGCGGTCCCTTGGAGCACCATGCGAACTGGAAGCGGGTCTGGGAACTGCTGGGGCGGTCCGCGCCGGTCATCCCCGGGCCGCTGCCTGCCGGTCCGGCCCTGGATTGTTATCCCGATCCCGGATTCTCCATTGTCCTGGGGTCGAAGGGCTGTCCGTTTCACTGCGCCTATTGCGCAAGCGATCTCCTGAACCCCGGATTCGAGCAGCGCTCCTTCGCGGTCCTCCGGGCCGATCTGCAGGCGGAGATTGATCGGGGCGTCCGGGATTTTGCCTTTTACGACGATGCCCTGCTCATACGGCCCCAGACCTGGCTGCTGCCTCTACTCAGGCATCTGGGAACAATCCCCGGCATCAGGCTGCATACTCCCAATGCTCTGCACGTCCGTTCTTTGACCCCGGAACTGTGCACATTGCTTTACCGGGCCGGCTTGACCACGGTCCGTCTCGGACTGGAAAGCGCTGATTTTTCAGGCTGTACGGATGCAAAGCTCACCAGGCAGGACTGGGAAGACGGACTTGGGAATCTGTTGGCCGCCGGTTTCCAGCCGGAACAGATCGGGGCCTATATTCTGTTCGGTCTGCCGGAACAGGATGATGCAGAGGTGATCCGGGCTATTCGCTTTGCTTGGCAGCAAGGGGTAAGACCTCATCTGGCCCAGTACACCCCCATACCGGGCAGTGCTTTGTTTGCAAAGGCCAAAGAGGTCTCGCCGCATCCTATCGAGCGCGAACCGCTGTTGCAGAACAACTCCCTGTGGCCCTGCAAGCCCGGGGGGTTCAACTGGCAGGAACATACCTTCTGGAAGCAGCTCACCCAAGGGAGCTGATATGACAGCTGGGGCATTCCGTCGCTGAAAAGCTTCCTACACATTTCATGCCGGGTTTGAAGTGTGTCAATTTTCTCATTTCGTGCCCGGCACGAAATGGGTAAGGGGTCAATCGGGCAGCAGCTTCATCTCGTATTTTTGGTCCCTGAGCACAGCTGCCCTGTCCAGGACAAAGGGGCGGTAGCGTCCGGTTCGCCACTGCCTGACCTGATCGTCGTAATGAGGGCTCATGACATTGCCCGAAATGCCGGCCGGGATGATCCGGACAGAGTTCTCCCGGTTCGCAAAATCCGTAATATACCGGAGTGAGGCTCCGTGTTTTACTTCCCAGGGATTGTTCAGGGGATAGGCCTGGGGATTGACAGTGGCGAAGCTGCCGCCGATGGGGAACGGGCCGATATTCAAAAAGGCGCCCATGAGTTTCGAGGATTGCCCGAAAGGATGTTTGAAGCTCAGGGTGTGCAGCTCTCCCCATTTCCAGTCCCCGACCTCATTCCCCAACTCCTTCTCCAGCGCGGCAAGCGCCTCCCGGAAGCTCAGGCGCACCACGTCCTCAAAGGTCTCCCTGACACTGGTCTCCGGGTCGTCGAACCAGTCCGAGTCCCCGGCTTGCATCAGGTTGCGTAAGGCGTTGAAGACCGTATATTTGTTTTTGAGATAGAGCGGATACAGCTCCGGCCCCAGTCGTTTGTGAAAGGTGTTTTTCACCAGGGCATTGAGCAGGGCGTGGAAAATGGACGGGGCCACCTGATCGGCCTCGGCGACCCGATCCCAGCTTTCCAGGGCGGACGCAGCCAGGTGTTCGTTTTCCGAAACAAGGGTGCCCTCCAGGGCCTTTAGGAAGCGGGGCACCCAGTCCCGGGCTAGGACCACATAAAAATCATCCTGCACGGCCTTGAAGTCCTCCACTCCGAGTTTTTCCCGGGTGGTGAGCATCTCCCGAATCCTGATATACCGATCGGGCATGGCATAGTAATGGGATATGGGATAGGGGGCCTCGTGCAGGTGCTTGTTGTTCGCGGTGGCGATCCAGCCCCTGTCCGGATTCCTGAGATGCGGCTGCTGGTCCGTGGGCACATAGCCCAGCCACTCGTGCTCGCCGTCCCAGCCCGGGACCGGCAGGGCGCCGGAGAATCCGTCCCGGATGGGAATCGCGGCAGCGGCCCAGAAGCCGATGTTCCCCTGATCGTCCGCATAGACCCAGTTCTGCCCCGGACATTTGAAAAAAGCAACAGCCTTTTCAATATCCTCAATATCCTCCGCGGTATTCAAGCCCCGGAAGGCGTGAATGGCCTTCAACTGTTCATAGGCTGTCCAGCGCATGGCCAGAGCTGTTCCGGACGGTTCCTGGTAGTCGTTCACCGCATCGATGATCGGCCCGTGCCGGGTGAGCCGAATTTGAAAGGGAACCTCCCGGCCGTCTTTGATTCGAATGGTCTCCTGGCGAATCTCCATGTTTTCCCAGGTCCCTTGAAAGCGATATTGATCCGGGTTCTCCGGATTGATCTTTTCAATATAGAAATCAGTGTCGTCGGTCATGACATTGGTCAAGCCCCAGGCCACATGCTCATTGGCTCCGATCAGGGCATAGGGCAGACCGGGAAGATAGGCCCCGGAGACATTCAAAGAGGGACTGACCAGATGGGCTTCATACCAGATGCCGGGCACCCCGTGTCCCAGGTGGGGATCGTTGGCCAGAATCGGCTGCCCGGTCTCGGATTTTTTTCCGGAAACGACCCAGCTGTTGCTGGCCCCGCCTCCCACGGCATTCAGGGAACTTCTGGCCAGGTGAAACGTTTTCAGGAAGTTCAGGGCGCTGGATTGCTCCGGCATGATCGTGGGAGCGCCCTGGGGATAGTCGGGAAAAATGCGGGAGGTCAACCTGCTCCCGACTTTTTGTTGAACGGCGGCGTGCAGCATTTCGTGCTCAAAGGCGCAGTTGAGGTCCCAGGCCATATAATAATGTACAGCAAAACCGTCATTGGGATGCCAGGGTTCCGGACGATAGCCCAGGATGGAGAATTCAACCGGCAACGGACCGGAATGGTTTTTCAAGTAGGCGTTCACCCCGTCGGCATAGGCCTTCATGGCCTGTAAAGACTCCTCCGGATAGGTTGCGGCGATTGCTTCCACCGACCGGCCGGCGGTGATGGTCCGAAAGAGCTTGTCCACCGGCAGGAGGGATTCTCCCAGCACTTCAGCCAGTTGGCCCCTGGCCGCCCGCCGGATGAGATCCATGTGAAACAAGCGGTCCTGGGCCATGCAGTACCCCAAGGCAAAAAAGGCGTCCTCGTCCGTCTGGGCGTAAATATGCGGCATGCCAAAGGAATCGCGAATGATGTCCACCTCCTGCTGGATGCCTGCAAGGCTTTGGTTTCCCTCGTAGTCCGGCAGGGTGGCCTGCAAATACGCATACAGGGCCACAAGCCCTGCAACGACCATCAAGACCGCAACAGCGAACCCCCATTTGACGATTTTCATGATTGTCTCCTTGTTAGTGCTTATCGGTTCATCGCTGTCATAGAAAACAAGAAAATGTGTTGCTCCGATGCAGTTGAAGTCCTTGTCATAGAAATTACGAAATAAAGCTGGAACCTTTGGGTTGCGGGCGGAGCCAGCTTTGGGTACGCTTCCATGGATATTGTGCCCATGAATTCGGAAAAGACTGACTGCCCGCGAATCAGCCCAGTGTACTGGCGGGCAGGCACGAATAGACCCCGGTGAAACAGGCTTTGCGTTTCACTGGGCAAGCGCGAATGAAAAGCCGGCGATACGCAGACAATCTATTGCAAGTTCCCCGGAGAATCAACAGGTTCATTTTCCAGGCCGGATGAGGAGTTGAGGAGCAGCAAGATGACAGGGCGATTGTTTTAAGGTATCTTGCTCAGGAAGGCCTGACAATTGTTTTCGAGACTTGAAGAACAGAGCTCTTTACAGTAAGCGTAAATTTGAAAGATTTTTTGGACATTTTGTGATATTTGAACGTCCAACATCGAACGTCGAACATCGAACTTTGAATGAAGAAAAAAAGAAAAATAAATGAAATACCAATTAGTTGAAGAAAAAGCTGATTCGGGGATTTGAGCATGTCTTTTCTTTGATTCACCATTGGACGTTCGACGTTCGATGTTCGATGTTCATTCTGTCATGCCCTTTGGTTCAAAAAAGTCTGAAGTTTCATACGAGTTTGCGGATTTTGCCTTTCCAGACACCCGACACCTGAAACCAGAAACCAAAAGAATGTCCAATTTTAAGAACATTTCAGATGTTATCAATTATTTTAAATCCTTAAGGTTCAAGGACGTAATGTAGGTACGAAGTCTGAAGAAAAAGATAAGCTGCTTGTATTTTGTGTCTGAACAATCGGAAATCGCAAATCGACAATCGAAAATGGAAGAGAGGGGGTCGCATGCATCCATCGGACACTGTGTACGGGAAAGAGTGGGTTGAAGGCATTATCCGGGATTTTGTGGCGGCTTCTGTGAAAAACAGCCTCCAAGGGGGATATTCGGAGCCGGCCTTTGCTGAACCCCTGGTGGGCTATGCCCGGGGTGATGATCCGCTGTTTGCGGATTTCAAGGACCATGTGGGGCCTTTTCACTGGACCCCGTTTGAGGCTTTCGAACTGGTCTATCCCGGGATCGGGGTTGCCCCGGGCGAGCTGAGCGTCGTGTCCTGGGTCCTGCCCCAGACGAGTGCCACCAAGGCCGATAACCGGCAGGAGCGGAGGTATCCGGCGGAGCGCTGGGCCAGATCCAGGATTTTCGGGGAGCAGTTCAACGTCGCCTTGCGGGAGCATCTGGTGCAGCGCCTGAACGAGCAGGGCTGTGAGACCCTGTCCCCCATGCTTCTCTCCCAGTGGCAGAGGCTCGATTCCGAGCGCTACGGCTTTGCCTCCACCTGGTCCGAGCGGCATGCCGCCTACGCCTGCGGCCTGGGGACCTTCGGTCTCTGCGCCGGCCTGATCACCCCGGCGGAGCGCTGGGCCAGATCCAGGATTTTCGGGGAGCAGTTCAACGTCGCCT
>CAZUMF010000109.1:0-13871 GCA_964621385.1 uncultured Desulfohalobiaceae bacterium
TAGAACACTCTGCTTTTCTGCATTCTTTTCTTGCCAATTTCCAATTTCGAATTTCGAATCTCGTAGCAAACCTGGACCTTTGGGTTGCGGGCGGAGCCAGCTTTGGGTGTATGGTTGAGGCTAATCCCGCCCCCACTTCTTGAGATAATCCCCGAACAGCATCTCCTCGGAGGGCATGTTCTCCGGAATCGGCACCGCCAGCCGGGTGTAGTTCAAAAACTGCCTCCAGTTGATGTTCTCGCTGGAGATGTTCCCGACCCAGGTGCCGCAGCCCAGGGTGTCCGTGGTATCCAGGCCGCATTTCCAGCCCCCGCTGTTGGCGGCGGCATGGGGCATATTGCAGATCACCCGGCCCACATTGGCTTTCAGAGCGAGATACACCCGGCGCTCTTCCAGGTTGGAGTGAATATTCACCGAATGCCCCTCCCCGGAAAATTTGTGCATCTGTTTGACCCGGTCCACGATTTCATAAAAATCCGACCACTTCCAGACCGTGAGTACCGGGGACAGTTTTTCCCCGGAAAACCGGTCCTCCGGACCGACTGTTTCTCCCAGGACCATGAGAAACCGGGTGCCTTCGGGCACGGACAGGCCGGCCAACTCAGCGATAAATGCAGCCGGCTTGGCCACGATGTCCCGATTCAGGGCCTTGCCGTCCGGCCACATGGCCTGGCGCAGCTTTTCCCGCTCTTCGGTGCTGCACAGATAGCCGCCTTCCTGCTGCAGGGCTTTGAGCATGGGCTCGTAGATGGTCTCCTGAATGGCCACGGCGTTGTCCGACGAGCAGGATGCGGCATTGTTGACCGTCTTGGAAAAGGCCACGTGCTGCGCCGCAGTGGTCACGTCAACCGTATCATCCGTAATGGTCACCACGTTGCCGGCCCCCACGGTCTGGGCCGGTTTGCCGGCCTTGTAGACCACTTTGATCAGGGCGTCGCCCCCGGTGGCAATGGCGTAATCGCAGGCGGCCATCAGTTCCTGGGTTTTCTCATGGCTGGTGTTTTTGATGCACTGGAGAAGATCCACCGGAGCCCCGATCTTGGCCAGAGCCTTGCGGATATAGTCCACCGCCTTGTAGGTCGTGGCCTGGGTCCTGGGATGCGGGGTCACGATCATGGCATTCCGGGTCTTCAAACTGCTCAGACCCAGGCAGCAGACCGTTGATTCGGGATTGGTGCAGGGCACTACATTGGCCACCACCCCAATGGGCTTGGCGTAGGTCTGCACTCCCTTTTGGACATCGTCTTCAATGAGTCCGCAGGTTTTGACCTTATAAAAATCCCGGAGCGTGCCCAGGGTCTTGGTCTTGATCTTGTCCCGCTTGTCCTCGTACACGCCCATTCCGGACTCTTCAACCGCCAGCCGGGCCAGATCCTCACGGGTGGAGGGCTTCTGAAGCTCCCAGCCCACAGCAGCTACCAGCTCGTCAATGCTGTCCTGGGACCAGAACTCCACTGTTTCAAAAGCCTTTTTGGCTTTTGCATACATTTCCTGAATATTGTCTGACATGTTTTCCTCCCTGTAATTGAGCAGAGAGCAAAGGGCATGGGGCAGAGGGCAGCTTGAATGACAAAAAAGTTCAAGCCAAAACCATTGTCTGAAGCGCTAACAACTTCTTCTCTCTGCTCTCTTCTCTCTGCTCTTTGCTCTCTTCTCTATGCCCTATGCTCTATGCCCTCTGCCTTCTTCTCTATGCCCTATGCCCTTTAAATTTTCCGCCTGGGATCCTCAATGGCCTCTTCAATGGCCCAGCCCGATCCCTGGACCTTTTTCCGCTCATCGACCATTTCCCGCCACTCCTGGGGTGTTTTGGCCTGGCCGGGCTTGGCGAACTTGGCCCGCTCGTCCAGGGTGGGCACCGGACGTTTTTCCTGGCCGTCGTAATTTTCCTTGGGCGTCAGATTCTGTCCGAGGCGGGTGGTGCCTTCCCGTTCCACCTCCTCGCAGTAATGGGCCCCGGAGCCATAAGCCCGGGTCACAGCCAGAACGCCCCAGGTGGATTCCGGCGAAAACCCGAGATCCAGCATGACGGCCCCGCTGGCCCCGAGCATGTCCACAGCCGCCGGCTCTGCGCTCAGGTTCTGAGCCGCCGCCTCGGCCTCCTTGATGAACGAGACATATTTTCCGGCGACACCCAGTTTTTCTGCCCGGGCAAGCATCCGCTTGGCGGCCGGATCCTTGAGCATCAGGCTGGAGATTCCCAAGGCTTCGCTGTCTAGGTTGTCCTTGACCATCTGCGCGGCGGCCTCGCTCTGGCTCAGTTCGTTGTTTTCCACTTTTTCCAGATAGGTGTTCATCATTTTCCCAAAGGCCTCGTACGCGGCATAGGCATGACCAAAGGCCAGGACCGACGCTCCCGCCGCCTGGGTGAGCAGTGTCTTGGACTTGGTCACGATTCTGGAGATGGCCGCCGTGGGCGACAGGCCGTCTTCCAGCATCAGAATCATGACATAGTTGAGCATCTTGGCCTCTTCCTCCAGAGGAATCCTGGCCTGAAAGTCAATAAAAATAATGTCCGCCAGACCATAGCCGGCCTCCACCAGCTCGGTGGTGTCGTAGCCGCGGGTAACGATGCGGTGGACGTTCTTATAGGCTACCTCGGACACCCATTGAAAGCGCTGCCGCTTGTCGTCCGGCTGGACAGTCCCCCGTTCCCGCTTCGCATAATCAAGGCGCAGTCTTGGATCGTTTAAATTGCCCTTTATATTGCCCATTTTTTATACTCCCCTTCTTCTTTTTGTTTTCTGGCATATTCCTGACGCTCTTCCAGGCTCGGGACTTCTCGGTCTTCAGGGCCGACATACTTGATCATGGACAAATCAAGCATCTGAACCATAGGCTCACGCTTGGAAGCGGCCCAGGCCCGGCCTTTTTTCATGGTGAACAGGGCATGGGCTGCACAACTGAATCCTCTTGTCACACACCCGATGCACCAGGCCGCGTTCGGAGAAAATCCAAGATCTGACAGAGCCGTGTTTCCTGCTCCTATGACATTGACCCCGACATAGGAGCGTCCCTCCCGTTGTCTTCTCTCCTGAAAGTGTTGTTCCATGGTTCGTTGCAGTCGAAGGTACACACTGTCATCACCCAGCAGCTCCTCATGCTTCAGGTGGGTGGGCTCGGCCCTGGGATCGCCGTCGGTATGCTGGGGCTGCCCCATGCCCATGAGCGCCAGCCCCGCATCCATGTATTCATCCACAACCTGTTTGCCCATTTCTTCGATGGGCTTGCCTTCTTGCCTGGCCCTTTCGATGTTCTTGTTCAGCATATACCCGTGGGCGGCTCCTGGGCCGTGAACCGAACCAAAGGTCATGATCCCCGCGGCCACGGCAGCGGGGAGATTCGGCCGGCCGCTGCTGACTGAAATGGCACCGGCGGCAGAAGGCGACATGGAGTGTTCCAGAAACTCGGCGGTCTCATACTCCAACATCTTTTCTTCCTCTTCCGTGGGAATGCGCCCCTGAAACAAAACAAACAGGGCGTCGCAGAAGGAGTAGCCCTCTTCGGCCAGGTCGCTCAGGTTGTAGCCCCTGACCACGGTCTCTTCTTCTGTCTTGTAGGAGATCGCAGTCTTTCTGTTCAAAATGTGTTCTCTGTTCATACAAAATCCTCCAATACTGAATGTATACGCTTGAGTTTCTCTCACACCCTCTCCTGCTGTCCCGGTCGTCTGATCGGGTCGCGGCCTGATTGGCAGTGTAGACATAAGATATTTGCCTGTCCCGGTCAAAGAAATTTTTCTTATCGATTCAATGAATTTCTGTCATGCATCTGAATTACCCAAAGCCAATGCAGACCACGCCGCAGGCGATCAGGACCGAGCCGGCAACTTTCTGAGACAGATACTTTTCCCCAAACAAAAAAACCCCGTACAAGGCTGAAAACACGATGCTGACTTCACGTACGGCCACCACATAACTGACCTTGCTCAAACGCATGGCGAACAAAACGCTCATATAGGTAAAAAGGACCAGAAAACCGACGAGCAGGATCGTGTATTTATTGGCTGTCCATTCCGGCCGGATATTGCCGCGTTCTCTGATGAAGACATAGGGCGTCAGGATCAGCCAGCAAACGATGAACATACAGTAGATGAAAACAGGCGGAAAAACATGGTCCACTCCGATTTTATCCACCAGGGAATAGACAGCGATGGTCAGACCGGTTCCAAAGGACCAGAAAAAAGAATCCCCCCCCATGGTTTTCAATGGAACGAGGGCCGCGTGCCAGGAAAAGGCCTGCAGGTGAATGACATAGATGCCGAGAATGATGAGCAGGATGCCCACAACGCCGATGAGCTGGAGTTGCTCCTGGATGAAGAGGACAGCCAGAAGGGGCACGAAGAGCGGACCCGAACCCCGGGAAATGGGGTAGACCAGGGAAAGATCGCCCCGTTCATACGCTCCCCCCAAAAACAGAAAGTAAAAGAAGTGGATGATGCCCGAGGCCAGAATGCAGGCCCAGCCCACCTGGTCCACCGTGGTGACCGGCCAGTAATGGAGAAACATCGGCAGATAGAAGATGAGGGCGAAGAGCTGAAACCACCAGACAAAGACGATTTTTTTCCGGCTGCGCTTGGCCATCGTGTTCCAGGTGGCGTGCAGAAAGGCAGCGATAAACACAATGGTCAGGGCCAGTCCGCTCATGGTCTTCTATCCCGGGGTTTGAGGCATTCAGGGCCTAAAATGCACACAGCGCATCTGCGGCAAAACCGCCCTGTGCGTTCCTCTGCTGCAAGACATCAGGGGAACACGGCAACCCGTATGGCTTTTCCTGCCTTGGCTGTGCTCAGACCCGAGGCCACCTCGTCCAAGGCGACTCGATGGGTGATCATCTCCTGGAACGGAAACCGGTCCTGGGTCGCAGTGAGAAAGTCAACGGCGCGTTGCAGGTGGTGGGCGTCATAATTGTGAATGCCTTTGATGGTCAGCCGTTTGAAGACAATATCAAAGGCATCGCACTGAAAGTCGGCCTCAGGAAAAACGCATCCCAATTCCACATAGCGGCCGCCATGACGCAGGCATTGCAAACCAAGCGGTATTAAGCCGGGAACGCCCGCGGATTCGAGCCCGCAATCCACGCCATGTCCCTGTGTCAGATCCCGAATGTGGGCAATGATGGCTTCCTGGGACATATCCCGGGTGTTCAAAACGTCTGTGGCCCCGAATTGTTTGATAAACTCAAGGCGTGAATCCAGAATATCCAGGACAATGATCCTGCCGCAGCCTTGATGCGCGGCAAGTGCGGCTGCATAGACCCCCAGGGCGCCCGCGCCTTGGATCAGAACATTTTCAAAGGGCTGGAGCTCGATGGATTCCCAGGCGGCCAGAACCGTGGACAAGGCGCAATTGGCCGGGGCCGCCACCTCATCCGAAAGGGAATCCGGCAGCTTGAAACAGCAGGTGCCGGGCGTGATGTAGCAGTACTCGGCAAAGCCTCCATGAAAATGGGGCGGCTCGCCGCAGGCAACATGCCCGTATTTTTTCAGATGACGGCACTTCATGGGAAGCTGCTTGGTCCTGCAGTAATAACAGCGACCGCAGTTGTCCATAAGGGTCCAGGTGATCCGATCGCCGACCTGCAGGGGAGCGTCATTGCTGTCATGGGTCAGGCCGCTGCCGCACTGGACAATGGTGCCCACAATCTCATGCCCCAAAATAATCGGCAATGGAGTCGGCCGTGAACCGGACCAGGAATGGACATCAGATCCGCAGATCGTACAGCACTGCACACGGACCAAGACACAGGCCTCCTCCACTGCCGGAAGCGGGTACTCTAGCAGTTCGATCCATCCGTCCGCTGCCGTCATCACAGCAGCCTTGCCTGTTTTCATCATGCCGGTCTATCCTTTGAACGTCTTGTGCGGAATTCACTGGGTCGCGACTTTATTCCTGGCATAGGCAGACACGATTTCCGAAAGAATCACCAGGGCAATAATGCTCAGCAGAATCGCGGCGACCTTTTGATGCTGAATCTGCTGCACCGCCCGCTTCAAGTACCAGCCCATGCCCCCGGCCCCGAAAAATCCCAGGACGGTCGCCGCGCGAAACGCAGCGTCCCAGGTATAGATCCCGATGCCGGTCCAGGCGACCTTGACCTGGGGTATGACGGCATAGACAAAGACTTTCAACGAGTTGGCCCCGGTGGCCTGGATGGCCTCCACCTGGCCCTTGTGAATGGCCTCGATTTCTTCGGAAAACAGTTTTCCGGTAAACCCGATGCTGAACAAGGTCAAGGCCAAAACACCCGGGAGCATTCCGTAGCCGAGAATGGTCACGAACAAAATGGTCCAGATCATCTCGTGCACGGAGCGGGTAAGCATCAAAAAGAGCCTGGAAAGCGGGTAGAGGATTTTCTTGTTCGGGGACATATTATAGGAGGCAAACCAGGACAGGGGAATGGAGAGAATGATCCCTAAAATAGCCCCCAACAAGGCCATCATAATCGATTCAACCAGATACGGAAGATAGCTGGTGTTCACAACATGGCCAATATCCGGAGGGGAATAGCGATCGAACAGGAGTTCGGAAAGGCGGGGATACATGGTGAAAAATCTGGTGACATGAATATTCAAATACTCAAACGAATAGAGCACAAACACGACAACGATGAGGAAAAAACCATACCGATACAAGGAATCCGGGTACTTGAACCGCCGCCAGGTCCGAGGCTGGGGTGAATCCGAAATGAAAGCTGCATTGGCTGTCATAATCTCTGTCTCCTCCGGAGATACGAGTATGAATATTTCTCCAAAGCTTCAGAACGCTTTTCCGTATTTTTAAAATCCGGTTCGTCAGGTTATGGCCTTTCTGCCGAAATAGGAACCGACTTCACCGATCCCGATCAGGACAAGGACGGCCAGGATCACGGTGGTCACGCCCCCGTAATTGTACATGACCATCTGCCGGTGGAAAGTCAGACCGAGCCCGCCGGCGCCCACCAGCCCCATAATCGTGGCCCGTCTGATATTAATATCCCATTGAAAGATGATATTGCCCAGATACACCGGGAGAATCTGCGGGACAATGCCGAACAGGATCACCTTGAATTGATTGGCGCCGGTGGCGCGTATCGCCTCGAGCTGTCCGGGATGGATGTCCTCTATGGCCTCGGCCGTCAGTTTGGAGACAAAGCCGATGGAACGCATGCCCACGGCGATGATCCCCGGGAACGCCCCCAGCCCTACGGCCGTTACAAAAATAATGGCCCAGACGATTTCATGGACCGAGCGGGTCAGGCTCATGATTGCCCGGCCAATAGGATAGGTAATGGGTTTGTACGGCGTGATGTTGTGGGCTGCAAACCAGGTCACGGGAATGGACAGAACAATGGCCAGCATGGTCCCCAGGCAGGCCATCATGAACGTCTCAAGCGTCGGACCGGCAAGCTGTGAGATCAGGGAGAAATCCGGCGGGAAAAAGAGTGCGACGGACTCCCAGACAGACGCCAGGGATCCGATGCGCTCCCAATCCGTATCCTTGATCACGGTTACCTGAACACAGGCGATGAGAATCAACAGCGTCAGCCCATACACTGCCATGCGGACAATCTTGTGTCTCAGCCTTTTCGACAGTATACTGCTGAGTTTGTTATCAATGGTCTGGGAACTCATAATCACTCCGATTTATAAAACTTCCATGGCATAGATTTTATCCAGGGTTTCCTGATCCAAATTCTCGGTTTTGCCTTCGAACATCTTCACCCCGTCCTGCAGGCCGATGATCCTGTTGGAAAATTCTTTGGCCAGCTGGACGTCATGGATATTGCAGAGTACGGGAACATGAAGCTCCTGGGACATGGCCTTGATCATGCCCATGACATCACGGGCGATTTTCGGATCAAGGCTTGACGTCGGTTCATCAACCAAAAGCAGTTTGGGTCCCTGGATGAGAGCCCTGGCGATGCCCACCCGCTGACGCTGGCCGCCGCTCAGCGCATCGGCCCTGGTGTCTACAAAGTCGCTCAGCCCGACCCGCTCCAGAAGCTCCAGGGCCTCATGGATATCCTTTTTCGGATAGAGGCGAAACAGAGCCCGCAGGTTGCCGACATACCCCAGGCGGCCGGACAGGACATTATCCATGACCGACATGCGGTCCACCAGGTTGAATTCCTGGAAAATCATGCCCATATCCCTTCGGATCTTTTTCAAGGCCTGTCCGTTCATACCGGTAATCTCTTTCCCGTGAAGCCAGATCTCTCCGGCACTGGGTTCAACCAGTCTGTTGATGCAGCGGATCAACGTGGATTTGCCGGCCCCGCTGGGTCCGATAATCCCCAGAAAATCATTGGCCTCGATGTTCAAGTCAACTTCTTTCAAGACCACCGGGCCGGACCGTTTGTACTGCACTGTGAGCTTTTTGACTTCAAGTATCGGCATAGGGTTTCACTCCCTCATCCCTGTCCCAAATTCAATGGTTGAGAACACGTTCGCTCCGGAGCTTCGGAACAACGGAGCGCTCTTGATGCATGCCGCCGGGCATGGCGGAGATTCACTCCGACTCCATGCCCGGCATCCCGCTTTATTTGAGGTTCTTATTCACCCTCTTCCTTGGCCTTTTTCAAATCCCGAATGATATCGTAATCTTCGGAGCTCATCTCCACGAAACGGTTTGAATTGACATTCTCCAGATACTTTGACGCCTCTGGGACCTCGTGCAGGGTCAAAAAAGTCTCTTTGATCTTCTGTTTCAGGTCGGGACACAAGGTGGCCCTGTAGCAAAAGGGATCCTGGGGCACGGTGGGCGACCACCACAGATAATTGAAGTCCTCTTTTTTGACCATCCCCCGGTCAATGACATTGTCAAAACGGTGCGTGGCCACAAACGCGGCATCCACCTTGTTTTGGGCCACTGCAAGGGTTGAGAGGTCATGACCGCCTGTATAGACCACCTTTTTGAAATAGTCTTCCAGGGAGACATCCAGGACCTTCCTGGCAAAAACAGCTCTGGGGATCAAGTTGCCGGAGGTGCTGGCCGGGTCTGTCAATCCGATGACCGCTCCTTCCAGGGACTCGATATCGGTGAACTCTGATCCTTTTTTGGTGATCAGCACCGATTTATACCCCGGGCCTTCATCCTGAATATGGCCCGGTTTTTTGGCATAGGTTGCAAAAACCTGGATATTCGGGTCCTTGGAGTTGGCAATCACATAGGAGTACGGACCGTGAACAGCAATATCCACCCAGCCCGACAACTGCGCTTCCACCACTGTTGCATAGGAAGTGGGCATATAGAATTCAATCTTTTTCCCGGTTTGTTCCGACAAATAATCGATAACCGGTTTATAGAGACTCAATTCCTGAATGGTCTCTTCCGTGGGGATGATGGAAAAGGTTAAGACATCAGGATCTTCGCAATCGGCTGCGGAGAGGGGGGAACTCACGGCAAGAGTCAGACAGAGCGCCAGAAAACCAATGACTGTGAGAAAAAAATTTCTTGTCCGAATCATTTTTCAGCCTCCTGTTGGGTGTTACAAGTTCGTCTTCAGACTCCCATCGATACTTCCATGGCATCACCCCCTTCATTCAAAAAAATCCGCTCTCTTAACCAGTCAGCGTAGCAAGGCCAGGTTTTTGGATTTTGCCCTTTAATTTTTCTATTCTGCCTATGCTACAGCAAAGGCGATGCGAAACAATCCCGGGAAGTACTCATTTTCGGGTAAGTAGAAATACGCAGGCGGTGATTTCAGACTGGAATGATGCGTATCTGGATGGTGAGGAGGAATCAACTGTCGGATTCGTCATCAACGGAAATGATCTGCTTTTTGATCGCGCAGCGCAGAAGTTCAAAACTGTTTTTGACCCCGAGTTTTTTCATCATATTCGCCCGGTGATTCTCCACGGTCCGAGGGCTTATGCAGAGGCATTCGGCGATTTCCCTGTTTTTTTGGCCCTCTGCAATCAACTGCAGCACTTCGCGCTCTCTGTTGGTCAAGGCTGAGTGGGACTTGGAGTCGTCCTGCTGCGCTGCTTCGAAATAGGACTCCGTGATCAACGGGGCCAGGGTCGGCGAGACATAGGATTTGCCCCGGACAACCGTCTGAATGGCGGTCAAAAGATCAATATCGGCATCTTCCTTGAGCAGATAGCCATCGGCACCGGCAGCAACAGCTCGTTGCAAGTACTCGATCTTGTTGTGCATTGTCAGCATGAGCACTTTTATCTCTTGATCAATGTCCTTGATGCGGGAGATGGCTTCAAGACCCCGTATATTGGGCATTGAAATGTCCAAAAGGACCATATCCGGTCGATGCTCCCGCACGACTGGAAGGACCTGTTGACCGTCGCGGGCTTCCCCCACCACGCTGACGGAATCGGTCTCCTCCAGGATCTTCCTGAGGCCCTGCAGAAACAGGACGTGATCATCGGCAAGCACGAGACGGCATTTCTGCATGGCCTTCTCCCTTTCCCTGTATTTCGATCGAGACCCTTGTTCCCTGGCCGGGCCCTGTGTTGATATGCAGCAGGCCTCCCACCATGAGCGCACGCTCCTGCATGGCGCTCAATCCCAAATTTTTTTTGAGGCTGCTCCGTCCATGTTCCTGCCCGTAATCAAAACCGATCCCGTTGTCCTCGATGCAGACCCGAACAGCCTCCGAGTCCTGCATGATGTGCACACTCACCTGATCGGCTTTGGAATGCTTGGCAATATTGAAAAACGCCTCCTGCACAATCCGATAGAGCAGCATTTGTTCTTCAGACGAAAAGCACGTATCGTTGAAATCAATGGACAGTTCGCAGACAATGGCATTGGGTTCCAGAATGTCCTTGACCAGACCGGCCAGCGATGCCGACAACCCTAGATCGTCCAGGGTCGCCGGCCGCAGATTGTAGGAAATCCGTCTCACATTCTCGATAATGTGATCGATCTGCTTCCTGACTGTTGCGTAGGCCTCATCAAATCCGGAACACTGGGGATCGATCTTCCGGAACATGGCTGCGCATTGCAGCTTGAGCAGCGATAAATTCTGCCCGAGATCATCGTGAAGTTCAAAGGCAATCCTGCGCCTTTCTTTTTCCTGGGCCCGCAGCATATGATTGGAAAGGACTTGCAGCCGGTCCCGGGCTTCATACAAATGCTTCTCGGTTGCTTTCTGTTTTTCCATTTCTTCATGTAAATGGGTGTTGATTCTGACCAGTTCAGCGGTCTGCTCTTTCAGCTTTCCTTCCATGCCCTGAAATGTCGCCGTGAGCACCCCGATCTCATCCCGGGATCGAACAGGAAGGGGATTGTTGAACTGGCCTTGTCCAATCCGAATCGCGGCATCCCGCAAGGCATTGATCGGCCTGGAGACCCTGCTGGACGTCCACACGCCGAAAATTGTTATAGAGAGAAGGGTTACACAGGTGGACAGGAGAATAAAGCCTTTTGTATCCGGCAGTTGAGCCAGGAGATGATGGATATCGAATCTGACGTCAGAATGATACTGGGAGAGCATGGCGTTCATGACTGGAAACAAGGCATGCTTATAATGGGGATCCACTCTCTTTTGAAAAAAGGCATAAGCCTCCTGATCGTTTTGTTTGAGTAACTGGAAATACCGCCAAAGGTAGAGATAATGATATTGAAGCTGCTTTTTCAAATAATCCTTGTGAACTCCCGGCGAATTCGGATCGGACCTTTCTTGCTGCAGGCCGGTGGAATGCAGTTCTTCAGGAGGATCTTTTTGAAGATCCGAACCTAAAAAATTGCTCAAGGTTTTGAGATTGTCCCGAATCGGCTGGAGATCCTTGTCAGCAATGGATTGTCGGATGAATGGGGTGTCCTGCATGACCTGGTTGCTGACCATACGTTCATATTCATTCAGCTGTCTGAACAGTTCATTCGTGGTCTGGAATTCCGCAAAGGCGGTGTCGTAAAGGCGCGTGACCCGGCCCTGCACCCGGTAATAGCTGTGCACGGCCAGAAAGGCTGTCACACTCGTCAAAAAGGCCACAACCAAATACCCAAGAATAATCTTATGGCTGATCTTCATGCTGATTCTCCGATTTGGCCATGTGCATTGGACGTGGAATAAAACCGGAAGAGCCGTTATGACGGATGAACTGTGGAAGGCTCGACCTGAAACCGGTCGTACAAATAGGAAAGCTTGTTCTCGAGGTCCTTGTTCTTGAAGCGATGCCCCTCCTCAAATCGCCAGGCCGGGCTGAGAGCCGCCAGGGTTTGGGCCAGACGCCATTTGTGGATATAAAAGGTGTTCTGGAGTTTCTCCAGGGCCTTGATCTGCTCCGGACTGAACCACTCCCGGTCCAATTCCGCGACAACCTGCTCTTTGACCCGCAGAAAACAGAGTTCCGCGGATGCAAGGATCAAGGCCTCCTCATCCAGGGAAACATCAATCTGCTTGTGCAGGGCCGAACGAAACCGGGCCGTGGTTTCAAATTTCTCACCCTCCAGAGGGGCTAACGCTTTGGCCAGAGACGGCGCCTGACCTCTGATCCGCTCCATGGCGTCAACACTCAGCTTGTAGGGGACAGCCCTAAAGGTCTTTTGTTCAAACACGTTTTGCAGAAAAAACAGAGACACGTAGCAGACGAGGCAGGCAATGACCGGGGTGGAAACCCAGCCTGTAGAAATCCCCCCCAGCATCCGCCAGCGCAGCCCCCGGCCTTTTTTCAGCAGTCCGATCCCGATGATCCCGCCGACTATGGCCTGCGAGCTTGAGACCGGAACCAAAGGCAGGGTCGGCAGGTTGTGGCTGGCCAGGAAATACGCCAGTCGTTCCGAGGCAAACAAGAACAGCACCAGGGAATGGGCCATGACCACCACAAAGGCAGCCACCGGAGAAAGCCTGAAAATTCCCTCCCCAACAGTCATCATCACCCGTTTGGAATAGGTGAACACCCCCAGGGCGATGGCCAGCCCCCCAATGAAAAAGAGCTGCTGCGAAGCTGAGAGGCTGAATAGACCCAGGATAGTGATATCCGCGAAAGGCGAAACCGGGACGAACACGCCCATGACATTGGCGATATTATTGGCGCCCAGGGAGAAAGCCCCGAAAATGCCGGCCAGAACCAAGCCGTAGCGCGTTGTGGCATCGAGCATGAGCATATGGATTTTGCAGCAGCGTATGATCCAGCCGATCAGCTTGTAGAGCACCACTGCAAAAAAAGCGGCCAGGACCGGACACAGAACCCAGGTGGACACGATCTTCACCAGGGAATGATAGTCGGTCAGGGATCCGGAAAAAAAATTCCAGCCCAGAATGGCCCCCACGATGGCCTGGGATGTGGAAACCGGATAGCCGGCCAGGGTCATCAGATATACGGTCAGAGCCGCGGAAAATGCGACCATGAAGGCCCCGGGCAAAGCATTGACCGCGCCCAGCTTGCCCAGGGTGTGGGTGGCGCCCGAGCCGCTGATCACTGCGCCGAGGATGATGAACAGGCTGCACAACACCGCGGCTGTTTTGAAGCGGATCATCCTCGAACCAACGGCGGTTCCAAAGACATTGGCCGCGTCATTGGCGCCTAAGGACCAGCCGAGGAACAAGCCGCTGGAGAGGAAAAACAGAAACATACCAATTGGGGTGTCGGATGTCAGCCCTGCCGCTGGCAGGGCTGAAACCTAATTACTTGATATTTAACATAATATACAGCAGAACTGTTATGCTGTTCATTTAAAACAACGACTGCCAGTTTGGTCAGTGAAGAAACTTGGGTTTGGAACAACCGTTCACCAAGCCTCACTTGACAATAAAGGCAGACAGGGAATGGACAAGAATGAAGATTATCTGTCTTTTTTTGCCCAGCGACCTTCCTGGGCAAAAAGCGCCATCGCTGGTCCGTCTTCGCTTATCAGCTACGCCGTGACAAGCAGCGAAAGCAACCCGGCCCTTGCCGCGACAGCGGCTGGGCCTTCCGCCCGGGGAAC
>CAZUMF010000110.1:0-13728 GCA_964621385.1 uncultured Desulfohalobiaceae bacterium
AAGGCGGGCTGGTTTGACTCCGGCCAGACCCTGGTGGATTCGGCCCAGGGCTTCCGGAGCGCGGAAAAGGAGGCCCAGCAGGCCGTTTTCAGGCAGTCCGGCCTCTCGGACTGGGTTGCTTTCCTGGATGTCTACCGGACAACCCGGAAATCCCTGCACGAACAATCCCGCTTTTCCAGGCGGGCTATCTGGTCGGCTGTGCTCGAAGCGCTTGGCCGTCAGCCGGATATGGTTTTTTTGGAAGGGCTGGAACAGGAGTACTGGCAGACCGTGCAGCGCCTGACCCGGTCCTTTCCAGAGGCGGAATCCGTGTTGTCCGCTCTGTCCGGCCGCTACCGGCTGGGTCTGATCACCAACACCCAGGGCGAATCCGCCCCGGAGCAGCATCGCATCCATCTTTTTCCCCGCTTGAAAGACTTCTTTCAGTGCCTTGTGGTGGCCGGACAGGAGGATATTCCGGCCAAACCGGACAGGGCTCCCTTTGAGCACGCCCTGCAGGCGTTGGAGGTTGTCCCGCAGGCAGCGGTCTATGTGGGGGACGATTACCGGATCGATATCCTTGGATCAGAAGCAGCCGGGATGCAGCCGGTCTGGCTCAAGCACCGCCTGGTGGAGCGGCGCTGGCCCGCAGTCACATCCGAAGCCCCGGTGATCGAGACTCTGGAGCCTCTCTGCCGGCTGGAAGAGCTTCTGTGATAAGAGAGTTCCGTGTGATGCGGCTGCAAAAAAACCATGACAGAATTCTAATAGTAATTTGGAGCAGTATACTTATCGCAACAGCCGTCGCTCCAACAGTTCCTGTAAAGATCTCCTGCCATCCAGAACACAATGAACATAGACCTGGGATTCGGCAATTTCATAGAGAATTCTGTACGGTTTGAAATGTATTTCCTTGTACGTGTAAACCCCTATCCGCTCAAGTTCAAGTGGAATATGGCCTCTTCCGGGGAATTGTTTTAAACTCATACAGGTTTCTTCAATTTTTCGTAAAATATATTCAGCACTTTCTTTTGAGTCATTATTGAGAATATATCGATATATATCCAGGATATCATCGTGTGCCTCTGATATGACGTCCACGGTAAAGCTCATTGTGATTCTCTATCCGTTATCTCTTTTCGAATGTCGGCAAATGAATCTTCAAGAGATCGATATTGTTTCTTTTCTTTCGATCGTGTGCTGAGGGAGAGCATTTTCAGCAAAGCCAGGCTTTCCTGTGTTTCCTCATATTTTTTAATATCTTGAAGAACAGCTTTTGCTTCTCCATTCTGCGTGATGACCAGAGTTTGTTGATGCCTTGTCACGCCCTTCAGGATTTCAGAGGCATGGGCCTTTAAATAACTGATGGATTTGACAGAGTCGCTGAGTTTCATGCTTGACCTCCTTGTTTCGACTTAAATTAAAACTAAATTTGGCTCATTGTCAAGATGCTCATCAGCGAGGCTCACCATCAGAGCGCTTTTCAGAGAGCAACAATTTGAATGAACGAGTGGATTCAATCTCTGCATTCTTTTCTTGCTGCTACTTTTCAAGGAAAATCCAGGCAATGATCAGGGTGATGAACACAAGGCGGGTGATCAGATGGACGGTGGAAAGCCGGATCCCGTTTTTCGGGCCGAAGAAGGTCATGCTCAGAGGCAGGTGATTGGCAAAGAATTCGTAGATGATGTGCAGGAAGTAGCCCATGAGCAGGGCGGAGATCACCTCGGGGCCGCTGAGCTGTCCGGCCTGGAACAGGGAGCCGGCCGCGGCGAGCCCGCTGAGCGTACTCGGCAGGCCGGCCGCCAGGACCAGGACCACCGGTCCGGACAGACCGATGGCGGCAAAGAGTTCGTCCGAGGTTTCAATCAGGTGCTGGACCGCGGGAAGATTGGTGAGGACAATGAAGAACAGGGTCACCGGGACAAAGACTTTGGCCATGCGCAGAAACTGCTGCCAGGCCTGGGAAACTACAGCTCTGAAACCGCGCTTGGCCTGCGTGTCCACATCGGCCTGAGCGCCGGGATGTTCAGGGCCGGCCCCTGAAGAGCCCAGGGAGCGTCCCAGCACAAACCCGGTGAGGCCGGTCAGCAGGCCAATGAGCATATGGAGCGCAGTATAGGCGGTGCCGAGTCTCCAGCCCACAGCCCCGATGAGTATCGGGGCGATGTAGAACAGGCCGAAATAGAGACTGTTCGGAAAGCTCCCCAGCAGATAGGCACCCAGGAGTGGGGATGGGCCGATCCGGCTTTTTTGAAATTCCGAACCAAGATAGGCGTTGGCCGCATGCAGATTGAAGAAGCACATGGCCAGATAGAGACTGCAGTTGGCCGGCAGGCCGGCCTGTTGCATCACGGGGGCGAGCCGGCGGCTGAGATAGTCCCAGAAGCGGGTTTCCTGGATCCAGTTGCCGAAGAGGCAGCCCAGGAACATGGCGGGCAGGACGACTCGCCACAAGGCAAAAACTTTGAGTAGAATGAGCTCGAAATCCATACAATACAATGCCGTTTCTCACCACCAGACAGAGGTTGCAAGGCCGTGGACCCTCTGAAAGTGTTTCAAATTTGCCGTTAGAACGTGACAATCATGACTGAGTGCACTAGGGCCGATAGCGATATCGAAATCGTCGATCAACAGCTCAATGCTCCTTGAGTTCAGCTGCAAGCAAAGGGATTTGGTGAATCGGCAGGACAGAGATTTTTTCATGGACTGGATAGCGATGGCGTCCTGGGGAGAGGACCCAAAGATGATCAAGGTTGAGGTCCTGGATTGCAATGTGCATCGATTTGCTTGTCCTGGGGGCTTCATGAAACTTGCATTCAACACCGTAACGACGCCCTTGGGCAAGAAAAAATAGATCGATCTCGGCTCCCCTGTAAGTGGACCAGAAATAGGTTTGGGCTGGTTTCACGATCTGAAGAAATTGCTGTAAGGCAAATCCCTCCCATGAAGCTCCAACCCGAGAGTATGCATAAAGGCTTTGTAACTCACTCATATCGAGGAGAGCATGCAGGATGCCGGTATCCGTAAAAAATATCTTTGGGCTTTTCACCTGGCGTTTTCCGATATTCTCATACCATGGTTGCAGCTGACGGATCATAAAGGTCCCGGAGAGAATGTCCAGGTACGAACGGACGGTTTTGCCGGTTAAGCCCATGGAACGTGCCAAATCAGAGGCATTCCACAACTGTCCATGAGAGTGGGCCAGCATGGTCCAGAAACGGCGCATGGCAGCTGAGGGGATGCCAATACCCAGTTGAGGGATATCACGTTCCAGGAGGATAGAACCTCTTCATCAGGTTCTCACGCGTTTCCAGCGCAGGCCGTCCCAGCCTTTGTCAAATTTGCGCTGCATGACAAAAGCCAGCCAGACCTGCTCCAGGGAGGCAAAGATGGTTCGGGGCTCGCCCTGGATAAAGCCGTAATCCTGTTTGGTCCAGTCGAAAAATGCCTGGGTGATCCGCTCGTAGCGTTTTCCCGGAACCTGGGCCAATTCAATGAGCTGATCCAGCCTGGGCAGCCAGACATATTTCTGCAGACGAATGACTTTTGCGTCTGCAGAACGTTTGATGCGAACTCCCTGCCTGATGGATCGGGCATCATGCACCCCGGTCACCCAGCAGGTGATCCTGCCCCCTTCGCCCACAAACACATCACCGTGCTCCTGCCGCCATTGCTCCTGCAATTCAGCGGCTTTTTCGCACATGGAGATGTAGGCGGGGCTTTGGTCCATACCATCATTTCTTGACGCCACGGCAGGGGCAGATGCACATTCGCGTGGAATCGCTGTGCAGTACGAGGCTCACCCCACGGGGCACGGCTGGTTCTGGTCCGGGGAATCAAACCAGGTTGAGTGCTTGACATTGATTCCCTGGATAATAAAAAACACTTCTTCGGCAATATTCGTGGACAAATCGCCCACCCGCTCCAGGGAGTTGGAGACGATAATGGTGTGCACCGGACGTTCGATGATCCGGTTGTCCGTCCCCATATAATCGATCAGCTCCCGAATGATTTTTACATTCAGGACATCCGCCCTGTTATCCTGGCGACAGACCTCTGCGGCGGTATCGCAATCAAGGTTGGAAAACGCGGTGATCGACTTTTGGTACATATCCAGGACCACTTCCGAGAGGGACCGGACCGTGCCCATCATTTTGAGTTTTGGCCGTTGATTGAGCATCAAGGCCCTTTCAGCAATATTGGTCGCCTGATCGCCCAACCGCTCCAGTTCATTCGCCACTTTGGAGCATCCCAGAATAAAACGCAAATCTCTGGCCACCGGCTGCCATCTGGCCACAATATGCAGGATCAATTCCTCTATTTTGACTTCGAGCTGGTTGACGGCATCATCGCCGTCAATGACCTTCTGGGCCAGTTCATCATTTCGCTCTAAGAGCGCTTGAACCGATGCCTCCAAGGCCTCTTCGGTCATGGCGAACATTTTCATGATCTCTTGTTCCAGCCGATTGATTTCTTGATGAAGCTGGCTTTCCATCCTTTTCCATCTCCAATGAGAAGACGTTTCTCATTCATTTAGACAGTGTACGTGAAATTCTCTGATATTTTGGACGTGTATTCAGCGCCAGTCATAACACCTTAACCGAATCGACCGGTGATGTATTCTTCCGTCTGCTTTTTCTCGGGCCGGGTAAAGATTGTGTCCGTCCCGTCGATTTCCACCAGTTCCCCCATGTAAAAAAAGGCGGTACGATCCGAAACCCGGGCCGCCTGCTGCATATTATGGGTGACAATGATGATGGTCAGGCGATGCTTGAGTTCATGGATCAATTCCTCGATCTTTTGAGTCGCGATGGGATCCAGGGCCGAGGCCGGCTCATCCATGAGTATCACTTCGGGTTCCATGGCCAGGGCCCGGGCAATGCACAGCCGCTGTTGCTGTCCTCCGGAGAGCGAGGTCGCCGGATGCGTCAACCGATACCCCACCTCGTCCCAGAGGCCGGCTTTTTGCAGGGAACCCTCAACCAGTTCATCCATCTCGGCCCCTTTTCGAGCCAGGCCGTGAATGCGAGGGGCGTAGGCCACATTTTCATAAATCGATTTGGGAAAGGGATTCGGTTTTTGAAAGACCATGCCGACCCTTCGCCTGAGTTCTATCACTTCCATCTCCTGGCTGTAAATATCACAGTCGTCCAGGGCGATTTCACCCTCGATCTTCACCCCGGGGATCAGATCGTTCATCCGGTTCAAACACCGGATGTAGGTACTCTTTCCGCAACCTGAAGGTCCAATGAGAGCGGTGACCTGATTGGCGACAAAGGAAATCGAAATGCTCTTCAGAGCCGGAAAATCACCGTAATAAAAGTCCAGGTCCCTGGTCTTCATTTTTATGGAAGCCGTCATAGAAATATCTTCGAGTGTTTTGTATACCGGAAGTCGGCATGATTTGCGATGTGTATCTGTTTTCAAGCGTGTCTTGGAAGGCTGAAGAAAAAGATCGTTCCTTCCATGTGCTCAGTGGCCGGACTTTGAACCCAGATCTGACCTCCCTGGTTCTCCAGGATATGCTTGCAAATGGAAAGTCCCAGTCCGGACCCGGGTGTCCGGCTGCCGGAAGATTCCACTTCCGCCTTGAAAAAGCGCTCGAAAACTCGCCCCTGAATCGATGCGGGGATCCCCGGGCCCTGATCCTCCACCGCCACAACCCAATGGTTTCGTTTCGCTTCGGCCCGAATGCTGATGGTTTGTCCATGAGGTCCGTATTTCAGGGCATTTTCAATCAAATTGACCAGCACCCTGACCAGCTGGTCGTGATCGGAGATGACTTCGATCCGACCTTCCGGGAGCCGGAGGTTCAGGACGACTTCCCGCTCTTCGGCCAGGGGGGCGCATATTTCCCAGGCCCTGTTGATGGCCGAGGGCAGATCCACAAGCCCCGATTTGATCCGCTCCTGCAGGGATTCCAGCTTTGCCAGCTGCAGCAAATCCTGAATCAGGGTATCCATCTTCCCGGCATTTTTGAGAATAATCTGCATAAAACCCTGCACACTCTCATGTTTTCCGGCCGGGCCCTCGAGGATTGCTTCCGCATACCCCTTGATCGAGGTCAGAGGGGTCTTGAGTTCATGGGAGACGTTGGCCACGAAATCCTTGCGCATCTGTTCCAGGCGCTTCTGCTCGGTCACTTCCTTGAGCACGACCAAAAATTCCTGTTCATCGTTCACCACCGACCGAACCGAAACGATCCTGCACTCGAAAAAACGCTGCCCGGGAATGGTGATCTTCAGCTCCAGTGGTTCCAGGTCCTGAGGGGAGGCGATGCATCTGTCCAAAGCTTCATCCAGAGCAAGACTGCGAATCAATTCGAGAGGTTTCCGTCCTACGGGGCTCCCGGAGATCAGCGCCGTTTCCTGCAAGGCCTTATTGGCAAGCCGAACTTTTTTCCCTTCATCAAAGAGCAAGATCCCTTCGCCCAGGTTGTCCAAAACAGCTTCGAGTTCCATTTTCTGTCTGGAAATAATGGCAAAGTCCTGATTGACCCTTTCGACCAGGGCGTTCACACTGCTGACCAGGGGATTGAGTTCCTTCGTGGTCTTCAAATGGAGCGGAACGTAGCGCTCATTGTCCCCAATGAGGGCGGTTCGACGACTCAACACGCCGATGTGGTTGCTTATTCTTCTCGCCAGGAGCCAACTGAGTCCAATGGACAAAAGGATGCTGGCGCTCGCCACCACAAGCATGTCCAGGTGAATGGGACGCAAAAGCGAACTCACCTGGGAATACGGCATGGCCAGACGCAGAATGCCCGGCTCCAGGGTGCCGATTTTCGGTGTTGCCTGCGCCAGGTACATGAATCGGGTATGCAGGGACTGACTGTACCGGATGCTCCGGCCTGTTTTGCCGGCTAAGGCCTCCCGTACTTCCGGACGATTGGAATGGTCCTCCAACTCAGGGATCGTGTTCCAGGAAACCCCGGAGTCGGCAATGACTTGCCCCTCTCTGGAAATATAGGACAAACGCAGATTCAGGTCCTTGCCCATCGCCTGCAGCAGGACCTGGAGATCATAGTCATCTTTGATCCGGTCCTCCCGGCTCAACACCCCGATCAGCAGTCGCAGCTGTTTTTGGGCGGAGCCCTTGGTCTGTTCCAGAATATGCCCGGTAATCACCGAGCGGAAATGGATATAGGGCACCGAGAGCGCCAGGATCAAGAGCAGCGAAAAAACAGTGAGAATCTGGTTTCGAATGGACATGTTTCAGGGCTCACGATTCCCGGTTTGAAGACTGCGGTTTGAATCGATACCCGATACCACGCACGGTCTCGATCCATTCACCGCAATGCTCCAGTTTGTGACGGAGCCGGTGCATATGGGTATCAACGGTGCGGGCATAGCCCACGAAATCATACCCCCAGACCTGATCCAGCAGTTGTTCACGATTCAAGACGCGGCCCTTGGATCGGATCAGGGCGGACAGCAAATTGAATTCCGTGGTGGTCAGGGGAATCTCCCGCCCGTCGAGCTTGACCTGAAAGGAGGCGAAATCAACGGACAGCCCACCAAACTCCCAATACGGCTCCTCTTCCTGGGCCGGGTGTCCGCGGCGCAACAGGCCCTGCACCCTGAGGACAAGCTCTCTGGGGCTGAAGGGTTTGGTCAGATAGTCGTCAGCCCCGTGTTCGAGTCCCGTGATCCGATCGTCAACCTCGCTTTTGGCGGTGAGCATGAGCACGGGAATATCCTTTGTCTTTGATTTTGATTTGATCCGCCGGCAAACCTCCAGCCCGTCCATGCCCGGAAGCATCAGATCCAGGAGAATCATATCCGGAACCTTGTCCTCCAGGGATTCCAGGGCCTGTTCTCCATCTTCAAAACCATGCGGTTCAAATCCTTCATTCTCAAAGGTGTAGAGCAGAAGATTGAGAATGTCCAACTCATCTTCGACAATCAGAATTTTTTCAGAAGACATAGGCTCAGGGATTGTGTTCCCACACTTGAAAGGTTCACGGCGGCTGTCCTGTTTCTCTTCGTATTCATCTACCACTTCCGCTGGAATTTCTGCCGCAGAAAAACAGCCAGAGCGTTCATGAGCAGAAGGACCACCAGAAGCACCAGGATCGCGGCTGCGGTCCGTTCTTCAAAGGGACGCAGGGACGAGGAAGACCAGGTATAAATCTGGGCGGGCAAGACGGTCGCCGCCTGAGTAAAGGAGCCCGGCACGTCGGGAATAAAGGCCATCATTCCCACAATGAGCAGAGGGGCGGTCTCTCCCATGGCCTGAGCCAGGCCGATGATCGTCCCGGTCAGAATCCCGGGGAATGAAAGCGGCAGGACGTGGTGCAAGACCACTTGCCAGCGTGAGGCCCCGACCCCGAGAGCCGCTTCCCGGATCGAATCCGGAACGGCCCGTATGGCGGCCCTGGTGCTGATGATGATCACCGGAAGGGTCATCAGCCCCAGGGTCAGCCCTCCGGCCAGGGCCGAGGAGCGAGGAACGTGAAAGGTGTTGATAAAGATGGCCAGACCCAACAGCCCGTAAAGGATCGAGGGAATGGCGGCCAGGTTGTTGATATTGATTTCAATCGCCTGGGTAAAGCGGTTATCCGGAGCGAATTCTTCCAGATAGACCGCGGTCATGACCCCGATGGGAAAACAAAACAGCAGGGTCAGGAAAAGCACATAGAGCGTTCCCACCAGGGCCGACTTGATGCCGGCGATCTCCGGCATCTTGGAGTCGCCATTCAGAAAAAAATACACGTTGAAGTTGAGCTTGCCCCGCCCTTCCTCTTTGAGCCTCTCAACGACCTTTTTCTGTCGGGGCCGAAGCTTATTGGGCTTTCCCTTCAGGTATTGATCCACCTCGGCATCGGCGACCACCCAGTAGGTTTGCACCGTATCCATCAATTTCGGGTTTTCCTTGAGCATTATCGGGACTTTTCGAAGCCATCCCCGGCTGACCAGATGACGGAGATCCTCGTTGACCGCTGCCAGAGGCATTTGCCGGCTCTGTTCATGAAAGGCGATTTCCGTCAATATTTCCGCCTGCCTGAAGGCTCCGGCCCCTTTACTGATCAAAGTAAGGAAAAAAACCACTAAAAAAGAAATCGCCAGGAGCAAGGCCGTGATGCAGTATCGCTTGAATCGCTTTTCAGCCTTGTAGCGCTTCTGAAGACGCTTTGAGGGAAGAGATGCTTTTGAGTTATTCATATTTCTGCTTGAATTTTCTGATGACGAGCGTGGAGATGAGATTCAGAATAAGGGTGATCAGGAGCAGGGTCAGGCCCAGAGCGAACGCGGACAGCGTCTCCAGACTGTCAAAGGCGAGATCGCCGGTGAGGGCGTCCACGATCCGCACCGTAACCGTGGTCATGCCTTCGAGGGGGTTCATGGTCAGGTTCGGCCGCAGGCCTGCCGCCATGACCACAATCATGGTCTCCCCCAGGGCCCGGGAGACGCCCAGGAGAAACGCGGAAATGACTCCGGGAAGGGCCGCCGGCAAAAGGACGTGCTTGATGGTTTCGGAAACCGTCAGGCCCAGGGCCAGAGACCCTTCGCGCAGACTTTGGGGGACCGAACGGATCACATCATCCGAGAGCGAAGAAATGAAGGGGATGATCATGATCCCCATGACCAGTCCGGGCGAGAGCGCATTGGTGTAGTCCGCTTCCAGACCCAGAAAATCGGCGAACCTGACGACCAGGGGGCTGATAGTTATGGCCGCGAAAAAACCGTAAACCACTGTGGGGATGCCGGCCAGAATCTCCAGCGCCGGCTTGGCGGCGGCCCTGATCGGGCCTGATGCGTACTCACTCATATAGATGGCCGAAAACAATCCCACGGGGATGGACACGCACATGGCGATGAAGGTGATCATAAAGGTGCCGGCAAATATGGGGAGAGACCCGAACCGGGGCTTGGCCGCTTCTTCTCCGGCCCGTTCGGCCCCCTGGAGAAAGGCGGTGTCCGGACTCCACTCCGTACCGGTGAGAAATTCCCAGATGCTGACCACCCGAAAAAACTTCACGGCTTCAAACACGACCGAGAGGACGATTCCGATGGTGGTGAGGATGGAGATGAGGGCCGCCACAAACAAGAGCCCGTAAATCACCCGTTCCAGTCGTTGCCTGGCTCGAAGGCGGGGATGGATCTGCTTCAGGGCCAGGGCCAGGCCGGCTACGGCCGCAGTCGATGCCCCCGGGATCAGCAGTTTATCGGGAACGGAGATCAGGCCGAGCAACTGCAGGAGAAAGGCAAGAACAAAAACGCCCACGACCGGGAGAATCATCCAGACCAGAGCGTACCATCCATAAATGTCCGGCTGGGACAGGGGGGCGGCCCCGTCTTCTCTGCGCAGCGATCTTCCTTTTTTGCGCCCCAGATAATAGGCCATGCAGGCCAGCGGCCCTAAGCCGCACAAGAAAAATATCGCCAGATACTCAGTACTCAATGCGCCGGTCCTCTCCTTTGGAAAAAAAACTGCTGCTTGAAAGCATGCTTCGCACGGGTATTGCTGCGCCGGCTGGTCTTTCCGGCATATAGCCTGCAATCCCCTGAAAAAAGAGGGAGTAAGCCAAAGACTCACTCCCTCCTGGCATAAGAATCAATCCATTGCTTCAGCTCAAGTCATCCAAAGTCAACAGGGATCGCTGCTCGACTTTTTCCCGGATCGTATCCCGCTGCTGCTTGGGAAGGGTGATCAGGCCGATACTTTTTAAGTAGCCAAATTCACCAATCATTTTTTCACTGAGAAAGAGATCTACATAATCCTGCATCCCGGAAACCTTGTCAAGGTGATCGACCTTGATATAGAAATACAGACTCCGGGAAACCGGATATTCCGCCGAAGCGATGGTTTCGGGCTCGGGCTGCACTCCCTGGATAAAAGCGGCCTGAATGCGGTCCCGATTCTCATCGAGATAGCTGTAGCCGAAAATACCCAGAGCATCCTTGTCTTTGGTCAAACGCCGGACAATGAGGTTGTCGTTTTCACCGGATGGCACATAGACCCCGTCGGATCGGATCTGGGTATACTCGCCTCCATAGGCCGCGATGTCTTCGGAGGCCGCTTCCATGACCAGTTCTTCAAAAGCATCCCTGGTGCCGGAGGTGGTCGGGGGACCGTAAATCAAAATCTCTCTGCGCGGCAAGTCCGCGTTGACTTCGTCCCAATAGCGATAGGGATTGGGTACGAGTTCGCCCCCCTGGGGGACCTCTTTGGCCACGGCCAGGGTGATGTCCTTCAAGCTCAAATGCAGCGGCTCATTATCGATATTTTGGGCCAGGGCGATGCCGTCATAGCCGAACATCACTTCGATGATCTCAGTGACCCCGTTTTTCCGGCAGCGCTGATACTCACTCTTTTTCATCCGCCGGGACGCATTGCTGATGTCCGGAGTCTCCAGGCCCAGACCTTCGGAAAAGAGCTTCATGCCGCCGCCGGAACCGGTTGATTCCACCACCGGCGTGGGGTACTTGGTGGTCGCACCCAACTCCTCGGCAACATACGAAGAAAAGGGATAGACGGTGCTGGAGCCTACAATCTTCACCTGATCCCGGGCCTGGGCCGTCCCCAGACCAAAGACCGTCAGAACACAGACCACAGTGATCATTCGTAACAGTGCCTTCATGTTGATACCTCCTTAAAAAGTTCAAAAAAAATATTTTGTCTGAACACAGGAGAGATCTCTAAAGACACAATGTTACATTTGTATGACGGGTTGGTTACAATTTTCTGACAATTGGACTTTCCGCGATTGATGAGCAAAGCCAAATAGTTTATAGGCAGGCGAGCCAACACGACGTTGGGGGCCACCCCTTCTTCTGCGTTGAGAGCCGCACCAGTCCTTCCCAAAAACAACTGAGGCAGATTGAATAATGAATTTAATCAACACCCTGATTCAAACCATCGGCGGACTCGGACTTTTTCTTCTGGGCATGAAAACCATGACCGAAGGACTGGAAATGACCGCCGGTCCCAAAATCAAAAAAGTCCTTGGCGCGGTTTCCTCCAACCGGATCATCGGGTGTTTGACCGGGGCGGGGGTGACCGCTCTCATCCAATCCTCCTCGGCCACGACGGTCATGCTCATAGGCTTCGTGGGCGCCGGGCTGATGACCCTGCAACAGGCCGTGGGCGTTACTCTGGGCGCGAACATCGGCACGACGGTGACCGCCCAATTGATCGCTTTCAAATTGACCGAGGCCGCCCTTCCGGCCATCGCCATCGGCGTTTCCCTGAAATTTTTCTCCAAAAAACGAAACTACCGGTATATCGGGGAAATCATCCTTGGGTTCGGGCTGCTCTTTTTCGGGCTCTCGGTCATGAAAAACGGACTCGCCCCCATCAGGTCCGAACCGGAATTCATCGCCTTCTTTACGAAATTTACCACGGAGAATCTTGGAGGCCTTCTCCTTTGTGTAGGTACCGGGGCCGTTTTAACAGTCATTGTCCAGTCTTCGTCCGCCACTGTCGGCTTGACCATGGCCCTGGCCATACAGGGCCTCCTGGATTTTCCCACAGCCATGGCCCTGGTGCTTGGAGAAAATATCGGCACGACGATCACCGCCCAGCTGGCGACCATCGGTTCAAAAAACGTCCAAGCCCACCGGACGGCCCGGGCCCATGCCGTGTTCAACGTCGTGGGGGTGGGGATCATCCTCTCTATTTTCCCCTGGTTTCTAAATTTGATCGAAGTCGTCTCCATGTGGATCGGAACCGGACCGGTGCAGGAGACCGTGAACAACGAGTATGTCAATGTCGCCCGTTACCTGGCCAATGGGCATACCCTGTTCAACGTTTTGAATGCCTTGATATTTTTGATTTTTCTTCCCAAGCTTGTCCAATTTTCCACCTTCCTCGCGCCGAAAGAAAAAAAGACCCGGGAACGATACCGACTGCCTGACTTCGACCAATTTTTCATGGATTCCTCCATTGGCGCCCTGGTCAAGGTCCGGGGAGAAATCAAAAGGATGGCCGAATTTACCCTGCAGAGCCTTGAAAAAACGTCTGACTGCCTCAATGCCAGAGATGACGACAAGCTCGCTGAACGGGATATCATCGAAGAGCATATCGACAGCATGCAAAAAGCCATTATCAAGTATCTGACCAGTATTTATCAGGGTGAAGTCAATGAACAGGAAGCCCTGGAGATATCCGAACTGATGCGGATCACCAATAACATCGAACGGATTGGAGACGGCGTTGAAAATGTTTTTAAGATCATTGAACGAATTTATGATATGGATATCTCCATGTCCAAAGAAGCCCTGAACGACCTGCACATGATCTCAGGGGAAGTGCTCAAGTTTTTCCGGCTTGTGATCAATGAACTCCATGAAAAAACAGACGATTTTTTCGAAAAGGCCAAGACCCAGGAAAACCTCATCGATCAAATCCGGGAAAAATTGCGCATTCAGCACATCGAGAGATTGCGGCACGATGAATGTTCGGTTGATGCCGGGGTCCTGTTCATCACCCTGATCTCAACCTATGAAAAGATGGGGGACTATTGCTTCAATATTTCAAGAGGACTCGAAAAAATTGCCTGAAGCCCGGCAGGACAACTTGACAACCCGCCATATCGTGCACACTGTATAAACGTTTTTCTGAATCGTTCTTTTTCATCATTGACCGGTGTCCAACGCTTTGCGCATTTGAGACGCCACTTCCGGAGGATACCATGATCCCGAAAATCAAAAAAATTCTGTTTGTGACCGATCTCTCGGAAAACGCCTGGACTTCATTCGAGTACGCGGTCAGCCTGGCCACGGGCTATCAGGCCAAGTTGAG
>CAZUMF010000111.1:0-13693 GCA_964621385.1 uncultured Desulfohalobiaceae bacterium
ACTGCATAAACGTCTGGCAATTGAGGCCCGGAAAAGAGGCGTGAGCATCAATGCCTTGGTGGGCGAGGCATTGTCAAAAAAAATGGATGAATCCAACAAGGGCATTCACACTGACTGAAAAACCTGAAGGGTTTTTAGGCAAGTTATGCCCGGCGTTATGCTCTTGAAAAAAAAATTTCTTGTGGGTAAAATAAGTTATGGATAATTCTCAAAGACGCTGCTTCGTCAGGTCCTGTTTCAGCCTCTTGGGGCTGATTTTTCTGGTCTTTGCCGCGATGACCGGCTGCGATCAAACCCCTGAAATAGACACGGTTGTGGTCGATTTTGAGGACGTAGCCCCTGAGGCGCCAATCAAACCAAAGGGCGGCAAACGACTGCGGGCTGCCGCCGGAGCCATGGTTTCGCCCAGGGAAACCCACTCCTTGTATATGGAGCTTTTCAGCTATGTCAGCCGGAATGTCAACACTCAACTGGAGTTTGTTCAGCGCAAGACCTATGCCGAGATCAACCGGCTCTTTGCTCAGGGACAGCTCGATCTGGCCTTTATCTGCTCCGGACCATACGCCCTGGCCAAAAAAGGAAGCAAGTTCGAACTCCTGGTCACCCCCAGGATCGAGACGGATCATACCTACCGTTCCTACCTGATCGTCAATAAGGATTCCCCCTATCAAACCTTAGAGGACCTCGAGGGCGCCATTTTCGCCTTCACAGATCCCGACTCCAATTCAGGGCGGCTCGTTCCTCTTCACTGGCTGCAGCAGATGGGTCGAAATGCGGATACGTTTTTTAAAAAGTCGATTTACACCTACAGCCACGACAACTCCATCCTGGCCGTGGCCAGGGGGCTGGTAGACGCTGCGGCCGTGGACAGCTTGATCTGGGATTTCATGCGTAAAAACGGATCACCGGTTGTACAAGAAACCAGAATCATTAAGCGTTCTCAACCCTTCGGGATACCGCCGCTGGTTGTAAGCACCGGACTGGAGCCGGGTTTGCGGGTGAAACTTCAGGATCTTCTGCTGGGCATGCACACCACCCCGGAAGGAAAAAAGATTTTGTCCAGACTAAGGATCGATCGATTCATTCTTCCCAAAGACTCCTGGTATGATTCGATCCGGCGAATCAACAGAACCATTGAAACAAAGGGACCAAATGCGGATCGCCCCGAAAACTCTCAAGGGTAGCCTGCTTCTGGCAGTAGCCTCCCTGGTCGTCATCAGCAGTCTCCTGGTGGCCATCCTGGCTTCTCAGCGTTACGCAGAAGCCCTTGGCTCGAGCCTCAAGGCCCGGGCCGAGAACCAGGCCCATTCCCTGTCCCTGCATATCGCGAATTCTATTCTGATCAACGACCTCGTGGGCCTGCACAAGGCCCTGAACAATCACCGCCGGAGCAACCCGGTCGTGGAGTACATTTTCGTGGTACGACAAGACGAGGTTCTGGCCCACACATTTAACCAGGGCCTCCCGCAAGGCCTTTTAAAGGCCAACAGTCCTTCGTCGGGAGACGAGTTCGGCCTGAAGCGCGTGAAATCAAAAAAAGGCGACCGAACTCTTCTGGACCTGGCCTGGCCGATTTTTGAGGGCAAGGCCGGGATCCTGCGCATGGGTTTCAAGAGAGAAGTCTTACTGGCAGACATGCACCGACTCTGGCTGGAGATCGGTCTGGCCACCCTGGCCATTCTCCTGCCGGCTGTGGCCGGGGGCCTCTTGTTCATGCGCCGGATCACCAGGCCCATGGAGTCGCTGGTCGAGGCGACCAGGAACATGGCCAAAGGCTCTCTCGATGTCAGGGTCGATGTCCGGGGAAAAGATGAATTCGCCTCTCTGGCCGAATCGTTCAATACCATGGCCGCCCGTCTGGAAGACAATACCAGGCGACTGCAGCATCAGGCCGAGAACCTGGAACAGATGCACAGCCAGCTCTCCACGGCCTATGAAGTGATTCGAAACGTGTCGGCCCAAACCCGGCTGGACTTGATCGCACACTATCTTTTGGGCAAGCTCCAGGAAATCGTCCCCTGTGAAGAATTGGTCCTGCTCCTGTCGAGCCCGGACCGGGACCGGCTTTTTCGGCTCACAAAGAAAGGATGCGACATCATCCGGGATCAGGGTCTGCTGAGAGAAGTCGAATCTGTGTTGAAAGACCTGCCCGCCCTCAAGATCTGTAGGACAAGGCTTTTCGAACATCCCCTGGTGGATGGAGCCTTTACAGAACCCTCTTCCCAAGCCGTCGTTCCACTGGACACCCAGCAGCACCATTTTGGAGCCCTGGTTGTGGCCTGCCCCGGCGACTGCGGCTGTGATTTCACGCAGGTCGATCTGGTGGCCCTGATCATCGCTCACACCGCGGAAAGCATATACCGGGCCGCAGCCCAGGAGGAAGAAATGCTTGACCTGCGCTCTCGCCTAGAAGGGAATCCGGTCTTCGGAAATATAGTCGGCAGGGCTCATGAAATGCAGAAAATCTTCAATCTCATCGACGAAGTGTCTCCAACCAGCGCCTCGGTCCTCATTTACGGCGAAAGCGGCACCGGCAAGGAGTTGGTGGCCAGGGCCATCCACGACAGGAGTCCGCGCCGGGAGAAACCGTTTGTGATCATCGACTGCTCAGCCTATCCAACCACCCTTATCGAGAGCGAACTCTTCGGGTATGAAAAAGGGGCCTTTACCGGTGCTGAGGAATCCAGGCCCGGCCGCTTCGAACAGGCCCACGGCGGCACGGTCTTCCTGGATGAAATCGGGGAAATCTCTCAGGCTGCGCAGGTCAAGCTGCTGCGTGTCCTGCAGACCCAGAAGCTCGAACGGCTCGGGGGGAGAAAGACCATTTCCGTAGACATGCGCATTATCGCGGCCACGAACAAGGATCTGCAGGAAGAAGTCAGGGCCGGCCGGTTTCGGGAAGACCTCTACTACAGGCTCGAAGTCGTTCCCATACAACTGCCACCGCTTCGGTCCCGTGGGAATGATGTGGCCCTACTGGCCCGTCACTTCCTAAGCGTCTTCTCCGCCAGGGAAGACAAGCACATCCAGGACATCAGCCCGCAGGCCATGCGCCTGCTCCTGCGCTATCCCTGGCCGGGCAACGTCCGGGAGTTGGAAAACGTCATGGAGCAGTCAACCATCATGGCCCGGGGGGATATGATCGACCCAAGAGATCTGCCGGACAAGATCTCGGGTGAGCCAAGCATACCCACGTCGCCTGAGAACAAAATGCAGATCCATGAACGAGACCTTTTGCTGCGGGTCCTGGAAGAGTGCTCCTGGAACAAAAAGCGGGCCGCTGAACAACTTGGGATCGGCCGCAGCACCCTCTACAGCAAACTGAAAAAATACAAACTGGAACCTGGAGGAAGACCCACTGCCTAGCTGAACACGACAGATTGTGTACAGAAAATAGGCATGTTTCAATCTATTGAAAAAATTTGATCTATAGAAAATTACTTGTCAAAGTGTCTTGATTTTGGACACAGCTTCCGGCTCTCCGGTTTTCACTTTTCACCCCCTTCATTTCTTTTTTCTTTTTTATTCTCTTTTATATCAATATATTGTAACAATTTTTCTGGCAGGCCCGCCTTGTGCCGCCAAGCGGCACACGACTTGCTTTCCCTGTTGGAAACAGGTTGAATCGTTTGGAGCTGCCTATGGATCGGCAGGCACGAGGCAGGGCATGGATGAACACTCCATCATCCTTCTTGGCGTAAACCAGGAAATGAGCAGTCGGATAGGACAAGAACTCAGGGAAGAAGGATGCCGTCTCAAGCCCGTGGATACCCTGGAGGCCTGCCTGTCGGCCCAGTCCGGGAAAGAAGAGGTAATCGCCCTTATTATCGATCTCGATACCATGGCTGTGGACGACCATTTTCTTCATCAATTGTATCAATCAAACAGGAAATGTCCAGTCATTGTCCTTTCGAGCCGGTCCTTTCATATCGAGTTAAAAGAGGCCATGCGCCGCAATATTTTCGCTGTCCTGCGTAAACCAAGCTCAAACGAGGAACTGCGCATTTGCCTCAAGGCGCTGCTCGAAACGAAAACCAATCATTGAATTCATATCCATGTTGCAACATTGAGGAGGTAAACGAGGATGCATACTGTTTGGCGCAAAGAAAAGGATAGCGAACAGGTTGGGACCAGGACTCTTGAGAATCGGAACCGGCGTAGAGTCCTGTCCGGTTGCCTCGTTGGTCTTGGCTCGGCCGCATTGTATGCCTGGGCGAACCCTCCGGTGGCCAGGGCCGAGATCAAGGCCAGCGTCTCTTCGTACCCGGAGCTGTTTGCCGAAGGCAACCAGCTGGAACGGATGCGCCTGGAAGTACGCCGGGCCATAGAAAAACCGCTGGCCGAGCGCAGGTGGATCATGGTCATCGATCAGCAGAAGTGCATCGGGTGCTATGCCTGTAATATGTCCTGCAACGCGGAAAACAATCTTCCACCCGGGGTTGTCTATCGGCCGGTTCCAAGAGAGGAAGTCGGAACCTATCCGCATGTTGGAAAAATCTTCACCCCGCGGCCCTGCATGCAATGCGACAACCCCCCCTGCACACCGGTGTGCCCTGTTACAGCCACCTGGAAACGCGAAGACGGGGTGGTCATGGTGGACTACAACATCTGCATCGGTTGCCGAAACTGCATTGCGGCCTGTCCATACAACGCCCGCACCGCCGACTTCGGGGAATTCTACGGCCGTCCCACGCCTGAAATCATGGCCTATGAACAACGGCCAAATTTTGAATACGGCAAAGAATGGGTCAGAGATCCGGATACACACGAATCTCCAATCGGCAATGCCCGGAAATGCCATTTCTGCCTGCACAGATTGCACGAGGGGATGCTCCCTGCCTGCGTGACCACCTGCCTGGGCGGGGCTACCTACTTTGGAGACGCGAACGATCCGGACAGTCTCGTCCGGGAGTTGATCGCCTCTCCCCGGGTTCACAGGCTCAAGGAGCATCTGGGAACCGAACCCACAGTCTATTACCTGAAATAAAATACAAACATGCCAGGGAGGATGTTATGAAACAGATCAAGGTGGCAGCCGGAGTCCTGTGGCTCGCTTTGCTGGCCTGGGGGGTGTACGGGGTTGTCCTCCGTCTCGCTCAGGGAGAACTTATCACAAACTATGGCAGCTATGTCCCTTGGGGCCTATGGGTAGCGGCCAAGGTCTATTTCGTTGGCCTGGGAGTAGGGGCCGGGATATTGGCTTTCCTCATCTATGCTTTTGATATCAAACGCTTCCAGAATCTGGTCCGGCCCTCCCTCATTACCGCGTCAATCTGTCTGATATTGGGCATTATCATCATTGCCTTTGATCTCGGACACATGTTCCGTTCCTTCGAGATCTTCTACAGGCCGAACTTCAGTTCTATGCTGGCCTGGAGCTCCTGGTTCACTTTTGTCAGCCTTGCCTTTTGCCTGTTCGTCCTGCTCTATGACCTTGCCAATCCTGGCGGGCACGGTGGGACCAGCCGAATCCTCGGAGTTATCGGACTGGTTCTTCTAGTGGCTTTCTCCGGCGGAAACGGGGCCGAGTTCGCCGCCCTCATATCCAGTCCCTACTGGCATTCCACCCTGGGACCGATCATGTCCATTGCCACAGCGCTGCTCTCCGGGTTTGCCCTTGTCCTGATGATGGGATGCATTCTTTCCAAAAGGCTGTTTCCGTCCGAGGATCAAGCCGGGGAGTCATTGAAAATCCTGGGCAGGGTCGTTGCCGGTCTGATCCTGCTTGTCCTCGTGTTCGAATGGTCCGAGTTCTCGATCAGCGCCTGGTACGGGGTCGGAGAAGCCTCAGCCCTGAGAAGCAATGTCCTTTTCGGAGAAAACTGGTATCTGTTCTGGATTGTTCATCTGGGCATCGGTTCTATTATCCCGCTGATCCTGCTTTTTTCGCGGCCACAAAACATGGTGGCCATTGGTTTGAGCAGCGCCCTAGTCTTCGTGAGCGTTTTCGCCATCCGTATGAACCTGGTTCTGCCGGGACAAACAACACCGGCCATGGAAGGCCTGCAGGAGGCTTATGTGGACAATCGCCTCCTCTTCTCATATATGCCCTCGGCTGCGGAATGGGCCGTGTTGGCCTTTTGCGTTGCCCTTGGAGTAGCCGCATTCTATCTTGTATTCAAGTTGTTGCCTCTCGCCAGAACGGAATCTTCTGCATAAGACGATAAGGAGGATATTCAATGTACAAAGACAGTTCCAAGAGCAGATCATCCAAAGTATCCGAGGTTTCTCCGGACCTGCCCCGCCGGTCCTTTCTCAAGGCCGGTGCCTTGGTGGGTGGATGCGCAGCGCTTCTCACCCAGTCCGAGTCTCTGGCCGGACTGTTCACCCGACAAGCCCGGGCCGCAGAAAACGACCAGACCTATGTCCTGGCCAGACCGGAAAACTACATCTACACGACCTGCCTGCAGTGCCATGTGGCCTGCCAGCTGAAAACCAAGTTCTGGGACGGCGCCCTGGCCAAGATCAGCGGCAGCCCCTACAGCCCGCAAACCTATCTCCCCCACATTCCCTATGAAACCAGGCCTGAGGACACTGCTCCCATAGACGGCAAGATCTGTCCTGCGGCCCAGACAGGCATCCAGACCTATTACGATCCATACAGGATCAGGAAGGTGCTCAAGCGTGATGGGGAACGCGGTTCGAACAAGTGGAAGAGCATCCCCTTCGATCAGTTCCTGGAGGAAGTGGCCGAAGGGGGGAAGTTGTTTGATTCGATCGGTGACAATCGGCGGTATCCAGGTTTCAAAGAGGTAGTTGCCCTGCGGGATGCAAAACTGAGCCGGCAAATGGCAGATGATGCAGACAGAGTCGGTTCGGGCACCTTGAGCATCCAGGATTTTCAAAAAAAATACAAAAAACATCTGGACAAGCTCGTCGATCCCGAACACCCGGACCTGGGACCAAAGAACAACGGATTCGTTTTCATGGCCGGCCGCATAGAGCATGGCCGTAAGGAGCTGATGAAGTGGTTCACGAACAAGGCCGTTGGCTCGACCAATGCCTATGAGCACACAACCATCTGTGAACAATCCCATCACCGGGCTTACTCAATGATGACCGGCCACGCCAATCACCACATGAAACCTGATCTGGTCAACTGCGAATTCGTCCTTTTCTGGGGCACTGGAGCCTATACCGCCAATTTCGGCAAGACTCCCATGGCTGAAAAAGTGACCAGCGGCAAGGTCCAAGGCAGGCTGAAAACTGCGGTGGTTGATCCGAGAATGTCCAACGATGCGGCCCACGCCGATTGGTGGCTGCCGGTCAAGCCGGAAGAAAACACTACCCTGGCCATGGCCATGATCCGCTGGATCCTGGAAAACCGCCGCTATGACCAGGGCTATCTGGAAAACGCCAACAAGGCCGCAGCAGAGGCCGATGCCGAGCCTACCTGGACCAATTCCACGCACCTGGTCAAGGTGGTGGACGGTCATCCCCTGGAACTGCTGCGGGCCTCGGAGGCGGATATCGGCACAGACCAGGAATTGGTCGTCTCCAGGAATGGAAAACTGATCCCGGTAGATCCCGACGATACGGCACAGCCGGTGGAAGGAGATCTTTTCGTGGACATTACAGTAGGTTCGACGCCGGTCAAAAGCGGTTTTCAGCTGTTGTCCGAAGAGGCCTTTTCCAGTCCGATGTCCGATTATTCCTCCCGCTGCGGGATTAAAACCTCGCTTATTGCCGAAGTAGCCCGGGAACTCACCTCTCACGGCAAACGGGCCGTTGTGGAGATGTACCGCGGTCCGGTCCAGCATCCTGACGGTTATTTCGCCGGATGTGCCATCATCACCCTGAACATGCTCCTTGGCAACGCAGACTACAAGGGCGGCCTGATCGAAGGTGGCGGCCACTGGCACGAATGGGGCGGAAAACCCGGAAATGTGTACGATTTCTCCACAATGCACCCGGGCGCCCTGACCGCGTTCGGCCCCAAGATCAGCAGGGAAGGCAGCAAATACGAGGACTTCAGCCTGTACAGAGAGCAGGGCTACCCAGCCAAGCGTCCCTGGTATCCGTTTACCGGCAATGTCTACCAGGAGGTCATCCCCTCTTTTGCCGACGGCTATCCTTATCCGGGAAAAATTTTGTTCACGCACAAGGGAACCCCGGCCTTGGCAATTCCCGGCGGCAATCAGCAGATCATCGAAATGCTCAAGAATCCTGACAGGGTACCGCTGTTTATCGCCTCGGATATCGTCATCGGCGAAACCTCCATGTACGCTGACTACATCCTGCCTGACCTGACCTTTCTGGAACGTTGGGGAACGCCTCATGTGACCCCGGATGTACCTACCAGGACGAGCAAGGTCAGGCAGCCGGCGGCCCAGCCCCTTACCGAGACAGTAGAAGTTGATGGCGAACAGATGCCTTTGTGCATGGAAGCCTTTTTGATCGGGGTGGCCAAGCGGCTCAAGCTTTCAGGATTCGGGAAAAACGCCTTTGGCCCGGGCATGGGCTTTGACAAGCCTGAGGACTGGTTTTTAAAGCCTATTGCCAATATCGCATACGGGGACAAGAAAAACGAGGCCGTTCCCAGTGCAGACGACCAGGAACTCGCCCTGTTTATCAAGGCCCGGCGACACCTGCCGTCTGCGGTCTTTGATCCAAAGCGCTGGAAAAAGGCCCTGCGCTCGGAGGAGGAGTGGCGCAAAGTGCTCTATGTCTTGAACCGAGGCGGCCGCTACCATGACTACGGCCTAGCATACGGGCAAACTACCATGCGCTACCATACCTTTGGGGGCATGTTCCACCTGTTTGTAGAGGAGGTGGCCCGTCAGAAAAACAGCATGAGCGGGAAATATTTCCACGGCATTCCAAAAATCCTGGGGGAGTTTGACTGCAGAGGCAAATCCCTGGAGCATTCCAAAGAATTCCCCTTCCGTTTGATTACCTATAAGGAGCCCCATGGCGGTCAATCCAGAACGATCTCCAACTATTGGGGAAACATCGCCCTGCAGCCGGAAAACAAGATCTTGATCAATGCAGTTGATGCCGGGAGTCTCGGATTGAAACAGGATCAACAGGTCCGCATGATATCTCAGGACAACCCCGACGGGAGACTCGACCTCATGGACGGGGATGGACGCGTGTTGAACATGGTCGGCCGGGTCAAGATTGTTCAAGGGATGCGCCCTGGTACTGTCGCTGTTTCCTGGCATTATGGCCACTGGGCCTATGGAGCCAACGAGGTGGTCGTCGACGGTGAACGTATCCAGGGAGACACCCGTCGCGGAGCCGGCCTATGCCCTAATCACCTCATGCGGGTTGATCCTGTCCTGAAGAACGTCTGCTTGACCGATCCCATCGGGGGCAGCGCCTCTTTTAACAGCACGATGGTCAATTTGACCAAAGTCTAATCACTGAGAGGATAGTATGCCTTGCCCCAAGAAGCCAGGGGACCAACAGCGAAGGGTTTCTGCCAAGACGCTTTTGATTTTCGTCTTGTTCCTTCTATCCTTCTTTGAGAGCCCGCTGCAAGCGAATGCGGGGAAGAACGGGTCAGAAACACCCGAGCAGGGGGCAGTGCTTTACATCGGCCCTGAGGGCCTGGAAGTCCAGATGCAACTGGATCCAAATCTGCTGTTGATAGATATCCGCAGAAAGGAAGAGCTTGCAGGCCCTTTGGGCAAAATCTCCCGAGCCAGACATGTTCCTTTGAGGAACATCAAAACGGATCCCGAACAATTCCCGAAAAACAGGACACTGGTCCTGATATGCCGCTCCGGGAATCGGAGTCTGGAAGGCGCCAAGATCCTGGCCCGGCACGGCTATGTCGTCTATACACTTGAAGGTGGTATGCGAGGCTGGACGGCGATGCAAAGCGAAAACAGAGCGACTCCTCCTGCTCCTTCCCGGGAAATCCATAAACAGGTTCCCGAAGTGCCGGAAGACAACAGACCAAAACATAAGTTCTTCGGTCAGGACATGGGGTGTTGAAGGCGGAGCCGTCTTGATCTGGAACAAACTTCAGTTTGTTTGTTGAAGCAACCCTCTCTGAAGAAAAACCAATTCCCATTCAATCTGTCAGCTTTGCCAGATGCAAAGCCGACATAACGAGCCAGAACATTCACAGCCATAAGGGACTTATTATGTTCAATTCTGAAACCGCAACACAACTTCCTCTCCCCATAGGCCCGTACAGCTTTGATGAGTTCAAGGAGCTGGCCAGGTCCTTTCACGGCTACCCGGCCCCAGGGCTGCTCATCGGCGGCTACATGGTGGAAAAGGCCAGGGCCCGGCTGCCGGAGGGGACCCTGTTCGAGGTCATTGTCGAAACCGCCAAATGTCTCCCGGACGCCGTACAGCTTCTGACCCTGTGTACTTACGGTAACGGCCGCATCCGCCTGGCCAAGACCGGCCGTTTCGCCCTGGCCCTCTATGACAAACACACCGGCAAGGGCTGGCGCGTCTGCATCGACCCAATGAAACTCGGGCGATGGCCCGAAATCGAGACCTGGCTCTTGAAGAAAAAGTCCAAGCAGGAGCAGGACGCGGACAGGCTCCTGGAGGAAATCGGCCTGGCCGGAGAGGAATTGTTCAGGATCGAGAGAATCAGCATATCCGCGAGCTTTCTGGGTAAAAAACCCAGCGGTCCCATCGCCCCCTGTCCCGGCTGCGGTGAACCGTACACCGCCGCAGACGGTCCGATCTGCCGGGGATGTCTCGGAGAGACGCCTTACGGGCATGCACAAAAGCATGCTGCTGAAGACTGCCCGGACGGTCTCGAGGCGGTGCCGGTACACGAGGCCGTGGGCCGTACCGTCTTGCACGACATGACCCGCATCGTGCCCGGCCTGTCCAAGGGCCCCGGGTTCAAGACCGGACAGAGCATCACTGCCGGAGACATCTGCCAGCTGCAGCAGACGGGACGCAGCCGGGTCTACGTCCGGGAAACCCTCCAGCCTGAGGATTGCTGGGTGCATGAGGATGAGGCCGTTCTTGCCCTGGCCGAACGTATGGTCGGAGACGGCCTCACGTTCAAGGCACCGCCCAGTGAAGGCAAGATCAACCTCAAGGCAGCCCGTGACGGTCTGTTCGTTCTCGACCGGGAGAGGCTCAGGGCATTCAACATGCTGCCCAACCTTATGTGCGCCACCCGCCAGGGCGAGACAGTTGTCGAGAAAGGGCGAAGCGTGGCCGGGACAAGGGCTATTCCTCTCTACATCAGACGGGAGAACCTGGCCGCCGCCCTGGGAGTCCTCGGTCAAAATCCCCTGTTCTCTATTCTCGAACTCAAGGCGCTGCCGGTCGGAATTCTGGTTACAGGCACCGAGATTTACCAGGGGCTTGTCCAAGACAGGTTTGTTCCGATCATAACCGGCAAGGTCGACACATTCGACTGCCCTGTCGTCGCTACAGACATCCAACCCGACGACCGTGAGGCCATCGCCACGACCGTGCGCCGGATGCTCGATTCAGGTGCCAAACTCATCGTGACCACCGCGGGTCTCTCGGTCGATCCGGACGACGTGACCCGACAGGGCCTCCTGGACGCCGGCCTGACGGACATGCTCTATGGCGCTCCCGTCCTGCCAGGAGCCATGACCCTTTTGGGCAGAATCGGGTCGGCACGGGTCCTCGGGGTTCCAGCCTGCGCCCTGTTTTACAAAACCACCAGCCTCGATCTCTTTCTTCCCAGGCTCCTGGCTGGTGTCGATATCACCCGGAAGGATCTGGCCCGCATGGCCGAAGGCGGGTTGTGCCTGGGCTGCAAGGCCTGTACCTTTCCCAAATGCCCTTTTGGAAAATAAGAAAAAATTATCGTCTATATAGTCGCATGCTTACAACATCAATTCATCACGACCACAAATAAACTTGAATAAAGGAGTCTGCCATGGCCATCATCACTATTTCAAGAGGTTCATACACCCGGGGAGTTGAAGTAGCCGAAGCTTTGGCCAAAAGACTCGGCTACAAGTTGATTTCTCGTGACGCGCTTATCAGTGCCTCGGACAAATTCAATATCCCCGAGATAAAACTGCGAACGGCAATAGATGACGCCCCCTCCATCCTTGATCGTTTCACCTATGGAAAAGATAAATATCTTGCCTACATACGAACCGCGATGCTGGAAAATTTTGTCCAGGATAACGTTATTTATCACGGGATAGCCGGGCATGCCTTTGTCCAAAGCGTGAGTCACGAATTAAGCGTTCGAATTGAAACCGAGTTTGAGGATCGAGTCAAGATAGTGATGGAAAGAGACAATGTTTCTGCAGAAGAGGCCAGGAATTTTCTCAGGAACATAGATGAGGAACGCCGTAAATGGAGTATGTATGTAACAGGATTAGATGTACAGGATTCTTCTTTCTATGACCTGATCTTCAATGCCAGTGTCATTGGAGTGGACAAGATAGTCGAGAATATAGCTCAGCATATCCAAAAACCAGTTTTTCAAACGACTCCGGAGTCACAAAAAGAAGTTGAAAATTTACTGCTGGCAGCCAGGGTAAAGTCCATACTGGTACAGGATTTTCCAAAAGCAATGGTTTCGGCCCGGGATGGTATTGCATATGTAACCATAAAGTCCACAGTGCCCCAGGAGGAAAAAATCTTTTCTGAATTGAAACAAAGAGCCCTGGACCTATCTGAACTCAATGATATTCAATTTAATATTGCCCCCTTGCAATCCGGAGAACTGAAAACCAGGCTCCTGACTCTCATTCCTGATATAGAACAATATGGCCTGGATTTCCAAGTGAAATTTGATCAAGATTCTGAGTCCTGGCTGGTGACATTACGAAAAGGGGACCGTGAGCTTTCGACTCACCTGGAAAAAAGTGATGTGGAAAGCTGTGTACACGGGCGCGAATGCTACCATTTGGGTTTTCAGTTGGACCAGTTTGTCAAGAGCTTTATCAGGCCAAGCAAGACAGGTAAAAGGGAATACAGCGACACAGTTGCACGAATTTGATTCGGTAGAGTAAATGATTTCAGAAACAATATGAACATACAAACGCATACAGAACCTATTCTCCTCAATCCTTCAGGGAATGAACTCTCCCGTGAGATCCGATCGATTGCCGGAACGGATTTCAACCGCTGCTTCCAATGCCAATCCTGCTCCGGAGGATGCCCGTTCTTTCAGAGCATGGATCTCGGCCCGCACAAGATCATGCGTCTTCTCCAACTGGGTCTCTGCGACCAGGCGCTCAGGAGCACCACTATCTGGATCTGTGTAGGCTGCCATACCTGCGACAACAATTGCCCCATGGCGGTGGATATTCCAATGGTCATGGACCTGCTGCGCCAAAAGGCAGTGGAGCGGGGGGTCCGGGTCCAGAATCCAGAAATCCTCGATTTTCACCAGGAAATCCTCAGTTCAATCTACCGCTACGGCAGGACGCACAAGCTGGAGATCATGCTCCGCTACAAGGCACGCAGAAAGAACTGGCTTCAGGATTGGGATCTGGGTTTGCGCATGCTGGCTAAAAAGAAGCTCGATCTCCTGCCCTCGAAAGTGCAGATCATTGAAGAGGTACACAAGGCCTTTGGCAGGAATTCAGGGAGAGCGAAGCCGTGAGCCGGGAGAGACCACTGACCGACATCTCCTTTTTCCCGGGGTGCTCACTGGCCACGTCAGCCAGGGAGAATTACGCATCTTTGCAGACCTTTTGCAAAACCCTGGGCTATAATCTCGTGGAGCTTTCGGACTGGAACTGCTGCGGCACCTCCTCGGCCCACAGCC
>CAZUMF010000112.1:0-13567 GCA_964621385.1 uncultured Desulfohalobiaceae bacterium
GAGACCGGGAGTCTCTGGAGAATGATTTTGTTGTCCTTGGCTGTCCTGCTACGGGTGTCAATAAAGTCGGCTCGGCCCCCAAGACCCGGATGTTTCTGAGCATCTGCCACAAGCACGGTCCGGTGAATCTCGGGGACATGAAAACCGGGAACATCCACACCACGACCATGGACAACATCCTGGAGAAATGCACCGATGGAACCATTGTCCAGGTCACCTACGACAACAAGGACAAGATTGTCTCCCTGCTCAAGGAATTCAAGGAAAACCGGCCTGGCATCTCCATCATCATCTCCGGGGTCACGGATGTGGTCCAGGAGTGTATGCATGAAGCCGGCCTCGGGACCATCCACTCCCTGGAATACTCCCTGGGCACCTGGGGCAACACAGAGCGACTTCCGGAATTTGAAATTCTGGAGCTGACCACCATGTGCGGCCACGCCATGATAGCCGAAAACCTGATCGACAAACTCCTCAGGGACATCAAGCGAGGCCGGAGGACCATTGACGACGCCTCGAAGGAGCTGGCCAAATGCTGCTCCTGCGGCAATATCAACCTGACCCGGGCCAATGACCTCTTTCGCAAGCTTTTGCCCAAATACATGGTCAGACATCTGTATTAAACCAGTAAGGTTCCAGGTTCACGGTATCTGTGGATTTTCAACCGAGTGTGCAAGGAGAAAAACATGAAATACGTTATTATTGGAGGGAGCGCGGCCGCGATTCGGGCTGTTGAAGCCATTCGAAGCGTTGACCAGCGGTCTCCAATTGATCTGTTCAGCGATGAAGCGACCCCTCTTTTCTCACGGGTCCTGCTTCCTTACTACGTGGCGGAAGAGCTTCCCAAGAAGCTGCTCAATTTCAGGCCCCTGACCTTTTTTAAGGATCATGACGTGAACAGCCATCTTGGCGTTCGCATCACGGAAATCGATCCGGATTCCCGGACCGTCACCGCGGACAACGGCCAGAATTACGATTATGACCGTCTGCTCATCGCCACCGGCGGCTCCCCCATCATTCCCTCCATCCCCGGGGTGGACAAAAAAGGGATCTTCCCCCTGAAAACAATGAAGGATGCGGAAAATATCTACAGCGCAGAGGGGAAGCGGGCCGTGGTCATCGGGGCCGGCAGCATCGGCGTTGAATCCTGCATCAGCCTGAAGCGCAAGGGGATGGAGGTGACCCTTGTGGAACAGCTTGGACGCGTCCTGCCCACAGTGTTTGATGACCGGGCTTCGGCCATCATCCGCAAGCGCATGGAAGATCTGGGCATCACCGTCAACACCGGGGAAAAGGCCCTGCGCTTCCATGGCAACGGTGCCGTGAGCTCCATGTCCACGGAACAGCGGGACATGGACTGCGATCTGGTCGTCCTGTCCATCGGCGTGAACCCCAATGTCGAGCTGGCCCGGGCAGCCGGTCTGGACATCGGCGAACTCGGGGGCATCGCGGTCAACGATCGGATGCGGACCAGTGCGGCCGGCATTTTTGCCGCCGGCGACGTTGTGGAGACCACTGACATTGCCCTGGACAAGAAAAGCATCAACGCCATCTGGCCCTGCGCCGTGGAACAGGGGTACTGCGCCGGCTTGAACATGACCGGTAAAAAAGTCCTCTACCCCGGATCGCTGCGCATGAATTCCATCGGCAATTTCATCGGACAGCCCGCGATCTCCATCGGAATGGTCAACGCTCCCACTGAAACCGGGGGAGCCGAAGCAGGAGAGGCCTATCAGGAAATCACCAGGAGTTCCAAGGACACTTATCGCAAGCTGATTCTCAAGGGAAGCCGCATTGTCGGGGCCACGCTTGTGGGCGACACCCAAAAAGCCGGCATCCTCGGTGTGCTCATCAAGAAGCAGATCGATGTCGGGGAATTCGTCCCCCTGCTCATGAGCCATAAATTGAATTTCATGGAAATTCTCCCGCTCATCAGAAGGCACAGCGACAAATTTTCCGAGCCTGAATATAAGGAGCTTATGGATACCGGCTTATAATCCCGGGAAATCACGAACCATAAGTGCATTTTTGAAAGGAGACACAATGCAAGTCATCATGGTTGATCAACGAAAATGTACCGGTTGCCATCAATGCGAGCTCTGGTGCGGCAGTGAAATCGCCTCAGAGTCCAAGGAAATGCCCTTTTCCTTTTTTGACGACCCGCAGCCGGTGCCCAGAGTCTTTGTGGAAGGCAAGCCCTTTGCCCTGCAATGCCGTCACTGTCCCGACGCCCCGTGTGTCGAGGCCTGTCCCAACGGGAGCATGACCCGGGATGAAAACGGCTTGGTCTATGTCAACGAAACAACCTGTATCGCCTGCTGGATGTGTGTTATGGCCTGCCCCTTCGGGGTCATCAACCCTTCCTCCTCGCTGAAGGTGGCCATTAAGTGTGATCGCTGCAGGAACATGGGCTATCCCATCTGTGTAGAAATCTGTCCGACGAATGCCCTGCAACTCGTGGAGCGCGAGGAGCCCAAATCCCCTTCCTCGAAGGGATAAGACCGAGACAATTGCCACTCATCCAATAAAGGAGAACACCATGGAGCTTACCCAGAAAAAGACCAAAGACACGACAGTGGAATCATTTTTCCCTCTGGCGGCCCAGGAGGGCGTCAATCTCGCCTGGGATCGTTTTGAAACCCAGGTCCCGGAATGCGGATTTTGCGAATCAGGATTGAGTTGCAGGGATTGCCTGCAGGGCCCCTGCATCAGTCATCCTTTTAAAGGCGACATGAACAAAGCCGGGATCTGCGGGAAGGACAAAGAGACCTTTGCCGCGCATACCCTGCTCAGGCTGGCGGTCAAAGGGAGCATGGGCTACCTTGATCAGGCCTTTACCCTCGCCGAAGACCTCGCCGACAAAAAGCTTGCCGCCCAGAACAGCGATGCGGCAGATAAACTGGTCAAGCAGATCCAGGACCTTTCGCTCCGCGTCCCGGAGGCCTGTTTTGCTGATTTCCCCCAATCCATGCTCAAGGCCTGGGACACGGCCGGAATCAGACCGGAAGGGGTCGCCAGGGATCTGATCAAAGCCTCTCAAAAACTTGAGGGCGGTGCACACAGCACTGAACAGGCGATGCTCTGGGTCTTGAAATGCGCCCTGCTCGGCGGCCTGACCGAGAAGCTCCTCAGCGGCCTGCGCCAGGCAGCGTATGAGAGTGCCTCTGTATCCTCTGTCGGGGTCAACCTCGGAGTCTTGGAAAAGGACAAGCCGAACATCGTCATCCACGGGTTTATTCCGCCGTCCCTGAAAGCCGGCATCGCCTCCACGGCTGCCTCTCAGGGCGTCGCTGTCTCCGGGGTCTGCACCGAAGCCCTGCAGCCGCCTCATGTCTTTCCGCAGGCCACGAACCAGGGCTCCCAGGAAATTCCGGTTTTAACCGGGGCTGTCGATCTCATCGTTGCCGGCGATCAAGGCGTGAACCCCTCGCTGCAGGAGATTGCCAGACAATGGCAGGTTCCGGTCATCAGCACGGAGACCCTGCAAAAAACCGACCCTGAGGCCGCAGCCGCGAAAATCGTGGCTGATGCCCAGCGAAGCTATGAAACCCGAGTCGGCTATACCCGCAATGTCCCCACAGTTAAAGAAACAGGGCAAATGGGCTTCACCGCCAAAACCCTGGCCGTGGACGCCATTGCCAAGGCCCTGGACAGCAAAGGCATCAAAGGGGTTGTCCTGCTGGCCGGCGGCAATAATGTCAAATATTCCCAGGACAATGAGCTCCTGGCCCTGGTCAATGAATTTCTCAAAGACGATATTCTCGTCCTCGCCGAGGGCCAGGCCAGCGTCACCCTGGCCAAATACGGCTTCCTGAACCCGGGGAACGCATCCAAGGCAGCCGGCGGCCTGCAATCGCTGCTGAGCGAGCTCGGTTCGGATGTTCCCCCGGTCATCGACATCAGTCTCTACGGGGTGACCCAGTTCTTCCTCGACCTGGAAAAGGCAGCCGGAAAAGGCTTGAAAGACCTTCCTGTCCGGACCTGTTTCTGTGAAGCCAACGGAACCAAAGAAGCTGTGATGGCCCTCTGGCTGGTGGCCATGGGCGTCTGCACCTATTTCTGGCCCAGCCTGCCGGTCACCGGAAGCCAGTCCGTTGTCGCTTTCTTGAATGAAACCTGCGCCGAGACCTTCGGGGCCAGACTGCATGTCATCAGCCGGAAAATCAGCGCAGAGGTCAAGGCCAAAACCATTTCCAAGGAACTTTTAGACGGCAAGGCCCTATCCATGAGCGGCAAGGAATGGCGCCCATAAAGGATCTGAGTATCAACTGAACAGCACTTTCGTATATTTTAAATAATTTTCCATAGGTATATGTCAGCCCTGCCAGCAGCAGGGCTGACAGGAGGGTATGCACGGCATCCCCATTTTTTCACCCTTGTGCCCGTATTTGCTCTTGGAGTAAGCTCACATCGTACATTGATTATCCAGAACTATTCAATATTTTTCTTTCATCGACCATAAATATGAACACCATTCATATGAGTGCGGGAGAACTCGCATTATCTATCAGGAAGGGAACCTTGAAGGCAGCACACGTGGCAAGGGACTTTCTTGATGCGGTTGAAAAAAATGAATCTGCCATTCAAGCCTGGGCGTTTATCGACCCCGATTATGTGCTCCAACAAGCAGAAATGGCGGATCATCAACTCTCACAGGGAGCCCACCCGGGTCCGTTGCATGGCATACCGGTAGGGATCAAGGATATCATCGACACGAGTGATATGCCCACCGAGAACGGAACTGCACTGCACCTTGGTCGGCAACCCCTGAATGATGCTTTTATTGTCTCTCTGTTGCGCGGAGCAGGCGCCGTTATCATGGGCAAGACTGTTACAGCGGAACTGGCCTTTTATACACCCGGCAAAACAACAAACCCTTACGACCATTCCCGGACTCCCGGAGGTTCCTCCAGTGGGTCGGCCGCAGCTGTTTCCTCAAAAATGGTTCCCCTGGCCTTGGGGACACAGACCAATGGATCAGTGATCCGTCCGGCTTCTTACTGCGGTGTCACAGGCTTCAAGCCTACCCACGGACGAATTTCCAGGACCGGGGTCCTTCACCAGTCATGGCACCTCGACCAAGTGGGTGTGTTTGCAAATTCCATTGAAGACGCGGCACTGCTTTCTGACGTGCTCATGGTTTATGACGGAAATGACCCCAGTATGCGCCCCTGCTCTTCGCCGAACTTACATGATTTTGTCAAAAAGAATCTTCCAGTTACCCGGATTGGCTTCGTCAAATCTCCAGTCTGGAACAAGGCAGAAGAGGAAACAAAAAACTTTTGTCTATCTCTGAACAAAATCATTGGACTCCCGATTGAGCCAGTCGATCTTCCGCCTGCATTCGACCAGGCGATAGAGGCTCATAAAACCATTATGGAAGCGGATTTCGCCCTCAGTTTCCATAAACTCTACGAGCAAAACGCCAAAGGACTCAGTCCAGTTCTCCGAGAAACCATTGAACGGGGACATGAAGTCAAAGCGATAGACTACAACCGCTGTGTTGAAACAGTGCCCTTTCTCATTCAAGCTTTGAACAAGATATTTGAAGACTATGACCTGCTTGTTACCCCGGCCACGTGCGGCTCAGCGCCCATCGGTCTGAACTCAACCGGAAGTCCTGTCTTTAATACCATTTGGACTCTTTGCGGCGTTCCGGCTGTTTCTCTTCCAGTTGCCAACGGCCCCTCAGGCATGCCTCTGGGGCTTCAACTCATAGGCAAGCGTGGCGAAGACGGAAAATTACTCGCAAATGCACAAATAATTTCTGAATTCTTTCAATGAAAAAAAGGGAGGCGTGCAAAATCCACAGCCAATTATTCATTCCTTATGATAATTGGGAATGCTTTTTTTGAACCTCTAATCCAAGGAGGCAATTATGAATGTATTTCAAATGAACAAAAAAGTAGGTGTGATCTTTTGCATCCTTCTCGGTCTTGCATTTCTTGCATTCGGTGTTTCGACCGGGGCAGCGCAAACATTCCGATGGCAGGCCCAGGATGAAAATCCGTCCGAGTACCCCACATTTAAAACCCTTGAAATCATGTGCGAGAAAATCAAGCAGATCAGTGATGGCAAGCTGACAATTCGACCTCATCCGGGTGGAGCCATCGTCACGGCGGATACCGAACTTCGTTCTGTACATCAAGGTCTGCTGGATATGTCCTCAACCGAAGCAACGAACGTTGCCGGGACCTTTCCCACTGCACCGTTGTTCACGAAAACCGTTGGCGGGGTGACAGCCATGGAGCAGTACTTTTGGTACAGAGTCGGCCCAGGACTTGATCTATTGAGTGAAATGTTTGAGAGAAAGAATTGGAATGTCAAACCCATTGCAGTTGTCGCTGTGCCGGCAGAAACCTTTCTTTACAGTAATAAGAAATTAGAAAAACCAGAAGATCTGAAAGGGATGAAGATTCGGCTCCTCGGAGACGAGGCAAAGATCTTCGGCAAGCTTGGGGTCGCAGCCACTTCCACCTCCAGCGAGGAGTTGTATGGCGCCATGCAAAGAGGTGTGGTTGATGCCTTTCAGCATGCCAACCTCGCCGATGACTTGCCCTTAGGGTTTAATGAGATCTGCAATTATGCTTACATCTCTCCGGTTCGACAGCCCTCAGCCTCTTTTATCATCTCCGTTAATAAGGATTCCTGGGCCGAGTTGCCTGAGAACCTCAAAACCTTGGTTGAAGAAGTCTGCTGGTCCCAGGGAATTAACTATTACGCCAAATCCACCAGTAAGATCGGCGAAGCTTCTTCGACATGGGAAGAATCTGGAGTTAAGATTCAACCGATTCCAAAGTCTATCGAAGAAGCTTTACAAAAAGCTGCAGACGAGTTTTATCAAGAACAAATTGAAGGAAGACCTTTTTACAAAAAAGTTTATCAATCGATTCAAGAATGGAAAGAAATGTACCGAGCAGCATTTCAACGTTTGTAATCCAAAATCATTTGCCTTGATTTGATATAAAATTCTACAAAAGTGAAAGAATCCGAGCCATTTTGGAACGGATTCTTTCACTTAGCTCTAAAATCTGAATATTTTTGCAGCGGGCACCCAGTTTTCCGGAGCTTCGCCATGAAAAAGATTGTACAAGCGATTGATACCATTAGTGAGTGGGCTGGAAGGATTGCCCAAGTCTTAAGTGTTGTTCTCGTCGTTCTGGTAACCTTTCAGGTAGTTATGCGCTACGTTTTCACTGCACCGCAACTCTGGGCATTTGACTTGGCCTTGATATTTGGGGCTGTTTTGTACTCCTTTGCTCTTGGATACACACAACTCTATAAAGGTCATGTGGCGGTCGAGCTCATTTATGCACGCTTACCATCTCGAGTGCGTGGCCTTATCAGTGTTCTCGGCCACTTATTTGTATTTTTCCCTATGATGAGCTTGATAACCTATGTCGCGGTTGAGGAAACCATCTCAGCCTTGCAGGCAGGAGAACGATTCGATGCCTCAGGATGGTATCCACCGGCCGCTCCTTTGTACGGGGCCATAGCCTTGGGATTGATTATTCTCATTCTCCAAAACATCGCGCAATTGATACGTGATCTCCATTTGCTTATAAAGAGAGAACCCTATGATTGAGCTCAGCCCGGAACTTATGACCTTGGGGATGCTGGGACTTGTTTTATTCGGCATCTTAACAGGCTATCCCATAGCTTATGTCTTAGGAATTCTTGGATTTGCCTTCGGATACTTAATCTTCGGCGATCGTGTCGTCTTCCTGTTTTATAGTCGACTTTACAATACCTTTACCAGCTATACGCTATTGGCCATCCCCCTCTTTGTATTCATGGGCGCTGTACTTGAACGATCCGGGATTGTCGAGAGAGCCTACAGTGCGATGTATTTGCTTCTCGGCGGATTCAGAGGCGGATTAGCTGTAATCACAATACTTTTAGGGATGGTGGTGTCAGCAACAGTTGGAGTCTTTGCCGCTTCCATCACAATTCTGACCTTGGTCAGCCTCCCTCCCATGATAAAACGGGGATACAGCAAAAGCTTAAGTACAGGCTCGGTTACTGCAGGAGGGTTATTGGGTATTCTCATCCCTCCGAGTATCATGCTCATTTTATATGGACCCATGGCCAATCTATCCGTAGGACGGTTGTTCTTTTCAACAATAGTCCCCGGAATTACCATCGGTCTGCTTTACATTGCCTATATCTCTATTCGTTGTTTTTTCCAACCACACCTTGCCCCTGCTGTTCCTCGTGAAGAGAGGGAACAAGTGCCTTTTCTCCAGAAAATAAAGATGCTGGTTGTTTCCCTTGTGCCAGCGGCAATTCTTGTCTTCTCGGTTTTGGGAGTTATTTTCTTTGGAATAGCCCCACCCACCGAGGCAGCTGGTGTTGGTGCCTTTATTGCTCTATTGCTGGCAATAATGTATCGGAGATTCAACTTCAAGCTTTTGGTTGATGTGTCGATGACTACTGCCAAGACTTCTGGTTTCGTCTTTCTCATTATTGCTCTGGCAATTCCTTTTGGCAGTGTTTTGATTGCCTCCGGCGGAGCGGATATTATAGAAGGGCTCATCCTCAGTGTACCTGGCGGAAAATATGGCGCCCTTGCTGCCATGCTGATGACAGTCATGGTTTTAGGCTTTTTTGTGGAATGGATTGCAATTCTTTATATTGTAGTGCCCATTTTAACCCCAATTGCTCGAGATTTAAATTTCGATCCCCTCTGGTTCGCCACAATGGTCTGTGTGACCATGCAGATGGGATTCATGACTCCGCCTATGTCTTTTGGCATTTTTATCTGTAAGGGGGCGTCTGCACCCGAGTTGGGCATAGAAATTACTGATATTATGCGAGGGGTTATACCGTTTGTTCTTCTCGTAATCGTCGCCCTGATCATACTCACTCTTTTCCCTGGACTGGTTACTTTCTTGCCCAATCTTATGCTCAACTAAAGACATGGTGATTTGAACCCTGCTTTGTAAAAACTACATCTTTCTACTTTATTTTGGAGTTTATAAAAAATGCAAGCGACTAAGGACAGAATGATACAAGAATTACGAGAATTGAGTGAGTTGCACGGAGGATCAGGTTCTGAACAGCTCATTGTCAAAAGGCTTTTTGAAAAAGTGGAAAATCTTGTTGATGCAATCACTGTTGACAGTATGGGAAATCTGTATGCCAGGATAACAGGCGAAACCCCAGGTCCGAATTTCGCGGTGATGGCGCATTCCGACGAAATATCGAGCATGGTCAAGCACATCGATCCAAGCGGTTTTATTCGGATTGATAGTGTATCCGGAAAAAAATACGGTCATGTCGAGGCCCTTCTCTTCGCCCGGATGGTCTCAGTGAATGGAAAGTTTGGGGTTGTCGGTGTGAAACCTGGTCATCTGCAAGATGAAAAAGAAAAGAGGTCGGTACCCGCTTATGAAGATCTGTATATCGATGTCGGCGCACAATCCGAGACCGAAGCAAGAGAGATGGGCATCGAAATCGGTTCTCCGGTTACCTATGTCAGTGAATTACAACAATTTGTCAATCCAGATCTCGTTTGCGGGAAGGCTGTCGACAATCGCTTGGGCTGTGTCATATTGCTCGAATTGATCAGATATCTAAGCCAGAATAGAAATTTCAAGGGGATTTTCCATGCCGCGTTCACGGTACAGGAAGAAGTAGGATTGCGAGGGGCGCAGGTGGCCACCTACAGCATAAATCCTGATTTTGCCTTTGTTCTTGACACCATCCCCTGTGGCGGAACTCCTGATGTCCCTGAACACAAGCTTCCTGTTGATATCAGGAAAGGTCCGGTGATTCCCTTGGCTGGTGGAGATTTTGCAAAAGGGCACATCGCCCACACCGGAATCAAGGATTTCCTTGTCAGAACCGCAAAGGAAAACAAAATTCCTTACCAGTTGGGCACAGCATCTCCCTGCGATATGGGAACAACGCACTTGGTACGTGAAGGGGTCCCAACCGGTGGAATCACCATACCCCGCCGTTATTCCCATTCGCCAGTGGAAATGGCGGATATGAACGATGCCCTCAATGCGCTTCGGCTTGCTATCGCCGTATGTGAAAAAGTCCCTGAAAAAAATGTTCTAGATTTTTTTCCTCACCCAATGAAGAAGCATCGGTATACTTCACTACAGAGGGTGTGACATGATGAATTGAAATATACTACAATACGACTTTATATCAGACGGTGAAAAGCTCAGCCTGTTTAATTTAATCCATGCATTTGAGCAAATTACCAATTTTTCTTTAAACCATTAACAAGGAGGTTTAGGCGTACAATTTATGTGAGAACGGACAGTGCAAAGCGTGAGAATATGATGTTTCACCATGTTAACAACAAAACAGAACCCTTTAAACAATCTCTTGGATAAGGAGGTACGTTATGGGAAAGAAAACATGTGGAAGAATCGGTGTGTTCATGGCTGTCTTGTTTGCACTTGTCCTGTTGTTCAATCCTGTGGGCTTTGCCGCGGATATCGAAAAACCACCGGATTACCCTGAGCGCAAAATCGAGTGGAACCTCTGGTACGGTCCAGGCGGGGGGACAGACACCTTTTCCAGGACCATCGGCATCCCGGCCCGGAAAATGCTTCCCGCTCCTTTGGTGATCATCAACATCCCAGGTGCGGCGGGTGCCAACGGCATGGTCTACACCATGAACCAGCCAGCGGATGGCTACACCATCACCTCCATCGGCAACGACCTGCCCATCAACGACGTGCTCGAACGGGCAAAATACGAAGGGGAACCTTTAGGGATCGATGATTTTGAACCCATCATCCGCTGTCAATACGACACCGCCACCATCCAGGTCTCGAGCAGCAAGAGCAAGTCAAAAGGCAGCCCCTTTGAGGATATTCAGGACTTCATCGAATACGCCAAAGCAAACCCCGGGGAGGTGAGTATCGGCGGTACCGGATCAGCCGGTTTTGACGAAGTGGTTGTGAACATGTTCATGCAGGAAGCCGGGATTGATTGCAACTACATCCCCTATGACTCGGCCGGCAAGATGCACGCTCAAGTCTTGGGCGGACACATCGATGCCATGTTCGAAGAGTTCGGCAGCACCGTATCCTTGCTGGAACAAGGCGCTCTCAAGGCCCTGGTTGTCTTTAAGGAAGACCGGGTTGAAAAAGAGGCTTTCAACGATGTCCCGGCTGCTCCTGAACTGGGTTATGACGTAACAATGGGCAGATGGAGAGGCATCGGCTGCAAGGCCGGTACCCCCCCGGAACGGATCGAATATCTGCATCAGATCTTTAAAAAAGCCATGGGTTCAGGAACCTATAAAGCAATGGAGAAGAGCCGTCTCCTGGATCTGCGCCCTGGATACATGGGTCCGAAAGAACTGAAAAAAGCCATCAAGAAGGAAAAAGAGGTTTTCGCCAAGGTGCTCAAGGAACTTGGTTACGTGAAGTAATATGGCTCCTTAAAAAGGACCGCCCCGGGATCAGTATTGACCCTGATCCCGGGGCTAAAACCAGCAACAGGAAATTCTTATGCTCGGTGAAATTATTGTCAGCGTTTCAATCTTCTGCATCTCGGCCTTTCTCTACATCTACTCATTCACCCTCGGAACGTTCAAGGCCTATCAGAAAATGGGCCCGGATTTCTGGCCGCAGCTCATTTTGATCGGTCTGATGATCTGCAGCGCCATACTGACGATACGGCATCTGGTGCAATGGAAAAAAGAAAAGAGAAGCGATCAGTCGAGCGAGGAAGTCAATTGGACGCGATTCGCCGTTCTCTTTGGAATCATCATCGGGTATGTCCTTCTCCTGAAAGCTGTCGGGTTCATCTGTCTGACTCCTCTTCTGATTATCGCCATGATGATGCTAATCGGCGCCAGAAGGATTATGACCTATGTCTTGACTGTCGTGGGGATCATGGTCCTGGTCTACGTAGCCTTCGGCAGACTGCTCTTTGTCCCTCTGCCGAAGGGTCACGGTATCTTTCACTCGATCAGCATTGCCCTCGGATTGTGATGTAACAATTGGAGTTTATTCATGTTAGACTACTGGTTCATTGGGCTGCAAACCTGCTTCACCCCTTGGCACATCTTTTTGCTGATGCTCGGCTCCATTCTTGGCATACTTTCTGGGGCAATCCCCGGCATCAGCGGGACCATGGCCCTGGCCCTGGCTGTGCCCGTCAGCTACACCATGGGCCCCACCGCGGCCCTGTTGCTCCTGATCTCCATCTATGCGGCTTCAGTGTATTCAGGCTCCATCAGCGGCATTCTCTTCCGCACACCGGGGGCACCTGAAGGCGTGGCCGCCACCCTGGACGGGCATGCCATGGCCAAACAAGGCAAGGCGGGAGAGGCTTTGGGCCTGGACATTGCCAGCTCCGTAACCGGCGGGTTGATGGGAGCTGTGGCCCTGGCCTTGATCGCCCCGAAACTTGCCGAAGTGGCCCTCCAGTTTGGTGCCCCGGAGTACTTCGCGATCTCCATCCTCGGCCTGAGCGTGGTCAGCAGTTTCGGAACGAAAAACGAAATCAAGGCCATCACCGGAGCCCTGATCGGTCTTTTTGTCGGCTGCATCGGCATCGACAAGATCTCCGGATTCAACCGCTTCACCTTCGGCACCAACGCCCTGCTGAACGGCGTGAGCTTCATCCCGGTTATCATCGGGCTCTTTGCGGTATCCGAAGTCGTCAGTAGAATAGTGAAAAAAGTCAAAATAGAAAAAGTCGAATCCAAAACCCGGGCCAAACTGCCTTCATTGAAGATCCTTTACAAAATGAAAGGATTGATGGCCCGCTCAGGACTTATCGGCACTTTCATCGGGATTCTTCCAGGGGTTGGTGCGACCACCGGTGCCTTTGTGTCATACAGCGAAGCGGTAAGATGGTCCAAGACCCCGGAAAAATACGGAACCGGAGTCCCTGAGGGCATAGTCGCCGCAGAGGTGGCAAACAACGCCGCCTGCAGCTCGGCCATGGTCCCCCTGCTCACTTTGGGCATTCCGGGAAGTGCGGGAACGGCTATTATCCTGGGAGCCTTTCTCATCCACGGCATGCAGCCCGGGCCATTGCTCTTTCTGAAACAGCCGCAACTGACCTACACCATTTTCGTGGGCATGTTCATCGCCAATCTGATCATCATCTTTTTGGCCAAGCTATTTATCAATTACTTTGTCAAAGTGATCGAACTTCCCTATACTGTTCTGGGGCCGGGCATCGTCATATTCTGCATCGTCGGCACCTTTGCCATCCAGAACAGCTTTGGGGACATCTGGATCATGATCGCCTTTGCCTTTATGGGGTTTTTCCTCGAACGTTTCAATTACCCGTTAGCCCCGGTCATACTGGGCGTAGTCCTCGGCCCCATTGCAGAGGAAAATCTCAGGCAGACCATGCTCATCTCCAATAATGATCCCTTGGCTTTAGTCGGCACCCCATTGAGCGCCACTTTGATCATCCTCTCAGTACTGTCGCTTTTCTCGCCGCAGATACGATTGCTATGGAAGAAGGTTCGAGGACAAAAAGCTGAACAAGCAGCATAACTGCTACGTCTCAGAATAATTGAACTTTTGAGTCTTTATTTCAACAACCCCGCCTACCCCGCCATACCCCGCGGTTGATC
>CAZUMF010000113.1:0-13518 GCA_964621385.1 uncultured Desulfohalobiaceae bacterium
ACAAAATGTCCAAAAAATCCCTCGAATTTACGCGTCATGTAAAGAGCTCTGTACTGTCGCCGTAACCCGTCATTGCGAGGCGTCTTCGCCGAAGCAATCCCTGACAAGAGAATGCATGAGGATGTTGATGTCATTATCGTAGGCAGCGGCCCCGGAGGCTGCAGTGCCGCTCATTTCCTGAGCCGTCAGGGCTGTCGAATCCTGATGCTGGAAAAAAACAGGCTGCCCAGATACAAGACCTGTGCCGGGGGCGTGCCGGACAGCGGCTTGCGCCTGTTTCCCTTTTCCTTTGATCAGGTCATCGAGCAGCGGATTGATCGCTTTACCTGTGTACACAATCAACAGTCGGTGACCATGGAAGTCCCGGATGGCACCCTGTCCATGGTCATGCGGGACGCCTTTGACTTGTTCCTGGTTGAACATTCCGGAGCCGAAGTCCTGGAGCAAAAACGGGTCACCCGGCTCGCCCAGACCGGGAACGGCGTACGGGTGCACACCGCTGACGGAAAGACCTACACGAGCCACTATGTGATCGGCGGTGACGGCCCGCACTCACGGGTTGCCGCGGCCATGGATCTGCGCCGGCACAGGCGAAACGGACTGGCCCTGGAAGTGGAAGCCCCTGTTCCGGCGGATATTCTCCGCTCGTTCCAAGGCCGGGTCTTGACCGGCTTTGATGTCCTGCCGGCAGGCTACTATTGGGTCTTTCCCAAATCAGACCATCTCTCCGTGGGCATCGGCACGATGATCCCGCCGAACAAGGCCCCTCTCCTGCCTCGACTGCGGGAACACATGTCCCGGTACGGCATTGACATTTCCACAGTCCGGCCCAGGGCGCATGCCCTGTCCGTATTCACCCGGCTGGAAAGGCTTCATAGAGGCCGGGTTTTGCTCGTGGGGGACGCCGCCGGCCTGGTCGATCCCTACACCGGTGAAGGCATCAGACATGCCCTGCTCAGCGGCAAGATCGCCGCGGAGTGCATCCTGCAGGGTAGACTCAAAGAGTACACCCGAAAAATTCACCGCGCAATCGCCGGGGATCTGCTCTGGGCCGAACGGCTGGCCCGTTTTTTCTATGCCAGGCAGGCCTTTTCCTTTCATTATCTCATCCGCAACCGCTATATCTTTCAGGAAATGCTCAAGACCATCACCAACCAGACCACGTATAAAAAATCCATCCAGATCTGGCCCCTCTATCTGCTCCATTTCCTGAAAAGACAGCCCCTGGACTGCCATGAAATGGACAACTGAACCATGAAGCAGCCCCAGGCTCTTTCATCCCGAACCTTCCGTCTGAGCTGTCTGCCCCGGGAGCGCCCTCTGGTGGAGACCCTGCTCCAAGCCGAAGGCTACAGATTCGAGCCCCTGGACTTTTATGCGGCGGCCAGGGTCTTGACCAGAGAACCCAAACCTCTGGGCAGTTCCCTTGCGGCGGCGTTCGGACTCATCTACATCCAGGACCGTTCCTCCATGCTTCCGCCCCTGGCCCTGGATCCGATGCCGGGGGAGACCGTCCTCGACATGTGCGCCAGTCCAGGAGGCAAGACCGGCATTCTGGCCGAGCGCGTCGGCCCGGAGGGGCTGGTGCTGGCCAATGAACCGAATCACAAGCGCCTGCACACCCTGCGGCGCAATCTCCTCGTGAACAATGCCCTGAATGTCGTGACCTGTCACTATCCGGGGGAACGCCTGCCTGCAGACGCCAGGACTTTTTCCCATATTCTGGCGGATGTCCCCTGCAGCGCCTGGGGCACCGCGGCGAAGAACCCCAAGGTCACCCGCCTGTGGAGGGATGAAACCATCGCTCCCCTGATCCGGCTGCAGAGACGGCTTCTGGCCCACAGCGCCCAGCTCCTAACCCCGGGCGGCAGGCTCCTGTATTCCACCTGCACCACCAACCCCCGGGAAAATGAGGAACAAATCCACTGGGCCAGGGCGGAACTCGGACTCGAGGTCTTTGAACTGCCGGTCTTTGCAAACTTTGTTCTGGAAACGGCTGCCTCTCGAAGCAGCGACGGCTGCCTGCGCATCCAGGGGGCGGCTTCCAGCGGACAGTCCTTTTTTCTGGCCGGACTGACCAAGCCGGGCCGGCGTGACCAGCCGGATCGCCTGCTGGAGCCGCAGCCGACCTCGGAAGGGGAGCACCTTGGCTCCCTGTTCCCCCATCCGGTGTGTACGCAGGGTCTTCCGGCCGGCCGGGTGACCTTCAGGAAGAACCAGCTGGAATTCAGGCCTGCTCCCGCTGAACAACGCCTGCCCCAATCCCTGCGCTGGAAAGGGATGTATCTTGGGAAACAGCGAGAGAGTGCACACATATCCAGCCGGGCCAGGCGGCTGCTGCCCACGGCCGGCCAGGGCCCGGAGCTGGTGGTGCACACGGCCGGGGAGCTGCGGCAGCTCCTGCAGGGGCAAAGCTTCCAGGTCGAACCGGCTTTGGGGCAGCGCTGCCTGGGGCTCTATTTTCAGGATCTGCCCCTGGGCTGGCTGAGCTGCAAGGGTCGACGCTGTTTCTGGACGGACAGGACCTGACGTCTGGGATTTTGGATTTTGGATTGCGGATTTTGGATTTTGGAAAAAATAAGAGCAAATGATCAGATAATCAATGAATTCATAGACCATAATGGGCACATGACACAACTTCTCTCTGAAGCTTTGAATGACGATCAGGGGAGACCTTGTGCAAAATGAAAAAAAGTTTCAACTTTCTCTCTGCATTGCAGCAATCCAAAATCCGCAATCCAAAATCCAATATCCGCAATCCAAAATCCAAAGTCACCCCGCCTTCTGCCGGGCGGCCTGTTCGACCTTTTGATTGTAAAAGGCAATGACCTCCCGCCTTCTGAGCATCCCGAGCAGTTCGCCCGGATCATCCTCCGCCACCACCGGCAGGCTGTCGATATTCTTTCGGGTGAACTTGTTCATCACCACATGCAGGTCTTCGCTCAGGGTGGTGGAGATGATGTTCTTGTTCGCGATATCGTTGACCAGGACCAAATCCTCGATTTCCGGGGAAAAGATGACACTCCTGAAGTCGTTGCTGGAAAAAATCCCGGACAGCTTACCCTGTTCATTGACCACTGGAAAGTAGTGCTGATCCGTTTCCGCATAAAAATCCTTGAATTCGGAAAAAATCATGGACTCGGAGATTGTGTAGACCTGTTTGATGGACGCCTGCAGATCCTTGACCCGATAGGACTCCAGGATGTTCACAAAAAATTCACCGGCGTGGGCGGCCGAGGCGGCCCTGTTTTTGACTTGCTCCTTGTAGATGGTAAACCTCTGGGAAAAGACGTAGCAGAGCATGCAGACCAGGAGACTGGGCAGCAGCAGGTGGTAGGAATTGGTCATCTCACTCACAAAAATAATGGTGGAAATCGGGGTATTGGACACGGCCGTGAAGAAGCCGGCCATGCCCACGATGACCATGGCCCCGGGAGCCACCAGTCCCGGCAGGAGCCATTCAAAGACTTTGCCCACGGCTCCGCCAAAGGCCCCGCCGATCACCACTGACGGGCCGAACACCCCGCCGCTGCCTCCGGAGGAGATGCTGAAGGATGTGGTCAGGATCTTGCCCAGGGCCACGCCCAGCAGGACGAGGATGCCGAGTTCATTGAAGATCCCCTTTTGCACCACGCCATAGCCAAAGGCCAGGGTCTCCGGGAGAAAAAAACCGATCACCCCGGTGCACAGCCCCCCGATGGCCGGTTTGAGGTGTTTGGGGGCCTTGACCCGCTCAAATACGGTGTGCACCCCGTAAAAGGTCTTCACATAGAGATATCCCCCGCCCACCAGGACAAAGGCCAGGAGAATATACGGCCCGAGTTCCACCGGATTGGTGAAGGTGAAATCCGGGGCGTTGAACAGGGCTCCCCAGCCGAAGGCCAGACAGAAGACACAATAGCCCACCACAGAGGCAATGCCAGTGGGGATCAGGACATCCGCCTCGAATTCCGGATCTTTGTAGAGCACTTCGGCCGCAAACAAGGCCCCGGCCAGAGGGGCCCGGAAGATGCTGCCCACCCCGGCCCCCACCCCGGCGGCGAGCATAATCCTGCGCTCCCGGTCGGACAGCTTGAGTTTGGTGGCCAAAAAAGAGCCGAAACCCGCCCCGATCTGGGCGATGGGCCCTTCCCGACCGCCGGAACCGCCCGAGGTCAGGGTGATGGCCGAAGCAATGGTCTTGATGATCGGAACCCGGCCCCGGATCATTCCGCCCTTGTTGTGATAGGCGTCAATGGCGGCATCGGTCCCGTGTCCTTCCGCCTCCGGAGCAAAGGTGTACACCAGCCAGCCGCTGACGATCCCGCCCAGGGCCGGCAGAAAGAGCAGGACCCAGCGATTGAAGACCGTGTGGGTGGGCTCGAACAACTCGGGCTCGCCGGCCGGAGCCGCCGGGCGGTACCCGGCCAGGGCGTCCAGGAGATAGTGCGTCCCCAGGTTGCACAAGAGCTGGAACAGGATCGAGCCCAGCCCGGCAATGATCCCGATGAGGACAAAGCCCAAAAGCCATTTTCCGGTGGCCGTCATGTGCTGGTAGGAAAAAAAACGCTGCAGGACAGAATGGGATGTCTTTGAGTTCAATGCCTGGTTCATGGTTTTGTTTGATTTCGACGGGCTGTCATACACGCTCCGGGATCATCATGTCCGGATCTTGAAGGATGTCTCTGGCCTCGCGCATATCCTGCCTGATCCAGGCCAGGAGTTCCTCCACCCCGGAAAATTTTTTTTCGTCCCGAAGCCGCTTCACAAAATGGACCCGCAAGGACTGACCGTAGAGATCTTCGTCAAAATCGAAAATATGCACCTCCACGGACAGCTCGTGATGGTTAAACGTTGGATTGTATCCCACATTGGCCACTCCGGGCAGGATCTGTGACCCGCGCTGGGCCCAGACCGCATACACCCCGGGCTTGGGGAACAGCTCATCCACCAGCTTGAGGTTGGCGGTGGGCACCCCGAGAATGGGCCCTCCCCGCTTCTTCCCTTCAACCACTTCGCCGGTGACCTGATAAAAGCGGCCGAGCAGCGGCCTGGCCTCCAAGACTCGGCCTTCCTGGATCAACGTCCTGATACGGGTTGAGCTGACCACCTTGCCCTCCTGATGCACCGGATCGATCCTCTCCACCTGAAAATCGTACTCCCGGCCCAGTTCTTTCAGCAGTTCATAATTGCCTTTCCCGCCTTTGCCAAAGGCGTAGTCGTGACCTATGACCAGATCCCGGAGATGCAGACCCTGCACCAGATAGTGCCGGATGAAGTCTTCAGGCGAGAGTCCGGCCATGTGCCTGGTGAACTCCAGACAGACGACATAGTCCAGGCCCTGATCGCTTAACAGTTCCAGCTTTTGCTGCTTCAGGGTGATAAAAGGCGGGGTTTGCCCGCGAATGACCCGCAGCGGGTGGGGATCAAAAGTGATCACCACGCTGGAGGTGCCGTTGTGGCCGGCCTTTTCCCGGGTTCGACGCAACAGGGCCTGATGCCCGAGATGCACCCCGTCGAAATTGCCGATGGTCACACAGGCCCCCCGGCGCAGGCGCGGGGTCAGCTCTTTGACTGAGTAGAAAATATTCATGATTGCCTAAACCGATCCATGTGCTCCATATCCCCAGAAAACCTGGCAGCACATGGAAAAACGCCACCCTCTCTCTTTCCAGCCCCCCCTCCCCGATTGCAGGCGCGGGGTGTCACTGTGCTACCTCAAATGATCACGCTTCGCAAGGTTTTGGGGCGCCCTGATTTTTCAAGCCTTTTCCTGAACATTATGTTAAATATCCAAAAAAACGAACAAATTTATCCCAAAAAAAAACTTGTCAACAAATCAAAATTTCGATAAAAGAATTGTCTTTGCCGAAGTGGTGGAATTGGTAGACACGCTAGGTTCAGGGTCTAGTGGGCATCCGCTCGTGGGAGTTCGAATCTCCCCTTCGGCACCATTTGGCAGGTAAAGCCTCGAAATTCTGAGAGAGTTTCGAGGCTTTTTTTGTGGGTGCGGACTGGGTGCGGGTTCGTCCAGGCGATTGGCGTTTGTTTTTTTCTTAAAATGGTATCCAATCGAACTGTCACCCCCATGATTGCCTCCGAAGAGGCTAGGCCGGATGCTCTATCAACCTGCCCCAGGCTGGAGCTGATTGTCTTCGCTTTCACTCAGTTTCAGGCATTGTAAACAAGAATTTTGACAAGCAGCGGTTTAAATGGCAATTTAATTAAAACTATCTCGCCTGATTGTTAAATACCCTACAAAGATCTGTGTGCCAATAATTTGACTTTTATGCTAGATAAGATTAAATATATTGATGCGATATCGGACAACTGTCAAATCGGATCGATCGATGAAAATGGATGAATTCCTGCAACAGCATGCCGTGTTTACGGTGGAAGAGCTGGACCGCTTCCTGTCCGCAAGGGGGGCGGGCAATCCGAATACTCGCAAGTCGCTGTTGACATATTATCGCAAACAAAGGCGGATCATACCGGTCCGGCGCGGCCTGTATGCAACGGTGCCCGCAGGCGGCGATCCGGGATCGAGCCCGGTCGATCCTTACCTGGTGGCAGCCAAACTAACCCCAGATGCGGTGCTCGCCTATCATACGGCGCTGGAATTTCACGGCAAGGCCTATTCGGTCCATATGCGGCTGCACTATGTGTCGGCAAGTGATTCCATGCCCTTGAGGTTTCAGGGCCATGAATTCATACGCGCTCCCGTGCCGCCGGCCTTGCAGTCCAAGGGTGAGGAGATGTTTGGCGTTACCCGGCGCAACCGTTCCGGTGTGGTCTTGCAGATCACCAACCTTGAAAGAACCCTGGTGGATGTTCTGGACCGTCCGGATCTGACCGGCAGTTGGGAAGAGATATGGCGGTCTCTGGAAACGGTTGAATTCTTCGACCTGGATCAGGTCATCGCCTATGTCCTTTTACTGCAAAACGCAACCACGGCCGCCAAGGTAGGATTCTTTCTGGAGCAACATAAAGAGGCATTGTTGATTGAGGATGACCATCTGGAACCATTGCGAAGGCTGCGCCCCCGCCAACCCCACTATTTTGTGCGCGGCAAACGCCATGATTGCCGGTATATCGGGGATTGGAACCTGATGATCCCGAAGGAGATATTGAACAGATCCTGGGAGGAGGTGCTGTGATTTTCTCACCAGAAGAAGTTTTGCCCATCGCCGCATCCACAGGATTCCGGGCGGAGATGATCGAAAAAGTGCTTCACCTGCTCAATCTTCTGGATACGTTAAACCGCCACCCGATGCTGCAAGGAAAATGGGTGTTGAAGGGAGGTACGGCCTTAAACCTTTTTGTATTCGATCTTCCCCGTTTATCGGTGGACATCGATCTTAACTACGTCGGAGAGCTGGAGCGAGAGGCCATGCTGGCCGACCGGCCCAAGGTCGAACAAGCGGCCCAGGCGGTCTTTTCCCGGGAAGGATTCACTGCTAAACGAGTGCCGACCGAACATGCCGGCGGCAAGTGGCGCTTAAACTATCAGAGCTACACCGGGCAAGGAGGCAATCTCGAAGTAGACCTGAATTTCATGTTCAGACTGCCGCTATGGGATATTCAGCCTGCCGATTCCCATGTGCTCGGCGAATTCCAAGCCAGGAATATAGCTCTGCCCGACGTGCATGAACTGGCCGCCGGCAAGCTCGCGGCCCTGCTGTCACGCGGTCAGGCCAGAGATTTGTTCGATTCTCACCGAATTTTCGCGATGAAAGGAATCGACCGCGATCGCCTCCGGCTCGCTTTCGTCGTCTATGGTGGGATGAACCGCAAGGACTGGAGAACGGTTTCAATCGCAGATGTAAACTTTGATCCCAATGAATTGGCAAGGCTGCTTGTTCCCACACTGTACAGGCGCTTTATGGAGAAGCAGAGCTCATTTGCCGAATACGGAGAGCGGCTTGTAAGGGAATGCCAGGCAAAGCTGAAGGAGGTTTTGCCCTTTAATGACCCAGAGCGTGAATTTCTGGATTTGCTGTTGGAAAAGGGGGAGATCGATGCATCAGCCCTCACGCCTGACAAAGCGCTCCAGGAACGTATTCAGAACCAGCCGCTTCTCCAGTGGAAGGCCCTTAATGTAAAACGCCACAAGGGACTGGAATGAAAAAATCCTCCGACGTCGTGACAAAGGTTCCTCCGATGAGGAGAAACTGACAGTAGCGATGCACCTGCTTCACGCATACCCTGCTGCAAACCGGCCTGTTAACCTTCCCATTTCGCGCCGGGCGCAAAATGGGAAAAATTACACAAAATGCGCCCGGCGCGAAATGGGTAGATAAAAAATTGCCTATTCACCTTGCAAGGCTTGACAAGTGGATGCGTATAGGTGCACTATGTTTTCCGCCAAGCGGGAAAAGCCTTCTTTGCGGTTAATGATTTCAAGGTCTTAATTGCAATTTGACTTTTTCCCCTTCGGCACCATATTTTCCACAGGCGAAGGTGAATCACCGGCATCCTGGGAAAAAGGCTGGATTTGGCCGAGGTAGCTCAGTCGGTAGAGCAGGGGACTGAAAATCCCCGTGTCGGCAGTTCAATTCTGTCCCTCGGCACCAGAAAAATCAAGGGCTTAGCCGGAAACGGCCAGGCCCTTTTTTTACGCAGAAATACAGGAAGCACAAGGAAAGATTAGGTGCCATTTGTCCTTTCACGCGACAGATATTTCATTTGTATTTTGAAGATTCAGTAGGAATTGTTACTGTGTTATCCATTTGAACAAGGTGATGCGGGTGAAGCCTTGATATGAGGGAAGACTATGAGTATTGTAATCAAAAATATAACCCTTAACCAAAAACAAACAGATATCTATATTGAAGACAACCGTTTCACACTCATAGCCCCTGACCTGAATATCGATGCAGACACTGTCCTGGAGGGAAGTGGGCAGGTCATCCTGCCATCTCTTATGAACGGGCATAACCATGCGGCCATGACTTTGCTCAGGGGATATGCTGACGATATGGAACTGCATGCCTGGCTGGAAAACTATATCTGGCCCTTGGAAAGTAAATACAGTGAAGACAATATTTATATAGGGGCCAAATTGGCCTGTCTGGAAATGATCAGGTCCGGCACCACCTTTTTTAACGATATGTACTGGTATTTACAGAGCACAGCCAGAGCTGTTCAGGAAATGGGGCTTAGGGCCCTCCTTTCTTCTGTATTTATTGATTTCCACAATGAGCAAACCGCACAAGAAGAACAAAAAAACTGTGTTGAACTCTTTGAACAAAGCAGTTCTTTTTCCTCCAGGATACAATTTGCACTGGGCCCCCATGCCATTTATACGGTGAGTCCGAAATCCCTGGCCTGGGTTAAAGATTTTTCTGAACGGGAGAATCTCTTCATTCATCTGCATGTCTCAGAAACAGAAGAAGAAGTTCGGGACTGCGTCAAGCGATTTGGCAAAAGGCCTATAGAATTTTTGCATGATCTTGGTCTGTTAAGTCCCAGACTGATTGCCTGTCACGGTATCTGGCTCAATGAAAGGGAAATGGATCTCCTGGCTCAACACCACGTCCCAGTCATTCACAATCCAGTCTCTAACATGAAACTCTGCTCTGGCAACTTTCCCTTTCAGGACCTCTATGACCGGGATATCTGTATCGGCCTGGGTACCGACGGCTGTAGCTCCAATAATAATCTGGATATGTTTGAAGAAATGAAGTTCGCAGCCTTAAACGCCAAAGCCAGAAGCTCTAACCCCAACATTCTACCGGCTGATTATGCCCTGGCCGCAGCCACCACCAATGCCGCCAAAATTTTTGGCCTGAATACAGGCTATATTCAGGAGGGTTATTTGGCGGATTGTATCCTTGTGGACCTGGATCGTCCTGAAATGACCCCCAATTATCATCTCAATTCCAATCTGGTTTACAGTGCCAGCGGCTGCTGCGTGCGCACTACCATCTGTGACGGCAAAATACTGATGCTGGACAGGCATATTCCCGGGGAAAAAGACATCCTGGAACAGGCCAGAGAAACTGCCCGTCGGTTGGTGGAAATGTAGGCAGTGACCTCTGGCCCTAACGCAGCTCTTACTCAAAGCGCAGGCCTCCCTTGATCAAGCCCCTCTGTTGACCAAAGACCGGATCTTGCCTCAGCACTATCCCCATGCTGTGTGGTGAGGTTTGCCCAGCGGCATGTGTTTTTTACGTGTTCAGGTTCGACAAATATCCCTGAAATATCCCCCTTGTCTTCAGCACTGATCCATCCTACACTGGTGTGAATCTGATGTCGGATTCTCGATTTTTTCCATTCCCAACAGGACGATGCAGTGCTATGAAGAGTGAACAGCGGATCAGACAGCGGAATCAGCAAGAGCCTGCCGGAACAGACACCCCCTACCGGCTCTCCTTTTACCAAACCGCGGTGGCTATGGCCTACGGGACTTCAGACGGGTACATGCTGGAAGTCAACGACCCGTTCTGCGCCCTGCTCGGGTACTCCCGGGAGGAACTCCTGAACATGAGTTTTCCGGAATTCACCCATCCGGAGGACCTGGACAGGGACCTGGAACACTACACCAAGCTGACCCGCGGCGAGGTCCCCTCCTACAGCCTGGAAAAGCGCTACATTCGCAAGGACGGCAAGAGTGTGCAGGTCATCCTCACTGTCACGGCGATTCATGATCAAGGCGGTCGCATTCAGCATTTTTTTGCGGTCATCAATGACATGAGCGAACTCAGACAGACCCAGGCCGCTTTGCTGGAAAACGAAGAGAAATTTTCCAAGGCCTTTTTCAACAGATCAGATTTTCTGGCCAACATGAGCCATGAGTTCAGGACCCCGCTGAACGGGATCATGGGCATGATCACCCTGGCCCGCCTGAAATCCGGCGACTCCCGGGTCAAAGAGTATCTTGACCATGCCTCCCGATCCGCAGACCAGCTTCTGGAGCTAGTGAACAACGCCCTGGATCTCTCCGAAATCAGGACGGGCCGCATCGCTGTGCACAATCGATCATTTTCTCTGCCCACACTTGTTGAGTCCTGCATAGAGCCATACACGGCCCTGGCTTTGGAAAAAGGGATTGCTGTCTCCAGCACCATCAAGGACGATGTGCCCCGGGAGCTCCTTGGCGATGACGGCCATCTGCGCCATATCCTCATGAACCTCCTGGACAATGCCGTCAAATTTACAGAAAAGGGGCGGATAGACCTCCTCGTGGAAACCCTGTCCAGTGCAAACAAGACTCCGGTCACATTGCGATTTCAGATTCAAGATACCGGTGTCGGCATACCAAAGCAGAAGCTGGACAGCATTTTCGAATCGTTTACGGTCGCAGGCACCTCGTATCATAAACAATTTGGCGGGGCGGGCATGGGACTGGCCATAGCCAAGCAGCTCATCGAACTCATGAACGGGCACGTGGAAGTCCACAGTCTGGAAGGCCAAGGCAGCACGTTCAGCTTCTCCCTGAAATGTGAACCAAAAGCAGCCCGGCTGGACGACGAAGCAGGCGACATCGACAAAAGGCTCTCCGGCAAAAGCCTTCGTATCCTGGTTGCCGAAGACAATACTATGAATCAGCTCTTCATCATGGATCTGCTCGAAAGCGCCGGACACAGCCCTGTGCTGGCGGCCAACGGCGAGGAAGCCCTGGAAAAGCTCGCTGCGGAGGACTTCGATCTGGTGATCATGGACATCCGCATGCCCAAAATGGACGGGAAAGAAGCCACCAGAACAATCCGCACAGATCCGCCCCAGGGAGCGGACCCCGCGATTCCGATCATCGCCCTGTCCGCCTTTTCCCAACAGAGCGAAATCGACAGCGCCCTGGACTGCGGTTGCAACGCCTATCTCACAAAACCCCTGGACATCGACAAGCTGAATGCCATCCTTGCTGATTTGTGATTGAATAATTTGAATTTCGAATTTGTTTCTCTCCGAGGCGTAGGCTCTACGAGCCGGAGGCGGATTTCGATATTCGGATTTCGAATTTATAGTTCAGAGCCCACCTCCTCCTTGGTTCGATTGGACTGATAGAGATTACGTCACCGAACTTCCACATCCCAGCCTTACGCCTGAGCCCGGGCCAAGACCAGCACCCTGATCTCGGCGCATCCTACTTTTTTGAGGGCTTTAGCGCAGGCGGTCAGAGTCGTGCCTGTGGTGTAGATGTCGTCAATGAGGAGAATGCTCCGGCCCTGCACCAGGTCCTGATTGCCGTGAAAGGCGCCCTGAAGATTGACCAGCCTTTCTTTTCTGTTCAGGCCGGCCTGGGGCGGGGTGTTGTGCAGACGCACGAGCCCTTTCGGCCTGATCCGGACCTGGAGTTCCCGGGCCAGCCGTCTTCCCAGCTCAAGACTCTGGTTGTAGCCTCTGGCGGTCAGGCGGGCCGGATGCAGGGGCACGGGCAGAATGCAGTCCGGGACAAAGGGATCGAGGTGTTCGGTGTAGGCCTGGAGCATGAGGGACTGCAGAATGCGGCTGTATCCCAGGCCTTCTTGAAATTTGAATTGGAGAAGGATCTCCCGGAGGAGCCCCTCATAGGCTGCAAAAAACCCGAAACCCTGCCAGGGTCGTTGCAGGGACCGGCACTCCAGGCAGAGCGAGACCGGGCCGTCCAAAGCGAACAGCAGGCCGCAGCCTGGGCAGAAACCGCTGCGCCGAGGCTGGAGCCGGCTATTGCACTCAGGGCAGCAGCCGTTTGCAAACAGATTGCTTTTGCCGGTCTGCCCGCAGACCAGGCAGCGGATCGTTCGCTGCCGAAGCCACCAGCCGGCCGTCTTCGACCAGGCCGCTGTGACGCGCCGCATCAGGGGGTGCATGGCAGGGCGCTGTCCAGGACCTGACGCACGGAGACGGCCAATTCCTCTCGGTTGATGGGCTTTTTCAAATACTTGGCCAGGCCGTGCTCCCAGATGGAATCTTCGGATACAGTATCGCTGTAGCCGGTGCAGAGAATGACCGGCAAATCCGGACGGATCTTGAACAATTCCCCGGCCAGCTGCACCCCGGTCAAACCGGGCATGGTCATGTCCGTAATCACCAGATCAAAGGCTTCCGGTGCAGACTGAAAGGCCTTCAGGGCTTCGGGGCTTGAATAACGGGTGGTCACGCTGTAGCCCAGGCGCTCCAGAAGCTGCCGGACCATATTCACAATCGCCTCTTCATCATCCACAACCAGGATCGTTTCCGAGCCCCCGGGGAGCTCTCCGGGGGGTTCCGAACGGATATCCGGATCGGGCTCCCGCTCATCCAGGGGAAGGTAAACCTGAAACAACGATCCCCGGCTCGGCCGGCTGGACACCACAATTTTTCCCTTATGGGCCGTGACGATGCCGTGCACCACAGAAAGGCCCAATCCAGTGTCTTCTCCACGCTCCTTGGTGGTGAAATACGGTTCAAAGATCTTTTCCTGCTGCTCCTTGGGGATGCCGATTCCGGTATCGCTGACCGAGAGCCTGGCATACGGGCCGGGAATAAGGTCCGGATGGGCGGCCCCGAGCTGGTCGTCAAAGACGATGCGGTCCAGCCAGACCTCCACCTCGCCGCTCTGCTCCGGCATGGCCTGTT
>CAZUMF010000114.1:0-13466 GCA_964621385.1 uncultured Desulfohalobiaceae bacterium
CTCACCCGGGGCGGCCGGACCCTGCGCGCCCGGGACAAGGTCATGCAGAACAAGAACAATTACGACAAGGACGTCTACAACGGCGACATCGGCAGCATCGTGAGCATCGACGCCGAGCTGCAGGAGGCCAAAATCCGCTTTGAAGGCCGGATGGTCACCTACGAATCCAGCGATCTGGACGAATTGGTCCTGGCCTATGCCGTGAGCATCCACAAGTCCCAGGGCTCGGACTATCCCGCCGTGGTCATGCCCATCCTGACCCAGCACTACATCATGCTCCAGCGCAACCTCATCTACACCGGGATCACCCGGGGCAAAAACCTGGTGGTCCTCATCGGCACGAAAAAGGCCCTGGCCATCGCAGTGAACAACGCCCAGACTCGCAGGCGCTACACAGCCCTGGAGGAGCGGCTGCGCCGGAAGGACAACGGGTCGAAACCGGAACTCGCCTGAGACATACTGTTCCAACTTCCCTTACAAAAATCAGGAGAGGAATCCAAAAAGCCAGAGCGGGATTCTATTTCCAAACCCGGATTCGACTTCATCAGCTGCAATAAAGGCATTCTCAAGGCCCTGAATTTGTTTTCCCCCTTTATTTCTTCCACCAATTTCGAATGTATAGGTTTCATTCACGACAAAGTCTCCCTGTCGTGCCGTACACATTGAACGCGTATTTTGCGATGGCAATGGAAAAATTGTATTCCCCATCTGATTGACGAAGAACGTTTCCCGAAGCGTTCCAATATTGATTGCATCAGAGAGGGCATACATCAGATTTGGATTCTCCAGATAGATTTTGTCTGGTTTGGAAAGAATCTTATACCCGGTTTGCCAGGGTTTGATGAGGTTCAAAAGTTTGGCCTGTTCCAAGCTTTCAAGATATTCGTAGATCTTGGGCCTTGATATTTCGGTATGCGAGGAGAGCTTTTGGATATTGACCTTTGACGGGACATTGACAGCCAAAAACGTGATGAGCTTCTTCAGCTTACTGACTTGTCGAAGGTCTATCTGCTTGATCAAGGGGAGGTCGACCTCTAGCACATGATTGATGACCTGGCCAAGCTTGAGCCCATAGACGTCAGTTCCTTCGAGAAAAAATGGGTAATATCCATACTGCAAATACTGACGGAAATGTTCAAGGGGTTTGATTTGCCTGAGGATGTGCCGAGTCTGCGTGACATGGTCTCTGAGAATATCTTCCACATCGAGAACAGGAAAAGATACACCTGACTCGAAAAACAAAAACTCTCGGAATGAAAGTCCGTGGAGTGTGTGCATGACGGCCCGCCGACTGAGATCGGCATCCTGGTCCTGGAGTTGGAGAATACTTGATCCGGAAAAAATGATCTGCAGATCCGGACAAGTATCGTACAGCGTTTTGATATGCCCGGCCCAATTGTCATATTTATGGACTTCATCCAGGAGGAGTATCTGCCCCCCATAACTCGAGAATTCGCGGCCAAATTCATATAAAGACAGATTCTGGAATTTGGGGTGGTCGACTGCTACATACAGGGCTTTTTCAGATCCATGCTGGTGTTCTGAAAGATACTGCAGCATCATGGTGGTCTTCCCAGTCCCTCGGGCTCCAAGAATTCCAAGACATCTCGGAGACCAGTCCATTGCTTTGTAAAGATACCTCTTCGTATTCGGGAGATATCGCAGCCGCGCCTCCTGCTCCAAAAACCAGAAATCCACGCACCCTCCTCGCATTCCCTAAAACGTAAATTATACTTTACACTTTTACCTAACAAATGTCAAACAGTATTTACAAAATATCAGGTATCCTCTCTGGAAAGAGGCTGTCCTCGTATGCCTCGAACTACCTCGTGTCACACCAAGACCAATCGGGAGCGCTTCAAGCACCCGATACTGAGGGAAGCACTGACTCTGGTCAATCCTTTGACCTTTGGCGGTGGACAATATAGTATTTTTTCTTTCTGGCATTCGCTGACTAGTATCTCGTCTGCCATAAGGACGGGATGCGGGGAGAGAAACTATGCAACTTCAGACAGATCCCAAGATGGTGGCGAAGCTCGCTGAGGAGCGCGAAGACGCAAACTGGCGTTTTCGGACATTTCTCAAGGGCATCGACCTGGAGATTGAGGAACTCGATGCCATCGTGCACAGGCATTATCAAGACGTGGCAAGCCAGATTGACTGCTGCGCGTGCGGCAACTGTTGTCGCGAGGTGCTGCCGACATTGGACGATGCGGATGTGAGAAGACTTTCCGCGGCCCTGGGAACGACACCCGAAGAGATCATAGCCCGGTATCTCACCCGGGACGAGGATGGCGATCTCACGTTCAACCGCCGCCCCTGTCCCTTTCTCTCCGGGAACCTATGCCGCATGTACGAATATCGCCCGGACATGTGCCGATCATACCCTCACTTGCAGAAGGAGGATTTCGTCTTCCGGCTGGCCCAGGCCGTCAGCAACTGCTCCATCTGTCCCATTGCCTTCAACGTGTATGAACGTCTCAAAGCAGAGCTGTGGCACCGCCCGCAGTTCGACTGGGAAGAAGAGTGGGAGGAGGAGTGAAAACCACGCAGATCAAGCCGTCGCCCCATACCGCTTGAAGCCGCGCGAACGCGGCCCCAAGCGCCTGGTGGACGATGGCGTTGGTCAGAATGAACATCGATGTTGGACGTTCAAATTCTGCCTGAAGAAATGAATATCGAAACTTCAACGCTGACACCCGACACCCCTCCGGGGCGTAGGCCCCTCCGGGCCGGAGGCTGAAACCTGAAAAAGAGGCAAGTAATATCACAAAATGTCCAAAAAATCTTTCAAATTTACGCGTACTGTAAAGAGCTCTGAATTTACAATAAGCAGATAGTTGTCCAAAAAATGACTCAGACTTTAGCTCTTGGTGAAGAGCTCAGTACGTAATTATACTGCTTACTTACCGCTAAACAAACCTGGGTCCAGGTCCCGGGCCTCATCGGCCAGGGAGACCATTTCCCGGTAGGTATCAGCCTTGTCCGGGAGGGGGTAGCGGATGGTGTACTGCCGGAAGCGCCACAAAGCAGTGGCTGCAGCCGCATATTCCATGAAATACGGCAGCTGGGACCGCTTTCTGGCCGGTAGGCCCCGTTCCTCTCCATAGCCCCTGAGGAGCGCTCGGATTTGTTCCGGATCAAAGCGCCCGTTTTTCGAGCAGCAGCCCACAGCGCTCATGCCCAGATCGAACAGGGTGTAATAGGAGCAGGCCTCCTCAAAATCCAGCACAGCGGCCAGGGTTTCGCCCTCAAACACCAGATTGTCCCAGAACAGATCGCCGTGGATAAAGCCTTGCTCCACGTCAGGATCGATGTGCCGCTTGAGAGCGTCTTGCGTCTCTTTCAGCCAGGCCAGAAAAGGATGCTCCAGATCCAGGCTGAGGACTTCCTCCATGGCCTGGAATCCATAGGCAAAGGTTTGGGGGGTCCCCTCCGGGGGCGGCAGGGTGTGGAGTTGGGCCAGGGCCCGGCCCACCTGAGCTACCATCTCCGGGGACAAGTCCTGGACCACCCGACCCTGGATATAGTGTTTGAGATAGACCGGCTTGCCCTCATGCTCACGATACAGCCCGCCCTGTTTGTCCGGCAGCACCCGGCTGGCTGGAAAGCCATTTTTCTCCAGATAGAGAAGAATCCGGGTCAATGTCTCGATTTCCTGCAGATTCTTTTCATCGCACACTGAAAGAATGACGGTCTCCTGTTCCGTGGGGATCAAAAAACTGGAGTTGGCCTGCCCCCCATCCATGGGAACAGGGGCTCCGCAGGATTCAAGGCCGTACTGCGAGAGAATGGATTGGGCCTGGCCCCGGGTCATGTGCGTATAATTGGCCACAGAGACTCCCTTTTTCAAAGATTCCGTGTTGTCTTCATGTCTTTACGGACTTCATGCCGGCAATGAGCCTGGACCTGAGTTCATCCAGGCTGCAGACCAAACCCTTTGACGGCAGGTCTGCAGCTGCCTGCAGGGCCGGATGAAAGGCCTCCGGCGGCAGCTCCCTCCCTCCCAAAGCCCGGGCCACCACTTCCGGAAATTTCGCAGGATGGGCCGTGGCCATGCAGAGCATCGGGGCTTCCCGCTCCAGCTGATCCCGCAGCCCGCGGGCTGCGGCCACAGCCACCGCCCCATGCGGATCCAGCAGATACCCGCTGGATTCCCAAACGCCTTTGATGGTGGACAGGGTCTCGGCATCAGACACGGAACAGGAGGCATAGCCGTTTTGAATGGCGGCGGCTGTTTCCGGATCCAGTTGGATCTCCCCTTCCTGGTGAAATCGATCCATCCAGGCGGCAAGCTTTTCTGGGTCTCCCCCTGCCTGGTAGTAGAGAAAACGCCAGAAGTTGTAAGGGACCACGATATCAATGGCCGAGGACATGGTTTGAATGAGATCCCGCTTCTTGAAAACCCCGGTGGAAAACGCGGTATGCAGGGCACTGTTGCGATTGTTGGCGCAGATGAAGGTGGCAACGGGCACCCCCATCTCCCGGGCCAGATACCCGGCAAACAGATTGCCGAACGCCCCGGAGGGGACCGAAAACACGAGGGGATCGCCAATTCTTCGGCAGAGCTTGCAATAGCCATAGACATACTGAACCGACTGCATGAGCACCCGGCACCAGTTGATGGAATTCACGCTGGAGAGCTCCAGATCCCGGACCAGGGCTGCATCGGAAAACAGCCCGGCCACAATCAGGTCCAGATCGTCCCCGCCGTCCGGGCAGTCCGTGACCCCCACGGCATGGATATTCCCCGCGCTCAAGGTGGTCATCTGCCGTTTCTGTTCCTCGGTGATCAGCCCCCCAGGATACAGGGCCCAGCACTCCAGGCTGGCCTTGCCGGCCGCGGCATGGGCCGCGGCCGGGCCTGTATCCCCGGTGGTCGCCAGGATGAGATTCAGGTGGCCGCCCTGCCGCGTGAGGAGATAGTCCATAGTGTTGATCAAAAATCCCATGGCAATGTCCTTGAAGGACAGGGTCGGACCGCGGAAGAGCTCCAGGACATACAGGCCCTCCTCTCCCGGCAGGGGAACCACGGGCATGATCTCCGGATGGTCGAAGTCCTGAAAACTGGCTTCTATCAGCTGTTTCAGATCCTTGGTCGGGATCGTCTCCCTGTCGATAAACAAAGACAGGACCTCGAAGGCCAGGTCCGGGTAGGACAGGCCGGCCCAGGTTTCAAGTTGCTCCGGTGAAACTCTGGGGATGGCGGCGGGGACAAAAAGCCCCCCGTCCTCGGCAAAGCCTTTGAGCACCGCCTCGGCAAACCCCACCGGGGCTATCCCGCCCCTGGTGCTGACATACTGGTTCATGCACAGTCCTCCCTATACTTACGCTCGTCATCCATTGCGATTGTGCCGGTTCGACAATCCAGGCAGTTGATGTATGCAATTTGAGTGCCTTGCAATGGATTCCTCCCGTAAGTATCCATATTCAGAAAAGCAAAATAATAATAATTTGCTTTTCTTATATTCAGCAATTGTATATTTTCAATAGCATATCTTCAATTCATGAGGAAGCTTCCAGGGCCGCACAGACCGCCGAGGCGATCTGGACGTCCTGGACCGCCACTCCGGTCAGGTCGACAACGCAGAGACTGTCCTCCCCCAGAACCGCCAGGCCGGGCTCTTGGATGACCCGGCCCAGTTCCAGGATGCCCTCTTCAGCAATCGCCCCGGCCGCCAAGGCCCTGGATATTTCCCCCCGCTCCCGGCACTGGCTGAGGCTGTCCGCCACCAGGACATCCGCTTTGCCTAAAATTTCCGGGTCCAGCTCCTGTTTGCCCGGCGTGTCCGAGCCCACGGCCGTGATCAGGGTCCCGGGACGGACATCCCCGGCCTGGAGCAGGGGGATGCTCGACGGCGTGGTGCTCACGAGGAGCTGGGAGGCTGCCGCCACCCGGGCAGGCGTCTCTTCAACCATGACCTGAAATCCCTGCTCCTGCATTTCCCGCTGATACAAAGCCGCATGTTCCGGGGTCCGCCCCCAGGCGTATACCTTTCGACAATCGGTCACGGCCTGTAAAAAGGAGACCTGCATTCGGGCCTGAATGCCGGTGCCAAGGACTCCGATGGCCTCAACCGACGGCGGCTGCAGGTATTTGGCCGCAATCCGGCCGGCCAGGGCGGTTCGGACATTGGTCAGATACCCCTCGTCCAGCAGAATGGTCTGCAGCATGCCTGTTTTCTGGGAAAACACCAGCATGAGTCCGGAACTGGAGGACAGCCCCAGTTCGGGGTTCTGGTAAAACCCGGAGGCGATTTTAATGACGTAGGTCTCCTGTCCCTTGATATACCCGTATTTGATATGGGTATCCCCGGGCGGATCCTCAAACAGCAGCTCACCCACCGGAGGCACCACCACCTGATGGTTGGAGTAGGCCACAAACCCCTGTTCAATGGCTTCCGTGGCATCCAGCTGGTCTATAACCGCCTGAATTTCATTGAGTTGCACTACTTTGACCATAACAAACTCCTTTGCTTCAGCTCATGGGAACCTATCCTGGCCCTGGTTATCCGTCAAGCCAGGACCTGCGATAGGTCACTAAAACACCCCTTGACCAGGGATGCACTCCGGTATAAAGTACAGGATCAGACTTGAACGGTCTTTGACGAGGCCGCATGCGATCGATTTTTTTCAGGTTTCGCTTGGTTCCTTCCTACTCCATGACGTCAATGCCGCCGTCCCTGCACGCATGAAGAAACTCCGTTTGATCATCATCATTCTCGCCCTGCAGGCTGTGGTGTTTGCGAGCATCGGCGCTTTCCTTCTTTTCAGCTCCTACCAGAGGGCCGCCGTCCAGAAGGCGGAACAACAGACCCTGACCAAGGCCCTGATGGTCAAACGGAACCTGAACGCCTTCCTCACCCAGCACATCAAACCGGTGCACACCCTCTCCAGAATGGAAGCACTCAGTCAGGCCCTGATCCGGACCGACCCCCAAACTCTGACACAGGCCAATGCCATCCTGGACATTTTCAAAGCCTCTCTGGATGTGGATGCCTGCTATCTCATGGACCGGGAGGGCCGGACCATCGCCACCAGCAACCGCCGGGATCCGGACAGTTTTCTGAACCAGAATTTCGCCTTCCGGCCCTATTTTCAACAGGCCCTGCGCCAAGAGCCCATGACCTACCTGGCCCTGGGCACAACTTCCCATAAGCGCGGAGCCTACTCCAGCCATCCGGTGTATGGCCCGGGGGAATCGTCTCCCCTTGGAGTGGTCGTGATCAAGGCCTCCATTGAATATATTGAATCAGAACTCCTGAATACCGCCGAGCAGATCTTTCTGGTCACCGATCCCAATGGGGTCGTCTTTATCACCAATAAAGAGGAATGGCTCTACCGCACCACGAAACAACTCACACCGGCAACCCGCCGCGAACTTCGCGCCTCCAAGCAATTCGGCCCGGGACCCTGGCCATGGACCGGACTGCAGTTTCATGGCCGGGAGGTCCGGGGGGCTGGAGGGGCCACCTATGCCGCCTTCACCCAGGACATTGAGTCCTTTCCCGGCTGGCAGCTCATCTTCCTGCAGAATCAGGAGAAAATCTCCGGGCTTTTTCAGGCCCCTCTGCTTCGGATCAGCAGCGTCTTCATCCTGATTTTCTGCTGCCTCATTGCCCTGTCCGTCTATCTCCTGTACCGGCGGGCCGGGCAGGAACTGAACACGAGGACCCGCATGGAGGAGGAACTGCGAAAAAGCGAAGACAAATACCGTTCCATCTACCACAACACCCCGGCCATGCTCCATTCCATCGACGCCGGGTACACCTTGATCAGCGTCAGCGAGTATTGGCTGGAGGCCACCGGCTATGCGCGGGAGGAGGTGATCAGCAAAAAACTCACTGATTTTTTCAGCCAGGAATCAAAAGAACTGGCCGAGCAAACCTTTCTGCCCTCTTTTTTCAAGACCGGAAAAAACCAGAACATCCCCTACCAGTTGCTGAAAAAGGACGGAACCATCATGGACATTTCCCTGTCCTGCATCGGCATTCAGGATGAACAGGGCCGGATCGTGAGAAGCCTGGCCATATCAGTGGACGTCACCGACCGCAACCGGGCCCAGCAGGAGCTTAAAGAGGCCAAAGAAGCCCTGAGCGCCTACTCCAAGAACCTGGAGCAGATCGTCCGGGAGCGGACCCGGGAGCTGAAAAAGCTCTCCTCGGATATCATCTCCAGCCAGGAGAAGGAGCGGGCGGCCATCTCCAGAGAGCTGCACGATGAACTCGGACAGATGCTCACCGCCCTGCGCATGGACTCGGTCTGGCTGGAGCAGCAGCTCCGCGCCGGCTTCCCGGAAGCGGCCGAACGGGCGGCTGTGTTGGGACAGAACATCGACAAGACCCTGGATGACGTCCGCACCATGTCCTTTCAGCTCAGACCCGGCGTCCTGGACGATCTGGGGCTGGTGGACGCCCTGGAGTCCCTGGCCCTGTATTATGAAAAACGGGTGGACATGAGTTTTGTCTTTGAACACGACGATTTGTATCATCTGGAGGCCACGGCCTCCACCGCCGTCTACCGTATTGTTCAGGAGGCCCTGACCAATGCCGTCCGTCACTCCAGGGCCTCCCAGGTGGAAATCAGGCTTTTTGCCGAAAACAGCACCCTCTGTGTGGAGGTCACGGACGACGGACAGGGCTTTGCCCCGGGAGAGTCCCAGAACGCGGGATTCGGCATTGCCGGCATGCAGGAACGGGCGGATCTTGTCAGGGGACAGCTCCGCATCGATTCCGCACCAAATAAGGGGACCCGTATTTTCTGTACCCTCCCGCTTGAGACATGAAGGATCCAGAGCTGTTTAAAGTCAACGTAGATTTGAAAGGTTTTTTGGACATTTGGTGATATCACTTGCCTCTTTTTCAGGTTTCAGGTGTCGGGTGTCAGCCCTGCATCTGGCTGCAGACGTCAAATTTGATCGAAAAAGAAACGAGTCACCTCCTCCGTCATTCCGGCGACTTGTCACGGCGAAGCTTCTGAGCGAAGACGGAAGCCGGAATCCAGACTGAAAAAGCTGGACCCCGGCCTGCGCCGGGGTGACGGAGTAAGAAAAATCAAGTTTCATACGAGCGTTGAAGTTTCGATATTCATTTCTTCAGGCAGAATTTGAACGTCCAACATCGAACGTCGAACTTTGAACTTTGAATGAAGGAAAAAAGAAGAATGAATGAAATGCCAATTGCTTGAAAGAAAAAGCAGATTCGGGGATATGAGCATGTCCTTTCTTTGATTCATCATTGGGCGTTCAACGTTCGATGTTCGATGTTCATTCTGACCTTTGATACTCCAATCTCTGACATCTGTTTTCCACACCTGCTTGTTTCAAAATAATTTCGAAGTTTCACAAGAGTTTGTGGATTTTGCCTTTCCAGACACCCGACACCAGAAACCAAAAGAATGTCCAACATTAACAACATTTCAAAAAATTATTAATTATTTTAATTTGTTAAATTGAAGTCTGAAGGATCCAGACCATGCACAGTCTTTGTTCAAAAAAACCCATCCAGGTCTTCCTGGCCGACGATCACAGCATCGTGCTCAGCGGCCTCAAACGGATCGTGGAAGAATGTCCGGACATGGAGGTCCTGGCCGAGGCCGACAACGGACATGACGCCATGCGGATAGTCTTCAACACAGAACTCGATGTCGCGGTTCTGGATATTTCCATGCCCGGTTATGACGGACTGGAGGTCCTCAGCCAGATCCGGGCAGCCAAACCCGAACTGCCGGTCATCATCCTGACCATGCATGAAGAAGAACACTACATCTTTCGGGCTCTGGAGGCCGGAGCCAAAGGCTATATCACCAAACGGGCCGCACCCGAGCAACTGGTTTCCGCCATTCGCCAGACCGCCGCCGGAAAAAGCTACATCCCCGCGGACATTGCCGAACTGCTGGCCATCAGGCTGGCCAGAGGCGCCAAGCCCAACACCCCCCTGGACAATCTCTCCCTGCGGGAAATGCAGGTCCTGCGCAATCTGGCCCTGGGGCTGACCAACAAGGAAATCGCGGAGAACTACCATATCAGCGTCAAAACCGTGGACACCTATCGGCTCAGGCTCCTCAAGAAACTCAATCTCCGCAACAACGCCGACATCTCCCGTTTCGCCATCAGTCATAACCTCATCGAGCATTAAGCACGGGCAGCCGGTTGTGCGCAATCATGTCTTTGAACAGTCTTTGCGGCCTGATCGTGTGCCCCTGAGACCATCAACACAAAAAGGCAGTCGACAGACTGCCTTTTTGTGTCAGAAGATTTCCGACACACTCTTCAGAAGCATTCCCACGATTTTTTTCCGGATGAAGGCTTGACCTCTTGCCGGACACTCGCTATTCTGCAGTATCTTATTAATCATCCAAAGAACAGGAGGAGAACATGAAAAGATGCATCTGTTTCGCAAGCGCACTGGTTCTGTGTCTGGCTCTTTTCGCCCCGCCGCTTATGGCTGAGAAAACCTTCAAAATCCGCTTTTCGCACGTGGTTTCGGAGAACACCCCCAAGGGTTGGGCGGCCAACGAGTTTGCCAAACGGGTCAATGAGACCCTGGACGGCAAGGTCGAGGTCAAAGTTTTCCCCAACGCCCAGCTCTACGGGGACAATCAGGCCATTGAAGCCCTGTCCGCCGGATTCATCGAAATGGCCGCTCCCTCTTCCGCCAAATTCGTGGGCTCGGTTCCGGCCCTGCAACTCTTTGACATGCCCTTCCTCTTCGCCAATCTCGGGGTGGTCCACGACGTGGTGGACGGGGCCATCGGCGATGAGATCCGCACCATGTTCGAAGAACGCGGCCTGGGCATCAAGCTGTTGACCTTCTGGGACAACGCCTTCAAGCAGTTCAGCTGCAATGTCCGCCCCCTGCTGGAGCCCAAGGATTTCGAAGGGGTCAAGTTCCGGATCATGAGCTCGGACGTCCTCGAAGCCCAGATGGAAGCCCTGGGAGCGGTGGGTCTGAAGCTGCCCTTCTCCGAAGTCTACAACGCCCTGGAGCAGGGGGTTGTCGATGGCCAGGAAAACACCGCCTCCAATATCTACACCAAGCGCTTCCACGAAGTGCAGAAGTACCTGACCTTTTCCAATCATGGCTATATCGGTTATGCCGTGATCATCAACCAGAAATTCTGGGACTCCATGCCTGCGGAATACCAGGAGGTCATCTCCACGATCCTGACCGAGGTCACCGCGGAAGCCCGCAAGAAAGGGGTTGAGCTGGACAAGGAACAGTCCGCCCTGATCAGGGAATACGCAGAAAAAGGCGGCGATCTGGAGATCTTCGAACTGAACGAGGAACAGACCGACAAACTGCAGGCCGCCATGAAGCCGGTGCACAATCAGTTCTCCGATGTGGTGCCCCCCAAGTGGGTCGAAAAGATCAAAACCATGAAATAGATTGCGCCAACCAACAGGTCCCGGGCGGCCTTCCGGCCGCCCGGGGATAAGGGCCGAGCCATGCTGCAAAAAATCATCCGGATCTGGGATCAGACTGAAAAAATTCTGGTCGTTCTGCTGATCGGACTGGCTTCCTATCTCACCTTCCAGGAAGTCATCATGCGCTACGTTTTCAATACCGGCTGGAGCGGGTCGTATGAACTGACCATCATGGCCCTGATCTGGTGCACCTTCATCGGGGTCAGCCTGGGCATCAAGGAGAATATCCACATCGGAGTCGATCTCCTGGTCAATAAATTCTCACCGGCCGTGCAGCGGATCATACTCTATGTGTCCATTGTTCTCTGTCTCATCTTCGGCCTGATCCTGGCGGTCAAGGGCTTTCAATTTTCCCATTTCATCAGCCGCAGCCACCTCTTGTCCCGCGACCTGCGCATTCCCATGGAAATCGGCTACCTGGCCATTCCCGTGGGCGGGGTCCTCATCTGCCTGCGTTTCCTGGAACGGGCCATGTATGTTCTGCAGGGGAAGTCTTTTGAGGCCGACCGGATGCATGAACTCTCCGACCAGGAAAAGCAGCTCCTCAAGCAAAAGGAAGAAGAAGCCAAGCGCGGGTCTTCGGCCCGCGACTGAAGCGCCTCCCCCGCCCCGGGGGATGAACGCTCAAAAAGGAGATACCTGATGGGAATCGGTTTAACCCTGTTCGTCATTTTTTTTATCTTCCTGCTCCTGGGCGTGCCCCTGGCCGTCTGCCTCGGGCTTTCGGTCATCGCCACCTTCTGGATCCATGACGCCCTGCCCCTCATGGCCGTGGCCCAAAAAATGTACAACGGCCTGGACCATTTTCCGCTCATGGCCATCCCCTTTTTCATCCTGGCCAGTTCCATCATGACTCAGGGGGGGGTCTCCAAGCGGCTCATCGAGGTCTGCAACGCCTTTGTCGGTCATTTCAGCGGCGGCCTGGCCGTGGCCTCGATTATTTCCTGCATGTTTTTCGCCGCCATTTCCGGCTCCAGTCCCTCCACCGTGGTGGCCATCGGCTCGATCATGATCCCGGCCATGATCGCGGCCGGCTACGGCGAACGCTACACCGTGGGCATCGTGGGCTCGGCCGGCTCCCTGGGCATCCTCATCCCGCCGAGCATCCCCATGATCGTCTATGGGGTGGCCACGGAACGCTCCGTGGGCAAACTGTTCATGGCCGGCATCGGACCGGGCATCTTCATGGGGGCCATCTTTATTGTCACCGCGATCATCGTGGCCAAAGTCAAGCGTTTCGACAGACTCCCCCCGGTCCCCTGGCCGGAGCGCCTGAAGGCCCTCTGGTCGGCCCTGCCAGGCTTGTTTATGCCGATTCTGGTCCTGGGGGGCATCTACGGAGGGATCTTCACCCCGACGGAAGCCGCTTCCGTGGCCGTGTTCTACTCCCTGTTCGTGGGGATCTTCGTATACCGTGATCTTCGTCTGGCGGACATCCCCAAGGTCTTTTCCCGGGCGGCGGTGACCATGTCCATGGTCCTGTTCATCATCACCTCGGCCATGCTCTTTGCCTTCATCCTGACCACAGAGGGCATCCCCGGGGCGGTGGCCGATTTTATCATCGAACATGCCGTGTCCCCCTGGCTGTTCCTGCTCTTCGTCAACGTCCTGCTCTATTTCGTCGGCGATTTCATGGAACCGAGTTCCGCCATCCTCATTCTGGCCCCCCTGTTTCTGCCCATTGTCCTGGAGTTGGGCATCGACCCCATCCATTTCGGGATCGTCATGACCGTGAACATGGAAATCGGCATGATCACCCCGCCGGTGGGCCTGAACCTCTTCGTGGCCAGCGGGATCTCCGGGCTCTCCCTCTGGGACGTCTTCCGCGGTGCGGCGCCGTTCATGGTCATCATGCTCATCGGGCTGCTGATCATCACCTACGTCCCGGTGATTTCCCTGTGGATCCCCAAAATTCTCTACGGAGCCCTGTTCTGATTGAGACCTTCAGGCCCTGAAATGCAGAAAGAGGCCCGGGATCTCAAGGTCCTTTTCCAAGGATGGGGGGCGGGGGGGTGGTTTTTTTTTTCCCTCCCAAAAAAAA
>CAZUMF010000115.1:0-13406 GCA_964621385.1 uncultured Desulfohalobiaceae bacterium
GCCTCCCAGCGAGGTCGCTCAAGAGAACCCTGTGACCGGTTCTCAATCCTGTCATGTATCGTGAAACTAAAGTTTCTCCACTGATCAAACTTACAGTCATTGTTAACAATGAACAGCATAATAATCAGTCGTATATTGTGATAAATATCGAACAATTATATGTCAGCCCTTCCAGAGGCAGGGCTGAAACCTGAAACCAGACACCTGAAACCCCTAAATGAGGCAAGAAATATCAGAAGATGTCCAAAAAAAGCCTTCAAATTGAAGCATCCTGTAAAGAGCTTTGTACTAGTATTTTCGCTCCAGGAGTCCAAAATGTTCGGCCTGCTCACCGCCTTCCTGAAAAAGACTCATGTCGATGGGCCGCTTGCCCAGCCGCACCGCTCCGTCCTCCTGGAGAGAGGCCAGGGTATGATACTGATAAGCCTCGCTTCGTTCAGGATAATCCTCCCGGGAATGGGCTCCTCGCGACTCTCTTCTGGCCAGGGCGCCTTCGGTCACCGTCAGGGCCACGTTCAGGAGATTGTCCAGCTCAAAGCGATCCACGAGTTCCTGATTCATGATCAGGGAGGTGCTGTTCAAGCGGACATGCTCGGCCCGTTCACGGAGTTCCTTGAGGTCTTCAAGGGCCTCCCGGAGCAGGGTTTCCTTTCGGAAGACGCCGCATTTCTCCGTCATCACGCTGCGCAGCGCTTCACGTATGGTCCAGAGATTCTCCGAACCCTGGGCTTGGCGATAGCTGGAAAACAGGGCGGCGGTCTTTTCAGGTCCCTGCCTCTGCCTGCCTTCCGGCTCCGGCGCCTTCTGGAGAAAGTTTGCGATCCGGTCGCCCACGATCTTGCCCATGGTGAACAGTTCCAGGAGGGAATTGGTGGCCAGTCGGTTGAAACCGTGAAAACTGGCGCAGGCCGATTCCCCCACCGCAAAGAGCCCGGGAACGATTTCCTGATCCTCCTGCTGCACTTCACCCAGGGCATTCACTGGGACACCGCCCATCTGGTAGTGGACCGTGGGTCGGACCGGACAGAGGTCTTCCTTGGGGTCAATGCCGATAAACTTGGAGAAGAAGCCGGTGATTTCCGGAAGCTTGACCCTGTGCACATAGTCGGAAAGGTGTCGAATATCCAGCCAGACATGGGGGAGATCGTGATCCGGATGGACCACCCCTCTGCCCTCCCGGATTTCGTTTTCAATGGAGCGGGACACCAGGTCCCGGGGAGCGAGGTCCTTCATTTTGGGAGCGTAGCGCTCCATGAAGGGTTCATGGTCCTTGTTCAGCAGGATGCCGCCCTCGCCCCGCAGGGCCTCGCTGGCCAGGATGCCGGGGCCGACAATGCCGGTGGGATGAAACTGGACCGCCTCCAGGTCCATAACCGGAAGCCCCTGCCGCAGGGCCAGGGCCAGTCCGTCGCCGGTATTCTGCCGGCAGTTGGTGGTGATCTTGAAGACCTGCCCCAGGCCGCCGGTGCTGATGAGGGTGGCTTTGGCCAGGACCATGGTGAAGGTCCCGGTGCGGGCTTCGAAAATGACCGCTCCAACACAGCGATCGTCTGTGAACAAAAGTTCCGTGGCCAGACTCTGGTTGAGAAAGGCGACCCTGTTTTTCAGGCTTTCCGCCCAGACCGTATCCATGATCCCCTTGCCGGTCCGGTCGGCTTCAAACAAGGCCCGAAAAGCGCTCGGCCCCCCGAAGTGGAGGGTATGTCCGCCAAAGGTTCGTTTGCTGAAGCGGCCCTCCTCATTGCGGGTGAAATGCAGACCGTGGGCGTCCAGCCAGAGGATCTGCTCCCAGGCCGAGTCCACGATGGTTTTGATCACGTTTTGATCGGCACTGCAGTCCGAGCCTTTCCAGGTGTCGAACATATGATACACCGGCCGGTCGATCCGGTCCTTGGGGTCCACCGCGGCCACCCCGCCCTGGGCCGTCGTGGTGTGGGATTTTTGGGGGCTGGAGACTTTGGTCGCGGCAGCGATGGTTGTTCCGGGCCGGCGGCTCAGGATCTGGACCGCGGTGCGCAGCCCGGCCCCGCCGGCTCCGATGATGAGGACATCTTTTTTGACAATGTCGCTGATGTGGATGGAATGGGCCATGCTATCCTCTTATTCGCCGAGAAAAAACGTGATTTGGAGACCCAGAAAGAGCAGATAGGCCGTACCCAGGAGCAGGACCGCGGTCAGGCCGCTGCGCAGGGCCCGGTTTGCCGCCAGATCCTGAAAAAGGGTGGACAGGCCGTAGACCGCATGATAGAGCCCGCAGCCCATGGTGAGCAGATAAAAGATCTGGACCAGGGGGAGCTGCAACCGGGCGAGGATGTTCGCGGCCTCGTGGGCCAGGTCGTGATTGAGATGCATGAAGAGCATATGCCCCGGCAGGGCAAAAAGAAGAAACGCGGCGCTGAGGCGTTGTCCCTTCCAGAGGCGGGAAAGGGGAGAGCGCCGGAGGCGCTGAAACAGATAGGCTGAGAGCATCAGGCCGGGAACCAGGGCCACCAGGGCGAAAAGCAGGGGGGAAACCCTCTCGCTGCCCAGCCCCATCAACAGGCCGAGTATGAGCATAAAGATCAGTCCCAGGCTGCCCAGCCAGTTGCGGAGGTGGAGCGTTTCCCGGCAGCCGAAACTCTCATAGAGGATCAGCCTGAGGCCGTTCAAGGCGTGAAAGAGCAGAGGAACCGCCAGGAAAAATTCCAGGAAAGTGAAAAATGAAGACGTGAAGCCGGCCATTTTTGCGGTGAAGACAGCCGGATCCACGAGAGAAGACAGGGTCAGGAGGTGGAACAGGAAGTACAGGACCAGGATGAGGCCGGAAAGCCGGTGGGCCCAGAAAACAAGGAACGAAGGGCCTCTGCTTCGGGTATGCCCTGAGAGAACGGGCAGGTTGTTCAGAAGCCGCAACAGGAAATCATCGGTCGTTTTTGGTGTATTCACGGCTATGCTCCGCACGCGGTCTTACCGGCTTTGCCGGAGGCAAAGCTCGTATGAAACTTGAAATGGAATTCAACATGAGCTAGGCAGAGGTTGAAGCCCCTCCCTCCCTGCCGCTTTGATCAGGCGGATTTCGTAGAATCACCGGGTCACCTTTTCAAGTTTGTCCATCGCAGTTAAAAACGGCTCCATGGCGATTTCGATATGATAGCGCACCAGAGCCTCCAGTTCTTGCATCGACGTGTTGTGTCCTGCAAAAAGGTCGATGATCCGGCGATGCAGGGCGAGGGATTCTTTGAAGTCCTGCTGGTAGTATTGAAAGGTATACCGATGCCAAAGCGTATGCATGCGCAGGTTGTAGAGTGTGCGGGTCAGGACTTCGTTCTTGGTGGCGTTGATGAAAATTTCATGAAAATCCTTATGATTGCAGGTGTATTCGTAGAAGTCATTTTTTTCAGCGGACTGCTTCATGGATGCTAAGGCATCTTCCATGTTCCGGATATCCTGCTGTTTCAGGTTGGGATAGGCCAGCACGGCGGCCAGCCCCTCCAGGCTTGCCCGGACCGGAAAATTGTCCCGGATATCTTTTTTGGTGATGCTTTTGACAAAGACGCCTTTTCTGGGCAGGATTTCGACCAGCCCTTTTTTGTCCAATATTCTGAATGCTTCCCTCAAGGGGGTGCGGCTGATTCCGAACTCATTCTTCAAGAGTTCTTCATTGAGACGAGCGCCTCCCTTGATATCCCCGGTTAAAATCTTTTCCATCAAAACATGAGCGACCTGATCAACCAGGCTGAGGCATTCATAGGTCTTTTCGTGGGACAGGGTTCCTATAAATGGCCCATTGAAAAAACTGATGTGTTTATCGTTAGCGTGGGCTTCGGTCATTCTGCACCGGCTCCTTGGTCTTCGTCTCTTACGGATGGTTGGACGGCGCCGCAGGAACTGTTCCCTGTCGGCGGTGAAATATTGGTTTCAACATGAATGTCGACAATATACAGGTCAGGCAAAAGCTTGTCAAGGACAATGCAAATGGCAGCTGCTTGACGACTTCAGGTGATTGGGGTACCGATCATACCAGTCCGAATCTTGAATTTGTGACCGTTGGTCCAACCGGGATTGTCCGGATCGAATCATTCTGTCCAGCAGAAAAAGGGGGGGGGAGAATGCAAAAATGCGAAAATGGGGGCGGAGAATTATTTGTCTGGACCGACATCGATCCGAAATACGAACACGACTTCAACCGCTGGTATGACCGCGAACATATGGAAGAGCGCCTTTCCATACCCGGTTTCCAGTGGGCCCGGCGCTACCGGGCCGTTTCTGATGCCGAAAGACGGTATCTCGCCCTTTATCGGGTTGCGGGCAAAGAGGTCTTTACCTCGAAACCCTATCAGGAGGCCTTTGCCCATCAAACAGCCTGGTCCCAAGACAATTTCGCCCGGATGCGCAACACCCAACGCCGGGTTTTTGGTATTCCCCAGGCCCGGGGACAAGGGACGGGAGGGGCCGTCGGGCTGCTGCGGATAGGGACGGCCACCCCTGATCACGAGGCTGTGAACACGGTTTTTGCTGCCCTTGAACCCCTGCAGGGCGCCCTGGGAATGCGCTGGCTCGAACCGGATGTGGACCTGTCCACGCCCCTGCCCTCAGAAGAGGCGAGCCGACGCGTTCTGGAGGCCTGTCTTGTGCTGGAGGCGAACTCAGTTGCCGCGGCCGAGGTGATGCTGGGCACCGGTCTGGAGGCCAGCAAGCTCAAGCCCGATCACGGGGCGGTTTTCCGCTTGATGTGGGAATTGCGGGCAGAAGATGTAAAGCAACAGGATTGAAGCATTCCCTGCATTGGAAGGGGGGGATGAGCCGGATCAACCGGTACAAGGGGGCGCATGAACAGCGCAGATCTTTTTTTCAGGACTGCGGTCATTGCCCAGCAGTTCACTGAGAAAAAACTGATGAATCTGCAGGGACATCTCCAGGATGAATGCCTCGCAGGTGGATTCCTGGACAGTATTCAACCCGGCCAGCGGGTGGCCATCACGGCGGGAAGCCGCGGTTGGGCCAACCGCGTGTTGATCCTCAGGACCCTCGTTCAACTCGTACGGGAGAAACAGGGCCGGCCCTGTCTTGTCGCCGCCATGGGCTCTCACGGGGGAGGCACCCCGGAAGGCCGCCTGGCGGTTTTGGAAAAATTCGGGATTACTGAGGCTTCAGTCAACGCCCCGGTCATCAGTACTCCGGACGTGAGCGTCGTCGGGCGGACTCCCTCGGGGCTCGAGGTTCACGCGGCGAAGGAGGTTGTGGACAGTGACCGGGTGATCGTCATCGGGAGGGCCAAGCCGCACACCTCATTCTCTGGAAGCATCGAGAGCGGTCTGCACAAGATGCTGGCCATCGGGCTGGGCAAAGTCCCAGGCGCCCGCCTGGTCCATGCCCAGGGCGCCGCAGGCATGGAACAGGCCCTTCTTGAAATGGGCAGGGTCTTGTGTGATCGGCTCAATATCCTGTGCGGGCTTGTCCTGGTGGAAAACGCCGCCGGGGAAACCGCAGAAGCCAGGGTGGTCTCTCCGGGTCAATTTGTCGAGGCCGACCAGGCTGCTTTGCAATCGGCCCGGCGCTTGATGCCCAAATTACCGGTGGACAATCTGGATGTCCTGCTGGTGGATACCATGGGAAAGGATTTCAGCGGCACGGGCATTGATGCCAAAGTCGTGGGCAGGATGCGGATTGATGGCATGCAGGAACCGCAGCGTCCTCATATACAACGGGTGGGCATACTGGATCTTTCCAAAGCGTCGGATGGGAATGCCACAGGCGTCGGATTGGGGGATCTGATCACGAAAAGACTCTACGAGAAGATCGATTTTCCCAAAACCTACCTCAACTGTGTGACCAGCGGCAATGTGCAGCGGGCCTTTACCCCGCTCGTACTGGAGAGCGAAGTCGAGCTGCTTGAAACCGCCATTCGGAGCCTGGGCGGAAAATCGCCGGACACTCTGCGTTTTGCCCGGATCAAGAACACCCTCAATCTGGATGTTGTTGAAGTGTCGGAGAATGTATTGGAAGAGCTTGGCCAAACCACGGTTTTACACAAGCCCGAGCGGCTGGAGGTGTCCGGGCAGGGTGAAATCGTAAAAAAATGGGCGTAAGGGGCCCCTGGTTGTAATATAGAATTGCCGGTTTGATGCGGCAGGACATGCTGTCTTACATAAAATCCGGCAGCCACATGATCATATCCGGAAAGACCGTGATCACCGAGACCGCAAACATGAGGATGGCCAGAAAGGGCAGTGACGCCCTGGCCACCCTGCCAAGCTCATCTCCGGTCAAACCCTTGATCACAAAGAGGTTGAATCCCACCGGGGGGGTAATCTGGCCGGCTTCGATGACCAGGACCAGGTAGATGCCGAACCAGAGCGGATTGAACCCTGCCAGATTCACCAGAGGTAGGGTGATGGGCAGGGTCATGACGATCATGGAGATCCCGTCCATGAAAAACCCCAGGATCAGATAAAAAAGCGTGAAAATGACAATCAACAGATACGGACTGAGATGGAGAGTGGCGATAAAACGGGCCACATCCGCGGGAATATGCAGATAGCCCATGACCACGGACAGGAAGCTGGCTCCGACAATGATAAAGCAGATCATGGCGGAGGTGTTGATGGTTCCCTGCATGGCCTGGACGACGTTTTTCCAGCTGAGATCCCCCAGAATCCAAGTGATCAGCAGGGAGGTGACCACGCCGATGCCGGCGGCTTCAGAGGGCGTGGCAAAGCCGAGATAGATCGAACCGAGAATCAAGACGATGAGGACGCTGACCGGCAACAGCTTCAGCAGGGAGGCCATCCTCTCAGGCCAGGTAAAGAAGGCCTTTTCCCTGGGGGCCAGCTTGGGATTCAGGGCAATGCGAAAAATGATGTAGCCGCTGTAAAAGCAGGCCAGCATGATCCCGGGATCCACCCCGGCAATGAACAGCTTGCCGATGGACACTTCGGCCAGTACCCCGTAAATAATGAGCACAATGCTCGGCGGGATGAGCAGTCCCAACGTTCCGGCTCCGGCCAGGGACCCCTGGCTCAGAAGCGAGTCGTACCCTTCCTCCTTGAGCTGTCCCAGGGTGATTTTGCCGATGGTGGCGGCAGTGGCCGGGGATGAGCCTGAAACGGCCGCGAAAATGGCGCTGCCGAAAATATTGATGTGCAGCAGTCGTCCCGGTATATACTGCACCCAGGGCCTGAGCCCCTGGAAGAGGAGTTCGGACATCCGTGTTCTGAGGATGATCTCCCCGAGAAAGATGAACATGGGCAGGGCGGCCAGGGCCCAATTGTTCAGGCTGTTCCACATGGCCTGGGCCCAGATTTTTCCCACCGGCATGGAGGTCAAAAACTCCAGACTGAGGCCTGCCGTCGCCAGCAGGGACAATCCAATCCAGACCCCTGATCCGAGAAAGCAGATCAGGCAGACAAGGACTGTGGACAGGGCAATGTTCATAGCGGTGTGAGTGGTCTCCTCTGCCCGGGTCCTAAAAATCTCTGGGGGAAACGTTGAAAATCAGGTGCACCAGCCCGGCGATGACCTGCAGGGTGAAAACAATCATCCCGATAAACAGCATGGCCTGGGGCACGTAAAGGGGGGTCTCCGCAACCGTGTAGGCCTGCAGTCCGCGTTCAAACGAGGTGGAGACCAAATCCCAGATAAAGACGGTGGACAGCACGCAAAGCACACCGGCAAAGGCGTAACACCAGAGTTCGAGGACCCAGCCGATCCTCCCGGTGAGACGCCCTTTGAGAAAGGTGATCCGGATGTGGGCCTCTTCCCGGAAGGAAAACCCCATGCCCAGATAAATCATGGCGGCCAGGAGATACCCTGAGTACTCACTGGCCACCAGGGTGGATTTCCCGAACAGCGATCGCAGGATCACCTCCAGAACCGTCAGGGAAACCATGAACACAAAGGCTGCAGAGGAAACAACGGCACCTGTTGAAGACAGGCCGGAGGCGGTCTTCTGCAGCAGGTGCACGATGCCGGACTGTTTGGTGTTCATGAAAATTACAGGTTCTCTTTCTCTGCCTTGAAGGTGTTCAGGATCTCCCGCCCGTCCGAGCCGACTTTTTCCAGCCAGTCCTCGATGATAAATTCACCGCTTTCCTTCAGCCTGGCGGCCAGCTCCGGTGAGACGTCCTCATGGACTTCCATGCCGTGTTCGCGCAATAACTTGATTTCGTTATCCATGGTGAGCTCGGCCTCATTCCACCACTTCTTTTCCATTTCCCGGCCCAGGTCAACAAGGGCCTGCTGCTGTGCTTCGCTCAGACCGTGGAAGGTGTCCAGGTTGATGTTGATCATGTTCAAGGGAATCGCAAAGTTGACCAGGGTGGTGTCGGTGAGGACTTCCCAGAACTTTCCGGCCACGGCGCTGGTGGTGGAGGTCAGCACGGAGTCGATGGTTCCTGTGGCCAGAGCCGGGTAAACATCCCCCCAGGACATGACCACGGCGTTCGCTCCGGCCTTTTTGAGAACCTGGGTCCCTTTTTTGTCGTAGGTGCGGATTTTGAGCCCTTCCAGATCCTCATAGGTTTTGATTTCTCGCTTGGCATGGATCGCACTCGGGGGCCAGGGCACGGTGTACAAAATTTTCTGGTTGAATTTTTTGGCTTCTTCCCGGTAGTAGGGCATGGCGATATCCCGAAGCAGTCTGGCCTCTGAAAAGCCTTTGACAAAGAAGGGGGCGGTGCTCAGGGCATAAATCGGAGACGTTCCCACTGCCGCTCCCATGAGGACGCTGGCCAGGGGCACAATGCCGTCGGCTATGGCTGTGAAATGGTCTTCGTCCTTCAAGCCCATGGCTCCGCCTTCATGGACCTCCACCGTGATGTCCCCGCCGGTGACGGCTTCGACCTGTTTGGCAAAGTCTCTCACTGTCCGGGCATGAAGGTTTTGGCCGGAATAGGTGGTGGCCAGGTCCAGACGTTCAGCCGCCTGGGCCGGGGCACTCATGAAAAACACGATAAGCATGAAGCAGGTGATAAGAGGAATTTTCCTGGTCATAAGCGTCTCCTTGATGCATGGGTTGCGGTGGAGCAGAGAACTGCCCTGGCTTTCCTCCCTCGACAAAACACTGAGGCTCTTTTGTTCAGGCGCTTCCGAGGAAGGACGGCTGCTTCACCAACACACACAATAGGCCGATGCTGCTTCCACCATTTTTTGCTAAGCATAGTCGGAGTGCCGGCGTTTGTCAATGATTTGATCGACGGACATCGCTCTCGCCGCCCAATTCAACTTGACCATGAGCGCTGTTTGCACTACCGTCAGACAGCCCAGAGATGCTGGGCAATCGGGAGGATGACATGAAGAAAGCCATTGATTTGAATTGCGATATGGGGGAAAGCTTTGGCCGATACACCCTTGGTCTGGACGCGGAAGTGATCACATCTATCACCTCGGCCAATGTGGCCTGCGGCTGGCACGCCGGAGATCCGCTGGTGATGGATGCCACCGTGGCCATGGCCCGGGAAAGCGGTGTCGCCGTGGGCGCCCACCCGGGATATCCGGATCTGCTCGGCTTTGGACGCCGCAATATGGACTGCAGCCTGGAGGAGATCAAGGCCTATGTGACCTATCAGCTGGGAGCCCTCCAGGCCTTTTGTGCGCTTCAGGGGATGAAACTGCAGCATGTCAAGCCCCATGGCAGTCTCTACCTGGCCTTGCTTGACCGGGAAGACCTGGCCATGAGTGTTGCCGAGGCTGTGGCCGGTGTGGACAACGATCTGATCTGCCTGACCCTGGCCGGGGCCAAAAACAGAAGCATGACCCGGGCCTGTGAGCACTATGGGCTGCAAATCGCGTATGAGGCCTTTCCCGATCGGGCCTACACCCCTGAGGGCACCCTGGTTTCCCGACGCAAACCAGGGGCTGTCATTCATGATCCGGCTGAGGCCACAGAACGGGCTCTGCGCATGGCCCGGGACCAGGAAGTCCTTGCCGAGGATGGGACGAAAATTCCTTTGGATGTCCACACCCTTTGCGTACACGGGGATACGCCCACGGCCCTGGATCTGGTCAAGCACATCCGTCAGGAACTCACGGCTGAGGGGTTGCAGGTTTGCTCCATGGGGAGCTTTCTTTAGGATCAGATTTCGGCCGCGAATCGTACCTGCCATGCTGCGGGTGCTGAAAAAATGCCGGTGAGTTGAAAAAAACAAGGGAGCCCATGACGACCGAACCCATGGCTGAATCTCACTTTTTCCGCATCGGGGACCGTGCCCTCCTGATCAAATATGGCGAGCGGATCGATCCGGAATGCAACCGCACAGTCAGGACAATGGCTGCTTTGTGTCGGTCTGAAGCCATCCCGGGGGTGGTTGAGGTTTCTCCGGCCTATTGTTCGTTTCAGCTTATTTACGATCCCTTTCAAACCGATCCGGGCCGCCTGGAAGCTTCCATCCGCTCCCTGGAGCATCGACTGGATGCAAGCCAGACTCCGCCCAGTCGAACAGTTGCAATTCCGGTCTGTTATGGGCATGAATTCGGGCCGGACCTCTCTGTTGTGGCTGAACACAATGGACTGAGTGTCCGGGAAGTCATCGATCTGCACAGCCGAAGGGAATATCTCATCTATATGCTTGGCTTCACGCCGGGTTTTCCCTATTTGGGCGGGTTGGACAGCCGGCTGCACACCCCGAGACGGGAGACCCCCCGGACCGAGGTTGCTGCAGGATCGGTGGGCATCGCCCAGGGGCAGACCGGCATCTATCCCGTGGGCAGTCCCGGAGGCTGGCGGTTGATCGGTCGAACCCCTCTCAAACTCTTCAATCCCGAGAAAAAACAAGCCACCCGCTACCACCCCGGGGACAGCCTCGTTTTTAAGCCGATCTCCATCGAGGAATACCACCAGTTGAAAGAGGAAGAGAACCATGGGTGATCAGTTCCTCGTTGCCAACCCCGGGGCCTCTTCCACGATCCAGGATCTGGGGCGCTACGGGTATCAGGACCTGGGGGTCCCGGTCAGCGGGGTCCTGGATCAATTGGCGGCCAGAACGGCCAATCTCCTGCTTGGCAACCCCGAATCCGCCGCGGTCCTGGAATGTACCGTGATCGGGCCGACCCTGACTGTTCTGCGGGATGCGGTCCTGGCGGTGACCGGGGCTGACATGGCGATCCGGCTGAACGACACAAGTCTGCCGGGCTGGTCGCGCTTTCCGGTCCGCTCCGGGGACACCCTCCAGTTCAAACAGGTCACAAAGGGCTGCCGGACCTATCTTGCGGTTCCCGGAGGCTTTGCTGTTCCCCTGATCATGAACAGCCGCTCGACCTGCGTCACCGGCGGCTTCGGAGGGCTCCGGGGCCGCCCTCTGCCGAAAGGCGGCACCCCTGCGGCCCATGGGGGCCCGGGCTCCACTGTTTCCGAGCTGACCCTTCCCCCGGACCTTATCCCTGCCTATGGCGATCCGACCTTCCGGCTCAGGGTCGTCCCGGGCCCCCAGGACGGACTGTTCAGCCGGGAAGGGCTGGAGACGCTTTTCCAGGCGGAGTTTCGGGTCAGCCCCAAAGCCAACCGCATGGGCTATAGGCTGGAAGGACCAAAAGTTGTCCGCGACCCGGGGGCGGCGCAGAGCATCATTTCCGAACCGAGCCTGCCGGGCACGATCCAGGTGCCGGCGGACGGGCAGCCCATCATTCTGCTGGTGGAGCAGACCGTGGGCGGCTACACCAAGATCGCCACCGTGATTTCCAGCGATCTGCCCCGGGTGGCCCAGGCCCTGCCCGGGCATCGCGTTCGTTTCCAGCCGGTTTCCGTGGAGGAGGCCCATCGCGTCCTTGAAGAGCAGGAAGGTCTTATCCGGAAGATCCGGAATTTTTTGACAGAATCGAAGAAGTGACGTAAGAAGAACGAAAACCGCGAATCACAATTCTTCAAGCAGATCCGGAAATAGGCCTGTCAAGCTGATTTTCGGATAAGGGTCCCTATGAAAAAGCAAAAAACACTCAAAGAGTATCGGATCAACCGGGAGTGGTGCAAGGGGTGCGGGATTTGCGTCCATTTTTGCCCAAAACATGTCCTGGAGCTGGACCGGGAGGGCAAATCCAGCCTTGTCCGGCCGGAGGACTGCATTGTCTGCAGTTTTTGCGAGCGCCTCTGCCCGGATCTGGCCATCACCATCATCCCGGAAGAACAGGAAGCATCATGAGCCAAGATATCAAGTTCATTCAAGGCAACGAGGTCTGTGTAGAAGCTGCGTTGTATGCCGGCCTGGATTTTTTTGCCGGCTACCCCATCACGCCCTCGTCGGAAATCGCCGAACACATGGCGGCCAGACTGCCCGGCATCGGGGGCAAGTTCCTCCAGATGGAGGACGAAATCTCTTCACTCTGCGCCATCACCGGAGCCTCCCTCACCGGACACAAGGTGATGACCGCCACCAGCGGCCCGGGCTTCTCCCTGATGCAGGAGGCCCTGGGCTATGCGATCATGACCGAGATCCCCTGCGTGATCACCAATGTGCAGCGGGGCGGTCCCTCCACCGGTCTGCCCACCCACGGCAGCCAGGGGGATGTCAATCAGGCCCGCTGGGGGACTCACGGTGATCATGCCATTATCGCCCTGACCGCCTCCAACCATCAGGATCTGTTTCAAATCACAGTGGAGGCCTTTAATCTGGCTGAGACTTACCGGACCCCGGTGATTCTTCTGCTGGACGAAATGCTCGGCCACATGCGGGAGAAATTAATCATCCCCGAGGTGGGTGAAATACCGGTGGTCAAGCGCCTGCGCACCGCCGTACCCGAGGGAGTGGATTTCCATCCCTATCTGCCCCGGGAGGACGGCCGGCTGCCCATGTCGGATTTCGGGGACAAGCACCGCTACAATGTCACCGGCCTGTATCATGACATGTGGGGCTTTCCCACGAGCGATCCGCAGGTTATCCACGGGCTGATTCACCATTTGACGGACAAGATTGAAAACCGGGTGGAACAATTGACCCGGTATAAGGAATACTTCTTAGAGGACGCCGAGGTGATCCTTCTCTCCTATGGCTCTTCGGCCCGTTCCGCCCTGCACATCGTCAAGAACCGCCGGAAGCGGGGCGAGCGGCTGGGGCTCCTGGAACTGCAGACCCTCTGGCCGTTTCCGGCCGGTCTTGTGCGCCGGAAAACAAAAAACGCCGATTTTGTGGCGGTGGTGGAAATGAATATGGGGCAGATTGTGGACGAGGTCAAAAAGGTGGTGGACCAGCCCAAGCGGGTTTTTCTGGCCAACCGGGTCGACGGGGAGTTCATCACTCCGACCAACATCAAGGATATGATCAGACTCATCCAGGGCAGGGGGGTGTAGGGCGATTTTGGATTTCGGATTTTGGATTGAAGAGTGAAATTGAAGATTTTGGATTTTCGATTTTGCAAATGCAGAATAGGAACTGAATGTCAAAGATCAGAGCTCTTTACAGGAAGCGTAAATTTGAAAGATCTTTTGGACATTTTGTGAT
>CAZUMF010000116.1:0-1477 GCA_964621385.1 uncultured Desulfohalobiaceae bacterium
TATGCAGCTGAACTGGAAACAAGGAGACCGATACCTCAGGTTGAAAGAAAGATCAGAATCTAAACGAGGCCCAAAAGTGGACATGAGCGCTTTAGCTCATGCAACTGTAAGCTCTATCCGGCAATTTACTAATCTTTTACCCGTACTGGCAGGTGTTGTGCTGCTTATAGGCTTGTTCAACGCGTTCGCTTCAAAAGACTTTCTGACCCCCATTTTTTCGGATAACTTGGCATTGGACACTCTTTGGGGAGCGTGTTTTGGCAGCATTCTTGCCGGAAGCCCTATTAATAGCTACGTCATTGGGAGAGAATTGTTGAAATATGGCATCAGCCTGTTTGCAGTTTCTGCCCTCATTATCACCTGGGTAACTGTGGGCCTGGTGCAACTACCTGCTGAGATGGCAGCTTTGGGCAGAAAGTTTGCACTTCTAAGGAATGGCTTCTCTTTTATTCTAGCGATACCTATTGCCATTCTTACGGTTATGATTCTGAATTTCTTTGGAGGATGAGTGCCTTGAGCATAGAGAACTCTCAAAAATCCAATCATCCAAGGGCAATAAAACGTATCTTTCCTTTCCCAGCTGCCGTACTGGCTGTCTATGGGATTCTCTTTGTCGTGATGCCAGATAAGGCCTCTTTGGCTCTGAAAAGTACCGGAAACATTTTTCTCAATATGCTCATACCCCTGTGCCTCGTCTTTGTCCTCATGATTCTTCTAAATCTTCTCCTAAAGCCAACTCAGATCGCCAGGTTCCTTGGTAAAGGTGCGGGTATCAAGGGCGTTCTATTGCCAGCGGCGGCGGGAATCATTTCAACGGGACCAATCTATGCCTGGTATCCCTTGCTCAAAGACTTGAGGGAAAAGGGAGCAGGGGATCGCCCTATCGCGATATTTCTTTATAACAGGGCTGTTAAACCGTTTCTATTGCCCATCATGATAGCCTATTTTGGCTGGATATACGTAGCGATACTGACGGTACTCACCCTCTTTGCCTCAGTCATAGTTGGATATGCTGTCAGCGGTCTCATGAAGGAAGAAGGCAGCCTATGAACTGGGCAGGCAGACTCATTCAGAATGACAAAGAGACCGATCGTTATGTCATATTGTTCCTTCGAAGACTCAGGAGGAGCCAGAGTGAGTCCGCGAACAAAAAATCTATCTGACAGAAGCTTGTTGAGAAAAGCTCACACGGAGGTACAATATGTCCAGAGTCGTTATCGACACGGAGGAGTGCATGGGATGTGAAAGCTGTGTTGAAATTTGTCCTGAGGCCTTCGCCTTTGATGAAGACGAGTGCGTAGCTTACGTTATCCAGGAAGAAGGAGGCCCCGAAGAAAAAATCCAGGAAGCCATCGATTCCTGCCCGGCCGAGTGTATTTATCTGGAAGAGTAAAATTGAATCGAGGCGTCCTGTTCCGGTGTACACAGTTTTTGTTGTTCTTTCCTTTGAGGGTCCTGACGGCTACTCCCTGGCCGG
>CAZUMF010000116.1:1577-13397 GCA_964621385.1 uncultured Desulfohalobiaceae bacterium
ACACAGTTTTTGTTGTTCTTTCCTTTGAGGGTCCTGACGGCTACTCCCTGGCCGGGGGCCTGGGGGTCCGGGCCAGCAGACTGTCAACGGCCCTGGCCGGGCAGGGTTTTGAAACCCATATTTTCTTTATCGGGGATCCCTGGCTGGAGGGATACTTGACCAAATGCAATGGCCTGCTTACGCAGCATCGCTGGTGTCAATGGATCAGCCGCTACCACCCCATTGGTGTCTACGACGGGGAAGAGGGCAAATTGAACGATTTCACGGTCTCGATTCCGGAATATATTGTTGAAACCATCGCCCGCCCGGCTGTGATCAGCGGCAAACAGCTTGTTGTCCTGGCCGAAGAATGGCACACGGCCGAGTCCCTTTGCCGGATCAGCGATTTGCTCTTTTCAAAAGGGCTTCGGGACAAGGCCCTTCTGCTATGGAACGCCAACAACACCTATTCCTTTCACCGCATCAACTGGAACCGACTGAAGGGATGCGCCGGCATCACCACGGTCAGCCGTTACATGAGGCACCTCATGAAGCCTTATGGTGTGGAGCCCCTGGTCATGCACAACGGCATTCAACCCGAGCTGACCGAACCCCTGGACAATGGATCTCGGAACGGTTTCCTGAATGGACTGAAAGCCGACTTCATGCTCTTCAAGATGGCCAGGTTCGATCCTGCCAAGAACTGGATATCGGCCGTGGAAACCGTTGTTCGGCTCAAGGCCATGGGCTACCGGGTGGTCTTTTTCCTGCGCGGTGGCATCGAGCCCTTCGGCAGAGAGGTGCTGGAAAAAGCAATTGCCTGTGGACTCACAGTTCAGGATGTGGATCTAAGCGGCCTGGACCAGGAGAGCTGCCTGCGCGAGCTGCTCGCGGCCCAAGGTGCCGATCTGGTCAACATCACGTCCTATCTCTCCCACGACCTTTCCAGGGTCCTGTACGCCTGCAGCGATGCTGTTCTGGCCAACAGCGTCCATGAACCCTTCGGCCTTGTTGGACTAGAGGCTATGGCCGCTGGAGGAACGGCCTATGTGGGCATGACCGGCGAAGACTATGCCCATGATTTCGAGGATGCCGTCGTTCTGGAAAGCAGCAGATCCCAGGAGGCGGTGGCTGATCTGCTTTACCTTCATGAACATAAGGGCTTCCATCACCGCCTCAGGGAGAAGGCAAAGAGCACGGCCCAGGAATTCACCTGGAACCGGATCATCGAGCACAAACTACTGCCCAAGCTGGAAAGGCTCAGCTGGGAACAGAATGCGGCCTGAGATACCGGGGTTGGCCATTCGAAACTGAAACATACATTGATAGATGACAAACAGTTCTGCCCCCCCTCTCCTTTCCCAGCTACCTGACCGGCGGCTGTGATGGAGTAGGCCTTGCGAAATGTAAACTTAAACGTAAAACCAGAGGAGGATCAGCTATGTTTGAGAGCTTTTTTCCCGCCTTACGTTCACGGGGCATGGCACCTGATAGGACAAGGGACATCTTCTCACTCATGGATGACATGTGGAACCGGAGTGAGGATTTTCCTGGTCTGTTCAGCTATCCGGCGGTGGACGTGAGCGAAACAGACAGTGAGGTGGTAGTCAAAGCCGAGCTGCCAGGGCTCGAGCACAATGACCTCGATGTGAGTGTGAACAACAACACCCTTTTGATCAAGGGGGAAAAGCATCAGGAAGAGGAGCAAAAGGGAGAAAACTTCGTGAGGATGGAACGGCGGTATGGAAAATTCGCCCGGAACATCCCCCTTCCCAGCCAATGCTCGGGAGAGAACGTAAAGGCCAGATTCAAGAACGGGGTCCTGACAGTCCAGATCCCCAAGGATGAACAATCAAGGGCGAGACGCATCGAGATCGAGAGCTGATACCATTTGGGTCTCCGGACCATGGCCCGGAGACCCAAGCCGAATATCCCATTTCGAGTGTATTCAAATATCATTTCAAATCTGTTTATAGACTTATAGTTCATAGTACCTCAGAAGGTCGACCGCAGTAATGTCAGCCAGAATACGGCCGTTTTTGTCCACCACCGCCATCTCCTTAGCGCCGGTACTGGCCATTCTCTTGAGAACAACATCAACAGCTTCATCCGGTGAAGCATTTACATTTTTGCAGGTCATAAGATGGGAGGCTTCTTCTACAATGATGTTACGCAATATGTCTCGAGGATGGATCTTGGCTTCATAATGATAAGGATACAGATGCCGCAACAGCGCCCCGATCGTAATGACCCCAAGGAGTTTGTTATCTTTATCAATCACGTAAACAAGTCTTGTATGTGGGAATTCGGCTGCAACCCGGATTACTTCACTGATATCACTGTTCGATGAGACACAGGGTAAGCCACGGTCCTTGATCTGATGCATGATCTCTTTTATCTTCATGTGGTGAAAATCCGAATGTATTTGCCAAACCACTGACCAGAAAAATCGCTCCAAGAGTAAGCATGACGTTGATCTCTGGACGTTTCGAAGGTTCAAGAAAATGACTGAAAACGAACCCTCCGAATAAACCGACCCCTAAAGCCCCGAAAATGACCATAATGCCTCGCAGCAGGAAAGAACTGGCCGCACTGCCGAATACCAATTGACCGGCAATGGTGACCGCTCCAGTGAAAATGATGATGCTCAAGGCATCATCCAACGCGACAACACCGAGTAAAGTGGTGGTCAAGGGGCCTTTCGCTCGAATCTCATGGACTACCGCCATGGTAGCCGCCGGGGCGGTTGCAACGGAAATGCCTCCCAGGATAAGGACGAAAGGGATAAAAGTGTTTCTGTTTTCGCTGATGAGGGAGGGCAGAAAATGTCCTGTCGCGTAAACCGCAAGACAGGTGCAGATAAAGGCGCCAAACCCCTGTGTCAGGGTGATCCAGAGGATTTGTCTTCCCAGGCCCCGGACCCGAGACATCAAAAGACTTCCCCCTATGGAATAGGCGATGAAGGCAAGAGCGATTTCTGATGTGATGCCAAAAAGATGATCGATTTGTTGAAATGAAAAAATTCCGCTGATTGAAGGTGAAAGAATCAGACCGATACATATGTATCCGCTTATCCGGGGCAAATGGAAAAAGTTCGCTGCTCTACCGGCAAAATATCCTGTCACCAGGACGAGACCAAGAATGAAGAGCGGTTGAAAGAGTGTAAGAGCCACAGAGAGTTCTCCTGAATGGGAATCCCTACCGGTCAAAAAAAATATAATATTAACCAGTTGTCTACTTCTGGGAATAAAGGATTTGTTTCATTGAATTGAAACATGAACACAGTGTGTTGCAGTTTTGAATCAGATACCTTCCTCCTGATAAAGTGCTTCCGCCTTGAAGGAACTTCTCATCAGCGGGCCTGCTGCAACCGCTTTGAAACCCATTTCTCGCGCAATGCATTCATATTCGGAAAAGGCTTCTGGAGGCACAAAGGCCTTTAGGTCGTAATGGCTTGGGGAAGGCTGCAAATACTGTCCAATCGTGAGCAGGTCACAGTCAGCTTTCCGCAGATCTTGCATCACCTTGATCACCTCGTTTGTATTCTCGCCCAGACCGACCATCAGGCCAGACTTTGTTATGATTCCCGAATAAATGCATTTGATATTTGAAAGCAGGTGTAAAGTACGTTCATAGGAGGCCTGTGGCCGCACAACTGGATAGAGCCGGGGAACGGTTTCGATATTGTGGTTGATAACTTGTGGCCCGGCTTCGATAACTGCTTTCAACGCTTCATATGAACCCGAGAAGTCTGGTATTAAGACCTCCACAGGCATATTTTTGTTATATTCATGAAGGAGTTCGATCACTTTAACAAACTGGGACGCACCGCCATCAGCAAGATCATCCCGGGTCACAGAGGTGATGACGGTGTATTTCAGGCCAAGTCTGCGAACCGCTCGGGCAATAGATAAGGGCTCGTTGGCATCCACAGGCAGCGGCACCCCTTTCTTGACTGCGCAAAAAGCGCACTTCCTGGAACAAACATCCCCGAGTATCAAAAATGTTGCAGTCTTGCGGGAGAAGCAGGAACCAATATTTGGACATCGAGCGCTCGCACATATTGTATGGAGGTTCAAATCCTTCAAGAGATCTTCCATACTTTGCAGCAATGTCGGATCAGGAGCTTTCCATCTGATCCAGGGGGGAAAGACTTTCTTCATAAAGCCTCATCTGTTTTTCAGCGTTTTCCACAATAATGGCCAGACAATGGATTGTCATCAATTTATTGATACTCAGCCCTATTGCTGCGGTTACTTCCCTGCCAGCCCACACACCTGGATTACTTTCATCCCTTGCAACTGCAAGGCCACCCACCTGATTGCGAACATATTGGTGCACATCCTACCAGGATTTCAGAATAATGAAAATTATGACAACCGTGAGTATACTTGGCATAAAATTTGCTGAATTCATTATATAAATACAAACCCTTGTACTTTGTACCTTGCATAATCAAAGCCTCAACGTTATGGCCAAATTGAGCGAGGTGAATCAATGTCTTGGCAAACAGTAAAAAAAAGAACGGATCGTGACCGCGTTCAACCTAATCTCCTCGATTATGATCGCATTTATTCCACATTTTCCTGGGAAAGCATTCGCAACGAATTGAGTGGCCTGCCCGATGACAAGGGCTTTCATATTGCCCATGAAGCAGTCGACCGCCATGCAAACGGCCCACTTCGGGACCACCTGGCCCTGCGCTGGATAGGAGCCGACGATACCAGACTGGACTTTACATACAGGGACCTCAAAAAACACAGCAATCGCTTTGCCAACGTCCTGCAGGATCTTGGTCTGAAGAAAGGCGAGCGGGTCTCCGTACTCACCGGGCGCATCCCAGAGCTGTATTTCACTGCCCTGGGTACCTGGAAAACCCTGGGCGTCTTTTGCCCCCTGTTTGCCGCTTTTGGCCCGGAGCCCATCTACCAGCGGCTGAAAAGGGGAGACGTGAAGGTTCTGGTCACCACCGTGGACTTGTACACAAAAAAAGTCAAAGACTTAAGGGATAAACTGCCAAAATTGGAGCACATCCTCATCGTCGACACCGAGGAGAATACCGGGGACGGCCTCTGGGCATTGCCGCAGCAGATGGCCGATGCCTCCCTGGAGTTCACAATTCCGAGAACAGACCCGGAGGACATGGCGGTCTTGCATTTTACCAGCGGCACCACCGGCATGCCCAAGGGCGCGATTCATGTGCACAATGCGGTCCTCATCCATTATATGACGGGAAAGTATGTCCTGGATTTTCACCCTGAGGATATTTTCTGGTGCACGGCTGATCCAGGCTGGGTCACCGGGACGTCATACGGCATCATCGCCCCGCTGCTCCATGGGATTACGAACATTGTGGATCAGGCGGATTTCGATGCCGAGCGCTGGTATAAAATCCTGGAGACACACAAGGTGAGCGTCTGGTACACAGCCCCCACGGCCATCCGGAGGCTGATGCGCATGGCCACGGACCCCGGCCAAGAACATAACCTGGATCGGCTCCGGCTGATCCACAGCGTGGGTGAACCCCTGAATCCCGAAGCCGTTGTCTGGGGCCAGGAGGTTCTCGGCCTGCCCATCCATGACAACTGGTGGCAAACCGAAACCGGCGGGATCATGATCGCCAACTATCCATCCATGGACATCCGCCCGGGATCCATGGGCCGGCCCCTGCCGGGAATCGAGGCGGCCATTGTTTCCAAGGTTGCTCCAGACAATGTCCACGTGGAGGGGCCTGATGTCGAAGGGCACCTGGCCATCAAGTCTGGCTGGCCATCCATGTTCAGGGGATATCTGCACGATGAAGAACGCTACCGAAACAGCTTCAGAGACCGGTGGTACTTTACCGGAGATCTGGCAAAAAGCGACAACGACGGCTATTTCTGGTTCGTGGGCCGTGCCGACGACATCATCAAGACATCCGGGCACATGGTCGGCCCTTTTGAGGTGGAGAGCGTTTTGATGGAACACCCTGCCGTGGCCGAGGCAGGGGTCATCGGCAAGCCCCACCCCATGATCGGCGAGCTCGTCATGGCCTTTGTTTCCCTGAAACCCGGCTTCGAACAGAATGATGCGCTTCGCAGGGAACTCATCGGCTTTGGGCGGCAAAAGCTCGGTTCAGCCGTAGCCCCCAAACAAATCAAGTTCCAGAAAGACCTGCCCAAAAATAAAGCCGGCAAGATCATGCGGCGACTCCTCAAGGCCCGGGAGTTGGGGCTGCCTGAAGGAGACACCTCCACGTTGGAGGTATCGGATGAGGAGGAAAAATGAACACGAAGCAGACACCTGAACAAACAGGTGCGGACAGCGAGCAGGAGCACACACAGCGCCTGCTTTATCAGATGCTGCTCATCCGGCGGTTCGAGGAAAAATGCGCCGAACTGTACAGCGCCATGAAAATACGGGGTTTCCTGCATCTTTACAACGGCGAGGAGGCCGTTGCGGTGGGAGTGATGCAGGCCCTCACCGCGGATGACGCGATCGTGGCCACCTACCGGGAGCATGGACACGCCCTGGCCCGGGGTATATCCGCCTGCTCCATCATGGCGGAACTGTACGGAAAGATGGAGGGCTGCAGCCGGGGTCGCGGGGGGTCCATGCATCTGTTTGACGACAAGACGCGCTTTTTCGGCGGCAACGCCATTGTCGGCTCCGGCCTTCCCATTGCAGTGGGTTTGGCGCTTGCCGATCAGATACAGCAAAAATCCCGCTTGACCTGCTGCTTTTTCGGCGAAGGCGCCGTAGCAGAAGGGGAATTCCATGAGTCGTTGAATCTGGCCGCTCTCTGGAAGCTGCCGGTCCTCTTCATCTGCGAGAACAACCTGTACGCCATGGGAACAGCCCTGGCCCGTTCCGAGTCGGTGACAGATGTGACACGAAAAGCTCTTGCCTACGGTATTCAGGCCGAAGCCGTGGACGGGATGGATGTCTGTGCTGTGGAGGAAGCAGCCGGAAAAGCTGCTGCCAGGGTACGAAGCGATGCAGGACCGATATTATTGGAGTGTCGAACCTATCGCTTTCGGGCCCATTCCATGTTTGATCCGGAACTGTATCGAAGCAAAAACGAAGTGGAAACGTGGAAAAAGCGCTGTCCCATCGAAACCTTCACCCGACAACTGAAGGAAAAGGGGCTTTTGACTGATGCGGTCCTACAGGACATGGAAGACCGCGTGGCCTCGGAGATCGAGAGTGCCGTTGACTTTGCCGAAGCTGGTACCTGGGAGCCGGCCCAGGAGTTGACACGCTTTGTCTACTCAGACCGGAGGACCGAATGCAGACCGTGAAAGAAGTTGTCAGACTGAGCTACCGTGAAGCCGTGCGTGAAGCCATCCGGGAAGCACTCCTTCAAGATGAGCGCGTATTCCTCATGGGCGAGGATGTCGGCTGTTACGGCGGCTGCTTTGCGGTGAGCAAGGGACTGCTGGATGAATTCGGTCCGGAGCGAATCAGGGACACCCCCCTGTCGGAATCCGCTTTCGTGGGGGCCGGGATCGGCGCCGCTTTAGGAGGGATGCGGCCCATAGTCGAAATCATGACCGTCAACTTCAGCCTCCTTGCAGCAGACCAGATCCTGAATAATGCCGCTTCCTATCTCCACATGTCAGGCGGGCTTTTCAACGTTCCACTCGTCATCCGCATGTCGACCGGTGGCGGAAAACAGCTGGCGGCCCAACACTCCCACAGCCTTGAAGGGTGGTATGCCCATATACCTGGAATTAAAGTCCTGACACCGGCGACGCTCGAAGACGCCCGCGGCATGCTCTGGACCGCGCTGGAGGACCCCGATCCCGTGTTTATTTTTGAAAACAACACCCTCTATGGCATGGAAGGAGATCTTCCAGTGGATGCCGGTCCGGTGGGCATCGACCAGGCCCGCGTCAGGCGAGCTGGAAATGATATAACCGTGATCACCTATGGAGCCGGCCTGTTCAAGGCCCTGGAAGCTGCGGAGCAGCTTGCCATAGAGGGAATACAGGCCGAGGTGATCGATCTGCGCAGCTTACGCCCCCTGGACCACGACACCTTTCTGGAATCCATCGGCAGGACGCATCGTGCCCTCATTGCGGATGACGGCTGGCGCAGCGGGGGGATCTCCGCAGAGATCAGCGCGCGAATCATGGAGAAAGCCTTTTACGACCTGGACGCGCCGGTAGAGCGGATCTGCGGTGCCGAAGTGCCTATGCCCTACGCCAGGCATCTGGAACTAAAGGCGCTGCCACAGGTCGAAACGCTTGTTTCAACGGTCAAAAGGATGGTGCAATCCAATGGCTGAATTCTGCATGCCCAGCCTGGGCGCCGACATGGAAAAGGGAACCCTGGTCGAGTGGAAGGTCAAACCCGGTGATCGTGTTCAACGGGGAGACATTATTGCAGAGGTCGAAACTGAAAAGGGAGTCATCGAGATCGAGGTTTACGTGGACGGCGTCGTGGAAAAACTCCTGGTCCAGCCAGGCCATGAAGTCCCGGTAGGAGAGGTCATGGCCCTGATCCGCTCCGAGGAGCAGCCGGAGACCGAAAAAAAGACGGCAGTGCCCACTTCGGAAGCTCCGGTTCAGGCTGGCAAGAGCCCCCCGGCTGCCCAATCAACCACAGAATCGAGGGCAAAAACTGCAGAAGCAGATCATACGAAGCCTGGCCAGGAAAAAAGGCTCAAGGTTTCACCAGCAGCGCGTAAAAAAGCAGCTGAACTTGGCCTGGACCTGGCCGGCATACAGGGTACAGGCCCGGACGGCGCTGTCAGCCTGGCCGATGTTGAAAGATCAGCAGCAGCCGGCAAACCTGAGGAGAAAGCCACGGTATGGCCAACGTCTCCCGAGATGGAGGGCAAAGATTTCCAGCTTGGCATGCGACAAGCGATTGCAGCTGCAATGGCCCGTTCCAACCGTGACATTCCGCATTACTATCTCGAAACACGTATTGATTTGAGCAGTGCCCTGGGCTGGTTGAGCGAGATGAATCAAAAACGTTCAATCAAAGAGAGGCTCCTGCCTGTGGTGCTCCTGCTCAAGGCAACCGCCCTGGCGCTCACCGAGATACCGGCCCTGAACGGATACTGGATTGACGGCCGCCATCAAGCCAGTGAAGCGGTCCACATCGGTTTTGCCATAGCCCTCCGGCAAGGTGGATTGATCGCTCCTGCGATCCATGATGCAAGCCGGAAAAGCCTGGATGGGCTCATGGCGGCCATGCGGGATCTGATTGCCAGAACCAGGTCGGGGAGGCTGCGAGGTTCAGAGATGATGGATGCAACCGTCACTCTGACCAACCTGGGTGACCTTGGAGTTGAGAGCTCTTTCGGCGTCATCTATCCGCTGCAGGTCGCTCTGATCAGCTTTGGAAAGATCATGGAGCAGTCTTGGGTGGAAAAGGGCATGCTCGGCATTCGGCCAGTGGTGAGCGCGACTCTGTCAGGCGACCATCGAGCCACTGACGGCCGCACAGGGGCGCAGTTTTTAAATGCCCTCAACCGTTATCTCCAGGATGCAGGGACCTTATGAAGGAAGAAAAACTGAAAGGTATAATTCTTGGTATTCTGCAGGATACGGCCCCTGAGGCGGACATCGAGACCCTCTCTCCCGATGCAGATCTACAAATGGAACTCGATATCGATTCCTTTGATTTTCTCAATGTGATTATCGCCTTGCATGAAGCTTTAGGTGTCGACATCCCCGAATCTGACTACGGAAAACTCAATACCCTGTCTGGGATGATAGCGTACCTTTCCGGGCGGGTCACGTAAATGCAGACTTCGTATGTCCTTCCCCGTATTGGCACTTAATTCTTTAAAATGATTGCTTTGACATAAAAATTCGACATTCGATAAAAGGTGCGTAAAGAAAGAAAAGGTCCAAAATTTTCACCAAATGTTAGATGTTGGCAAAGGGTTCTGAAATGGGATTCAAGACATGGATATTGTTCATTCCTACGACATAAAGGTCAAATGGACGCAAGGAAAAGAAGGGGAACTCAGCAGTCCCGATCTTCCGCCAATCCACACGGCTACAGCGCCGCCATTTCCAGGCGGCCTCCACAATGTCTGGTCTCCAGAACATTTATTCGTCGCTTCCATCAATGGCTGCCTGATGACCACCTTCTTTGCCATAGCTGAAAATTCGAAATTGCAATTCGAATCGTATGAATGCAGCGCCCTTGGAAAATTAGAAAAAGTCGAAGGCATGTATCTGATATCCGAAGTTGTGCTCAGACCAACTCTTCAAGTAAAGTTTGCAAAGGATATCAACAGAGCCGAACGGATCATTCGAAAATCAGAAGACATGTGTTTGGTTTCTCATTCTGTCAAGACTCGAATATCGTTGGAGCCGAAAGTCATTTGTTAGTTTCCCATCGTCATTTCCTGCCAGACACCTCTTGGATTTTGCAGGAGAAGTCAGAAAACTCACTCAAGACCATTTCGATATGGAGTCGGCTTTGCGTATAGAAATTGTAGGAACCGAATCCCTGGGCGTCAGGGGACTGTGTTGCGCTGTGCATACCCGGGAACGGCATATCGTTATTGATCCCGGCCTGGCCCTGGGATACAGGCGGAACGGGCTTCTGCCGCACCCACGCCAGGTGGCGGCCGGTGTGGCGGTTGCCCGCCGCATCATACAATACCTGGCCACGGCTACGGATGTGGTCATCTCCCATTACCATGGCGATCATATTCCCCTGGCGGAAGCCAATCCCTACCAGTTACCCTTATCCGAGGTGTCGTCCCTGCTGAAGCGGCCGCGCCTTTGGGTAAAAAGCCCGGCCCATGAACCGGCCAAATTAGCGGACCGATGCCGGGATTTGGAAATCGTATCCGGCCAGACGGTTTGTTACTGCGATGGTCTAAGACAGGATATTTTCATGTTTTCAGAGGCCATGCCCCACGGGCAGAGAAGGGCCGGGCTGGGAAACGTGATGATGACCAGGGTTGAGGCAGATGGAGTGGTTTTTGTGCAGGCTTCGGATATACAGCTTCTGGACGATGAGCCGATATCAGTGATCCTTGACTGGATGCCCGCCATACTGCTGGTCAGCGGGCCGCCCCTGTATCGCGGCTTAAATGCAGAGCAACTTGCGGCTGCCCGTGAACGGGCTCTCAGACTGGCCCGATCCGTACCCTGCTGCATCATTGACCATCATTTACTACGTTCGCGTTCCGGTCTACAGTGGCTGGACGAATTGCGACAGGAGACAGGGGGTAACGCTCAATGCGCCGCCGACTATATGGGAGTTGACCGGCGACTGCTGGAAGCGGATCGCGCTCTGTTGTATGACACCGAACCGGTGGCTCCGGGTTGGCACGAATCCTACCAACGGCCATCCCTGTTTTTGTCCGGGTGAAATGCGGATAATGAAACCCCTGTCATACAAGAGCCTTATGCAGAGACAAAAGAGCCATAATTGATGAACAAGTTCAACAGCATCCCGCTCAGACTTTCTTTGGGAAATAGGATTTGTTTCATGAAGTTGAAACATGAAAACTAAGTGTTGCAGTTTTGAATCAAATCTGTCCATTCTTCTCTGGAAACCCTGGCTTTCGATCAAAAAAAGGTTGCAAAAAGCAAGTAAAAAAATCACTTGATCGTTTTCAGGCCGGAAGGTTTGTATGGCACGCAAATTGATTGCAGTACCAGTAGTTGGCCTATACCATGCTTTTAAATCTGCCGTTAATGCGATATTTTCTTGTTTTTTTATGATGATCCAACTTAGTTATTGGTCAAATTGAGGTCTGGAGTCTTGGGGTCCGCAGTCTTTGTTGTAAAAACCAAATTTGATCAGTATATAAATCAAAATGCTGCTAGTACTTCACCGATGCTGTGTTATACTTGTTGCAGGTCTGATCATGATAACACA
>CAZUMF010000117.1:0-13375 GCA_964621385.1 uncultured Desulfohalobiaceae bacterium
CCTTTGCAGTGCTCATATCCCGCTATCAAAGATCGTTTGTGCATTTCACCTTTCGTTTTCTTGACACTCATGCAGATGCCGAATAGGTGACTCAAGAAGTGTTTTTGCAATAATCAAAAAGATTATGCGGCCAGGCACCAGCAAGCCTGCCGAGCCGTGGGGATGAGCATGAGTCTGGAACACTTTCTTGCCTTTGTTCCAGAGCCGTTGCCGCCGAATCCGACCATTGATTGGACGCCTGATTTGCGCAGCAATTTTGACCAGGCCCTCCTCGCTCTCGGAAGACTGGACAGCATTTCGACCTTTGTCCCTGGCCTGATCGTTAAAGAATTTATCACCGGCCGGATGCTTACAGCAGTCCGCCGGCTTCCATGATTTCCGGGATCAACTCCTCTTTGCCGATGGCCATGATGTGCACGCCCGTGCAGATCTTTTCCTCTTTGATCTGTCGGATCATTCGGCCGGCGATTTCGATTCCTCTCTTCACGGCCCCGCCTTTGGGAGCCGAAGCCATCTCATCGATCAGGGACTGCGGCACAGACACCCCGGCCACGTTCTTGTTCATGAACCTGGCCATCGGGGCCGAGGTCAGGAGGATGATGCCGGCAAGAACCCTGGTCGAAAATTTCCCGGCATAGTCCATGAACTGCTTGAACAGGTCAAGATCATAAACCGCCTGGGTCTGAAAGAATTCAGCCCCGGCCTCGATCTTTTTCTCAAACTTGATGAGCTGCGGTTCAATGGGATTGGCTTCCGGGGTGACGATGGCCCCGGCACAGAATGAGACCCCTCCGTCCAGGGCATTGCCGGCCATGTCCCGGCCGCTTTCCAGGCGCCTCACTGCCGCCAAAAGCTGGCTTGAATCGATGTCGAACACCGCCTTGGCTGTTTTGTGGTCCCCGAGATCCACGGAGTCGCCGGTCAGGCAGAGGACGTTGCGCACTCCCCGGCTTGAGGCCAGGAGAAGATCGGCCTGCAGGGCCAGCCTGTTCCGGTCCCGGCAGGTCATCTGAAGGATGGGTTCGCCGCCTGCCTCCTGAATCAGCATGGCCCCGCCCAATGATGGAAAGCGCATGACCGAACTCTGATGATCGGTCACATTGATGGCATCCACTTTGTCTTTGAGCACTTCAACGTGGTGGGCCATCTTCTCAAGGTTGGTTCCCTTGCCAGGAGCGGCTTCGGCCGTGACCACGAATTGACCGGAGTTGAGTGCCTCTTGAAATGATGAAACCATAATCCCGTATCCTCACAATTCTGATGTGAAAGGTGCAGCCTTCAGTCTTCCGCCGGCAGTCGAAATAAGCCGGGTGACGGCTCTCCCAGATGATTCCTGGGCTTTTGGAACTTTTTCATGGATTCAAGACGTCCCAGGGTTTGGAGCCTTTGATAGATCAGGGTCCAGACGCAGTCTTTGTCCGAGTTGATTTCGCATTTCCCGTTGTTCGTTCCTCCGCAGGGGCCGTTGACCAGGCCTTTGTGACAGGAGGTCACCGGGCAGATGCCCCCGGTTTCACCGATGATGCAGGTCCCGCACTGGGAGCAGATTTCATCGAATCGGCCCAGACCGGTCTCTTTACCGATGAACAGCGTGTCCTGGGCCGGAATGGCCACTTTTTCCGTCTGCCGGGCCAGGGTCTGCACACCAAAGGCACAGCTCATGACCAGCAGGGCGGCGGCCTGTTGGATCTGGAGGCCGTGTGTCTCAAAGACCTCTCGGCTCAAATTGTCGCAGGCCACCGGCACCACCACCCGGCCGGTGACCAGTTTTCCTTTTTTGGTCAGGGCATCGGCCATGGCCGAGACTTCGGGTTCGCCCCCGGTTCTGGTCAGCGTGGTGCAGGTGCCGCAGCCGATGATGAACACCCGGTCCAAGCCTTTGAGCAGGCTGTCCAGTTCAGCGTCAGGCTTCGGCTGGGTTATCGATCTGATCATATTCCGCCTCCTTTTCTAAATCGCATCTGAGGCACCTGTAGGCCTCTTGGCGGGCGTCATCCAGAGAGAGGCCCAGTTCCACGATCCGAAAGTCCTGGGTTCGATCCTGGGGGGCTTCGAGTTTTGGTGGCACCCGGGGTTTGTCCGCCTGCTCCTCATTTTCCAGGGCCAGGGGAGCGTCCAGTTTCAAGGGGCTTTTTTCATCCGGAATTTCGATTTTTCCACTGATGCCGCTGAAAGAGTTGTGAATGGCCAGGGCCGCCCTGCGCCCGGAGGCAATGGCCCTGATGGCGAAGGTCGGTCCGGTGGTGAAATCGCCGCCGGCAAAAACCCCCTGGATGTTGGTGGCCAGGGTGTTGTTGTCCACGGCAAGTCCGCCCCAGAGTTCCCGTTCGAGACGCTCCTCGTCGGAGAGAAAGTCCATGTCCAGGGCCTGGCCGATGGAAACAATGATGTGCTCCGCAGGCAAAAACCAGGTGTCTCCCGGATCACAGGCAGGATTGAATCGGCCGTCCTGATCAAACACGGCCGTGCAGCGCGCAAACTCCACGCCTGTGGACCGGCTGCCTTCACGGACAATGCGACTGGGCAGCCAGGAGGGGTGAAGCTGCACCCCTTCCTCCAGGGCTTCCTTGACCTCTTTTTCCCAGGCCGGCATCTCGTCCCGGGGTTCCAGGCACACCAGCAGGACCTCCGCGGCTCCGTCGCGAAGGGCGGTCCTGGCCACATCCACTGCGACGTTTCCCCCGCCGATGACCACTGTTTTCCCGGAAAAAGCGTGGTGGATCCCGGCCTTGACCTCGTTCAGATAGGGCAGTCCGTAGGTCAGGTTGTCCAGGTCCTCGGATTCGCCGGGGATGCCCAGCTGTTTGCTGGCCTGGGCCCCGGCGGCGATGAACACGGCCCCGAAGCCTTCGTTCAGCAGGTCGTTGACCGTGTGCTCGGACGCAATGGGGGCATTGTATTCAATGCGCACCCCGCAGTTCTGGATGTAGTCGATCTCCATCTGGATGACTTCCCGGGGCAGCCGGAATTCAGGAAGAGCCAGCCCAAGCATGCCCCCGGCCACATCTTTGGCTTCGAAAACCGTGGTCTGATAGCCCATTTGGGCGAGGAAGTAGGCACAGCTCAGGCCGGCCGGTCCGGCTCCGACCACGGCCACTTCCTCTTCGCGGGTCACGGGAAACGGGTCCCGCTCCGGTCCGATATTTTCGAAGAACCATTCCGCGGCCGTTCGTTTGATGGAGCGAATGGCCACGGGTTCATCCAACTCCCCCCGCCGGCATTTGAACTCACAGGGATGGATGCAGATATGCCCGCAGACAGCCGGAAAGGGATTGCGCTCCCGGATGATGGCCACGGCCTTTTCATATTCGCCCCGGCCCACGGCCGCCACATAGTTGGGCACGTCAATGCCGGCCGGGCAGGCATGCTGACAGGCGGAGATGACCATTGCATCGCAGACCGCCCCGTCGCAGCGCTTTTCCTGGATATGGTTCTCGTATTCCCGGATGAAGTATTCCAGGGTGGACAGGGCGGGTTTGGCGCAATTCTGCCCCAGTCCGCACAGGGAGGCTTCGGCCACGGTCCACCCGATTTCGCGAATGGTTTCCACGTCTTTAGGGCGGCCCCGGCCCTGGGTGATCCTGGACAGGATCTCCAGGAGCTGGGTGGTGCCCAGCCGGCAGGGGGCGCACTTGCCGCAGGATTCGGACTGGGTGAAACTCAAAAAGAAACGGGCGATCTCCACCATGCAGTTGTTTTCATCCATGACCACCATGCCCCCGGACCCCATGATCGCGCCCAGACGCTGCAGGGTGTCGTAATCGATGGGGGTGTTCAGGAACTGGGAGGGAATGCAGCCTCCGGAGGGGCCGCCCATTTGTACGGCCTTGAACTTCCGGCCCTTGGGAATGCCGCCGCCGATGCCGAAGATGACCTCTTTGATGCTCGTGCCGATGGGCACTTCCACCAGACCGGTATTGTTGACCTTTCCAGCCAGGGAAAAGATCTTGGTGCCCCGGCTCTCTTCCGTCCCCATGGCCGAATACCAGGCCGAGCCTTTGTCCAGGATGAGCGGGATGTTGGCCAGGGTTTCCACATTGTTGATATTCGACGGTTTCATGTCCAGTCCGGCCTGGGCCGGAAAAGGCGGCCGCGGCCTGGGCATGCCCCTTTTGCCTTCGATGGAGGCCATCAGGGCGGTTTCCTCGCCGCAGACAAAGGCCCCGGCCCCCATTTTCAGATGGAGTTCAAAGTCGAAGCCCGAATCGAGAATATTTTCGCCGATCAGGCCCAGCTCCCGGCACTGCTTCAGGGCCAGCCGCAAATGCTCCACGGCAATGGGGTATTCCTCCCGGACATAGATGTAGCCGATCCCGGCGCCTATGGCATAGGCGCCGATGAGCATCCCCTCCAGGACGGCATGGGGGTCGCCTTCGAGAATGGCCCGGTCCATGAAGGCCCCGGGATCGCCTTCATCGGCATTGCAGATGATGTACTTGGGCGAGCCGGAAGCCTGGCGGGCAAACTTCCACTTCAGGCCGGTGGGAAAACCGGCTCCACCGCGTCCCCTGAGTTTTGCGGCCTGAACTTCCTCGATGACCTGCTCCGGGCTCAGGCCGGCCAGGACCTTGGCCAGGGCCTGGTACCCGCCGGCCTGGATATAATCCTGGATGCGGGTTGGATCGATGCGGCCGCATTTCTTCAAAACCCGGCGTTCCTGTTTGTGGTAAAACGGGATCTGGTCCCGCTGGAAAACAGGCCGGCTGGTCTCTGGATCCCGGAAGGCCAGCTGTTCCAGGAGTTCCTTATTTTTCAAAGTCCTGTCTGCAATCAATCCGGCGTCGTCCGCTGTCACTTCCTGGTATTGGACCCCAAGGGGCTCCACGGCGATGACCGGGGCTTTGGCGCAGAACCCGTGGCAGCCGGTGGAACGGATTTCAACCTCCTGCTCCAGACCCCGGGTTTTGACTTCCTGCTCCAGAGCCTCTTTGACGGCAGCCGACCCGTAGGCCCGGCAGCCGGTCATGCAGACATGGACCACAGTCGGATGTGCCGATGATGCGGACTGAATGGAGGTGCACAAGGCCTTCAGATCCTCGAGAGATGCCAGTTTCTCCATGCCACTCATGCCTCTTTTGTGTCTTTGCTGTATTCTCCCAGAACACTGTTGACCTTGGCCGGGGAGAGTTTGCCATAGTAGCTTCGATTGACCATCATGGTCGGGGCCAGGAAGCAGGCTCCGAGACAGGCCACTGTTTCCAGGCTGAACTGGAAGTCCTCGCCGGTCTGCCCTTCATCGAGCGCGAGCTCTTTCTTCAAATGCCTGAGAATGCTTCGACCCCCTTTGACATGGCAGGCCGTGCCCTTGCAGCATTTGATCACATACTTTCCTTTTGGTTCGAGGGAGAATCCGGAATAAAAGGTGATCACCCCCTGAACCTGACTGGGATAGATTCTGAGTTCCCCGGCGATGGGCTCGATGGTTTCCGGCGGGATGTAGCCCTGTACTTCTTGAATCTCCTGAAGCAGTGGAATGAGCCCCCATTTTTCATGCTTGTACTTCTGAATCAGGGAATGAATGCTTTCCCAATCGATAATGCGTGGATCCATGGCTTTTTTCCCTGGTAAGAGGTTTGTTCTCCAAGCAAAATCCCTCCGGGGCGTAGGTCCCTACGGGCCGGAGGCCGAAATCCCTCCGGTTTATTTTCCCAGGGGCTCCAGCCTGACCCTGCAGTTGGTCCAGCCGAAGGATTCGGGTCGTTCCGGATGACCGGCGTCGGAAAGGGCTATCAAATTCAAGGCCCTGTTATGTTCGAAGCCCAAGGGGATGACGATCAGGCCCGGTTCGAGTTTCGGGTCGGCTTGCAGCTCGGTTTCGATGCTCCCGTAACGGGAGACCACCCGGATTCGATCCTCTGGTTTGAGATTGAGCTCTCTGGCCGTGGCTTGGGAGCACAGGGGTCTTCCGTCTGCAGGCAGCTTTCTGATCCGTCTGGAATTGGCGGTGCGGGTCCCGGACCCCAGATGCATTCGGCTGTTTCCAATGACGGCAATATAGGGAAAATCGGCATCTTCCGATTCCGCTTCCGGGATATAGAGCGGTGCGAAGGTAAGGGGCCGGGAAGGATCGAGCCCGGTATTGGGCAGATATCCGGGGTGCAAGGCTTGATCCGCCGCGCTGTACATGGGAACGAAGCGGCCGATTTCCGAACGGATGCGCTGCAGGCTGCCATAGGCCTTCTGGCCGAGACGGAAGGACAATTCGTCAAGTATGCGCCAGTCTTCTCTGGACTCGCCCCTGGGCCGGCTCGCCGCCTCAAAAGACTGGATCCGACCTTCCATATTGGTGAAGGTCCCTCCCTTTTCGGCAAAAGGGGCTCCGGGAAGCAGGATATGGGCCAGCTCCGTGGTTTCCGTGTGCAGGATGTCCTGAACAATGATCAATTCCAGCTTGTCCAGCGCTTTTTGGACCCGGGCGGACTGGGGCAGGCTGCGGATCGGATTTTCGCCCATGATGTACATGGCTTTCAGGTTGCCTTTTTCGGCCTCGATGACCATTCGAAAGAAGTCGATACCGTAATCCGGAGACAGCGTGGTCTTCCAGAGCCTCTCCCAGTAGGCTCGGTCTTCGGGCCTCTCGATGGAAAGTCTGCCCGGGAGCAAACGGGGCACCGAGCCCATATCCAGTGCGCCGACCAGGTTGTTCTCTCTGGCAATCAAATGCACGGTATTGCGCCCCGGGCCCAGGCCGCCGCTGATGAGACAGAGATTGAACAGGGCGTCCAGGCAGGGTCCGGCATATTTCTGCTGCAGGACGTCCTGCCCCAGGACAAAGGCTGTCTTCCCGCCAGTGAGAAAATCCGCAGCTCGATGCAAATCCTCAAAAGCGATGTTGATCTCTTTGGCCAGGCCCCTGGGATCGATCCGGGCCAGGCCTGTCTGAAACTGATCGAATCCCCGGGTGTATTCGCTTAAGAAAGCACTGTCGGGTGCCTGTCTTTGCAGGAAGGCAGCCGCCAGGGCGGTCAAGAGCCGCGGATAAAGATGGTCCAGGCCGTTGGAGGAGAACAGGGGCAGCCTGAGCCTGGCGAACCAGTCCAACTCGGTGGGCAGGGTATTGGCCAGGATCACGGGCACCCCTCTTTCAGCGGCCCGTTTCACGGCGTACCCGGCCACAGGCACGGTCCTGCCCGGATCCGCACCCAGGACGACAATGAGATCGCTCGCCTCCAGATCCTTCAGGGGCATGGATCGGCACATCCCCTGGGACAGGGCATCGAAGTACTGCATAGCGGCCTGGCCGTAGACATACCCGCCGTTGTCCACATGACTGGTGCCCAGGCTCGCTCTGGCCAGCTTCTGGAAGAGGTAGTTCTCTTCATTGCTGCATTTGGATGAACCGAGCAAGCCGATGCTCTGGGGGCCATGTTCATTTTTGATTTGGAGCAGCCGGTCAGCCGCTTGGCCCAGAGCCTCGTCCCAGGGGGCGGGTTCAAGACGCCCGTCTTTTTTGAGCCACGGCTGGAGCAGCCTCTGCCGGCTCTGTAAAAAATCATGGGCAAAATGCCCTCGGACGCAGAGCGTTGCCGTGTTGACCGAATCAGGGGTCTGGGCCGGATTGACCTCCACGATGTTTTGATCAAAGATCCCGAGGCGGAGTTGACAGCCTACCCCGCAAAAACCGCAGATCGAAAGCCCTTCCGTCTCGGGAGTGCCGGTAAATCGCTCATTCTTGACGCTCAGCGCGCCGGTGGGGCAAATGGAGACGCAGGTACCGCAAAAGGTGCAGCAGGATTGCTCCAGCCCCTTTTCCAGGGCTGTGCTGGGACGGGACCGGAATCCCCGTAAATTATAGTCAATGGCTCCGACCGCCACCAGTTCATGGTCGGCCCGGATGCAGCTGGCGCAAAGGATGCATTTGCTTAAATCCCTGACGATGAAGGGATTGGCTTCTTCCAGCGGCTTGGAGTTGGGCATGGGATAGAGGCCGGTCTCGCCGAGCCCGATATCGGCTGCCAATTGTCTGAGCCGGCATCGATTTCCCTTGGAGCAGACAATACAGGATTCCGGGTGTTCGGCGATCATCAAGCGGATGATGTTCCGGCGGTGCTCCACAACCCGGGGCGAATGCGTCTGAATGACCATGTCCGGCATGACCGGGGCCACGCAGGAGGCCAGAAGTCGACCGGATTTTTCATCCTCAACCAGACACATCCGGCAGGCCCCATAGGGTTTGAGCTGTTCATGGAAACACAGGGTAGGAATCGAAATGCCGGCTCGGACAGCGGCCTGGAGAATGCTTGTCCCTGGGGGGCAGGCCGTCGGACGTCCGTTGATGGAAATGGTGATCTCTTCCAAAAGGCCCCCTCCTGACCAGATTTCAGTCCTGGACCGGCCTGAAATCTGGTCATACGCTAGTTTTGAAAAACACCTCTTCCTGAGCTTCAGTGCAGATCCGGCCTGCGGACAGGCCGGATCTAGCGCAGCTTGGCCGCATCCAGGTAGTGACGCAGTTTGTCTTCGCCTCCGATGGAGATGATATGCACCCCCTGACAGAGGTCTTTCAAACCTTTGATGGTGTCGGCGAAAATCTCGATACTGGCCTTCTGCTTGTCAGGGGCTCGGGCCAGCTTTTCGATGATCCAGGCCGGGACCAGACCGGACTTGAGATGCCGGTTCAAAAACTGGGCCATGCCCGCCGTGCGGATGATCATGACCTCGGCGATGACCGGAACCTGAAAGGTTGTGGCCTGCTTGAGAAACTTCTCGAATCGGTCCAGGTCAAAGACGGGCGTGGTCAGAAAATAGCCGGTCCCGATTTTGGTCATTTCCTCCATTTCCTGCATTTCAAGGGAAGGGACATCCTTGCCCCATCCGGATTCAACGCCTGAACCCAGAATGAACTCAGCCTTTTTATCCAGGGGCTGTCCCTCAACGGTCTGGCCTTGCCGCATGTGCTCCAGAACAGAGGCGATTTTTCCGGCATCCACATGAAAGAACATCATTTCCTGAAGGCTGTCACCGGTAATGCGGTAATCTTCGGTAAAGACCAGGAGGTTTTCCACTCCAGCCTTATGGGCTTCCGTCAGATCGGTCTGCAGCTGAATCCGGTTCTTGTTTCTGGTGGTGGTCTGATAAATGGCTTCAAAGCGATTTTTTTGGAGCAGGTCACAGGTTGTGATGGAGTCTCCCACCACACCCTCCAGTTCGACGTCGGCGACGGCAAAGCCATCCACCCGTCCCCGGATACCGTTCAAGTGATCCACCAGGGACCCGGCGTCCTCTCCAACAGGGGCCTGAACCTCGGACGTGACCACGAATCGCTTCCTGTCAAAGGCCTCTTTCAGCTTCATGGGAGCCTCCTTGGGTGCTCGACTAGTCCAGCCCCAGCTGCTGGGCGATTTCCTTCTTCAACTGGGGCAGGGGGAGGGGCTTGGAAAAACAGACGTCCGCTCCGTGTTCTTTCATCCATTTGAACTTCTCTTCGTCCAGATAGGCGGAAAGCACGATGATTTTGATGTCCCGGGTGGCCGGGTCGGATTTGATTTTTTTGCAGACATCGTAGCCTTTGATATCCGGCATCATGATATCCAGGATCAAAACATGGGGATGGAAATGGTTGACCTGCAGGCCGGCTTCGAAACCGTCGGAGGCTGAAATCACTTCGTAGTTATGCTCGTCCTCTTCCAGGGCCTGAACAATGGTCTCCACGATGATCGGATCGTCATCAACCACCAGAATTCGCTTTCTCGCATCTGCCTCTGAAGCGGCGGTCTCTGAAGGGATGGGAATGCCCTGTTTTCGCATGAATTCTTCGAGGACAGCCCGTTTGATTCGGCGGTGCCCGCCCACGGTCTTGTAGGCCTCGATATGCCCCGACTCAATCCAGTTGATGATCGTCTGCGAGGTGACGTTGCAATGTTTCCCGGCCTTATACACAGTTAGGACTTCTTCCATGTGGGAGCTCCTCCTTGTTCTATATTTTAGTTATTTTATATTTTAGCATTATTTGATTGTCAAGAAAAAATTTTGGAAAAACCAAAATTTTTTATAATTATTTTAAATTTATTGTAATAAATTTAAATGCAAAAATATATATTATAAATTTTTTAGTTATTTTATTTATTTGATGTTATAAGGGAACCCATCCATCCGGGAGGATTCAATGGCATAGAGGCCGGAAGTGGCCGCATTGGCGACAAAATTTCCCGAATGATGATTGCTTCAATTGATGAGAAACAGAAGGAGGAAATCCACAATCAAAGGCCTGCCTTCGATTGTGGATCAGGCGAGGGGGAGGCTGATGGTGAAGGAGGTCCCCTGGCCCGGTTCACTTTCGACCTGGATGTCCCCCCCATGTTCCTTGATGAATCCATAACAGACCGAAAGACCGAGACCGACGCCCTTGACGCTGTCCTTGGTGGTGTAAAAGGCGTCAAAGATCTTCTTGATATCTTTTTTCCGGACCCCGACCCCGGTGTCGGCGATGGTGATGGTCACAAAATCGTCCTGATTCGCTGTGCCGGCATTCAGCTTGCCTCCATCAGGCATGGCGTCTCTGGCGTTGTTGATCATGTTCAAAAAGACCTGCCGCAGCTGGTCCTTGGACCCCATAACCCGTGAAGGATCTGCGAAAAGCTCTGCTTTGAGCTTAATGCTGTTTTCCCGAAGCTGCTTGCCGTATAAAAGGAGAATTTCCTCTAAGACCTCGTTGACATCCAGAAGGGCCTTTTCCGCTTCCTCGGGTTTGGAGAAGGTCAGCATCTTGCGGAGCATGTCACTGAGGCGCATGGTCTCGGAGAGGGCCATGTCCAGTATTTTCCTGCGCTTGTTGTCCGGGGGGATTTCTGTTTTGGTGAGTTCCAGGGCGTTCATGATCCCGTACAAGGGATTGTTCAGCTCGTGGGCGATCTGGGAGGTCAGCCGGCCCATGGCCGCGAGTTTTTCAGAGTTGAGCAGCTGCTGCTGGATCTGGTGCAGTTTGCGCTCCATTTCCAGGCGTTCCTCGAGGTCCACGAAAATCCCCACGGAGGCCATTTCCTTTCCACTGGCATCATAGATGATCGTGGCCGAGAGATTGCCTTCGATGGGGCTTTTGTCCTTCCTGACAAAGAACATGGGATAGGATTTGAGTCGCCCTTCGCCGCCGTATTGTTCGCTTCTGAGCATTTTCATGACGGTATAGGCCATGCCTTCCGGATAGATTTCAGTAATATGGGTCTTTCCGATGATTTCTTCGGCGGAATACCCCAGGATCTCTTCGGCCGTTCGGTTCCAGATGATGATATTGCCCTTCATGTCCGCTGCCATGATCGCATCCGGCGAACTCTGAATCACCCGGTGCAGAAAGTCGTGGGCTTCCTTGAGTTCCCGCTCCATGGCCTTGCGTTGGGATTGATCGACATTGATTCCTTCGTAGCCGATGATCCGGCCGGAGGCGTCCTGCCGGATGCTTCCGGTCAGCAGAACCGGGATCGGTGTGCCGTCCCTGCGCTTGAACTCGACCTCATGATCCACAACGGTCCCTTCCCGTTCGATGATTTCCCGGAAGGCCCGCCTGTCTTCGGGACTGACGTAGAGGTCGCGGTTGATATCGATCTCCAGGAACTCCTCCTTGCTCTCGTAGCCGAGCATCTGGAGCAGGGCCGGGTTGGCGTCCAGAAACCTGCCTTCCCTGCTGCTCACGAACACCCCGCAGCCCACGTTTTCAAAGAGGCGTCGATAATCGGCTTCGGTGGACTTCAGCTTGGCCTCCCGTTGTTTGCGCAAACTGATGTCCTTGTAGATGCTGATCTTGGAAATAGTGCCGTCCTGATTCATCAGGGGCATCCCCAGGACCTGAAAGGTGCGGTTCACGGCCGGGACCTCCACCTCCATGGCGATCTGCCGGCCGGCAAAGATGTCATGGGCCCGACACCAGGGGCAGATTTGGCTGCTGCAATTGATGAGCCGGTAGCATTTCTTGCCCAGCCCCTCCCCAAAGAGCTTGATCATGGTCTTGTTCATATACTCAACAGTATAGTCCTTATTGATAATGTAGATTGCATCTTCTATAAAATCGAGGGCTTGAAAAAGGGATGCCACATCGTACATAGTCCCTCCTGCAGCACGTTCAATCTGTTTGAAATCCAGGGTTCGGTTTGGTAGTCTCAGAGATCAGTCTAATGGATCGAGAGAATATTCTCAACACCCGCAGGTCCGAAAATCTCCCATGAGTCTGGAACACTTTCTTGCCTTTGTTGTTGCCGCCGAGATCGTGGTGATCATACCAGGGCCCACCGTGACCCTGGTTGTCAGTTCTCGTCCTGGCCACTGTGAATGCCGCACTCTATAACGTCGTCTCGGACTTTCCCTCTTGATGACCTGATGGCCGCTTTTCCACTTTCCTTGTCCCATTATGCAGGTTCGAGTGATAGAACTCTTATCTTTTGGATTTTCAACACAAAAATTTGAGTCTTGTTTTTTTATCTTCTTTATTTTAGAATAACGGAATAAGTTAAAATAAAATCGAATCTTATTTTACGACAAGGCCAAACGATGAAACGAAAACTTCAAGGGCGATACGTTACAATATCAACGGCGGGTGAGGAGGCCAAAGCCTTTGTTCCAGAGCCATTGCCGCCGAATCCGACCATTGATTGGACGCCTGATTTGCGCAGCAATTTTGACCAGGCCCTCCTCGCTCTCGGAAGACTGGACAGCATCTCGACCTTCCTTCCGGATATTTCTTTGTTCCTTTATATGTATGTTCGCAAGGAGGCGGTTCTCTCCTCAATGATTGAGGGTACGCAGTCATCGCTTTCCGATCTCTTGCTCTTTGAACTGGATATGGAACCGGGTGTACCACTGGACGATGTCCGGGAGGTCAGCAATTATGTAGCTGCCCTGGACCATGGGCTGAAGCGGTTGGCCGAGGGGTTTCCCTTGTCCCTGCGCCTGATCAAGGAAATGCACGCAGTGTTGCTTTCCAGAGGGCGAGGTTCCAATCAGACCCCAGGTGAATTTCGAAGAACACAGAACTGGATCGGCGGCACCCGACCCGGCAATGCTGCCTTTGTTCCAACGCCGGCTGAACAGGTGCTGGACTGTATGGGCAAACTGGAGTTGTTTCTGCATGACCGGTCGGAAGCTACCCCTGCCTTGCTCAAGGCCGCATTGGCCCATGTGCAGTTTGAAACCATCCATCCGTTTTTAGACGGCAATGGCCGCTTGGGGCGTCTGTTGATCACGCTGTTGCTCTGCGAACAAAAAATTCTCCGTGAGCCGATGCTCTACCTGAGTCTTTATTTCAAAACACACCGGCAATACTATTACGAGCTCTTGAATGAAATTCGATTAAGCGGAAACTGGGAAGCCTGGCTCGATTTCTTCGCCGAGGCTGTCATCGTCACCGCCACTCAAGCGGTGGACACCGCCCGGCAACTCGTAGAGATTA
>CAZUMF010000118.1:0-13355 GCA_964621385.1 uncultured Desulfohalobiaceae bacterium
TGATGGTCCCAGCGGTGTCGACCAGCATCACCCCTTCCTGAATGGTGTCCACCACTGTTTTCCAATAGGCGTTCAGGTCCACGGTTTTTGCCCTCCGTCATTTGTTATCACCTGTTAAATTATTTTTTAACAGGTTTTAACAGAGAGAGCAATCAGCATGAATATATCAAAAGAATTCTTTGCCAAGGCTTCGCCCCGCAAGCAGATCTTCAAAAATTGCGACAGGAGATGGTTTGCAAGAAGTCCAAAATTGGCATGAAAACTGCAAAAAAGACTTGATTATACTGATCCAGTGGTGAAGCTTTTATTCCGCGACAGCGGGATGAAGCTTTCCTGCCTGCAATCAGCAGGCTGGAAAATTAATTTCTTCATTCGTGCCTCTTCGTGAGCATTCGCCTGCCCTGATAACCGGAGCCCTTTTATGGGAGTTAACCGGGGTGGACAACATTCTTTTTTCTTGAGCATCTTTTCTATAAGCAATTTTCATGTATCAGTGGAGGACTTCCGCTGTTTCTAAGTTTTTAAAATGTATGAAGTTTGAATGTGTCCGGGAAGGGGGCTGATAATGATGGAGAAAGCCCGGAGTAATCTTGATCTCAGATGCGGGATTATTCCGTTTTCCCTTTTGGAAGTACTTCACGCGATTCAGGAAATGCCTGATGGAAAAGTCCTGGAGATCCTCGGAAATGATCCTGAAATGAAAAAAGAGTTGTTCAAGGTCCTTAATCCGGATTGCTATGAACTGCTGGAAATCCAACAGGAAAGCGACACCTTTCGCATTTGGCTGCGGAAAAAATCAAGGACAGGCCTGCCAACGGACCCAAGGTTTTCCGAACCCGGATGACGGCAGGCCGGGATGTGTGGGTGATTGTACCACCCTTCTGATCCAAGACATATCCTCCCCGCATTTCCTCTGGGACCATTCGGCTCAAAGCCTGTTGGATTTTCATACTGTTGTTTACAATTTCATTCATAGGCCAGTTTGATCGATTCTGAAACTTCAGTACTTCACGCTGAAGTTTCTCAAAAGGTCGTATTCTATCTGAGTATCCCATAGTTACCTAAACGGTACCGTTACGTTTGGTAACGTTTAGGTAACTGTTCAGGTCCCGCTATATTTTTTTTAAATAGACTTGAAACATTGAATAAATTTTTTGGCACAAGGTTTGCTAACACGGTTTGCAAATGAGGAGTGACCCTGTTCAGGCGGCGTTTTTCGAACAAGTTTGGCCGGTTCCAGGGTCAAGGTGGACAGCGCGGGCCTGATACGAAGGAAAGCGAACATGAACAAACAAAAACGGAGGATGTTATGGGTGACATTGATTTGAGCACGATAGAAGCAGGCAGTACAGTCGATGCCAGGGGCAGCGCCTGCCCAGGACCCTTGCTGGAAGCCAAAAAAGGGATAGGCAAGGTCAAGGTGGGTGAAGTCCTGGAGATCTTTTCCAACGACTCCGGGACAAGGGACGATATTCCTGCCTGGGCCGGGAAAATCGGTCATGAGTACCTGGGGTTCCTGGAATCCGACGGGTATGACAAGCACTATGTCAAAAGAAACAAATAGGACGCGTTGCTATGACCACCCAGAATGTGGCTGAGCAAGCAGGGAAGATCCTGATACTGGCAACAGAGAGCTGCGCCTATCCCGGGGCCAATTCCGTGGGCCAGGCCCATTCCGGCTACCCCAGCAATACCTATATCCTGCGTGTGCGGGCTCCGGTTTTGTTCTCGGAACAGTTCTATCTGGACAGTTTTGCAAAAGGCATCAGCGGGATCATCATCATGTCCTGCGGGGAGGAATGTCCGTATGAAGGGGCCTATACAGCCCTGGCAAAACGCGTGGACAAGGTGTTTGCCCTGATGAAAGAACAGGACTTGGATATCCGCAGGCTCAGGCTGACTGCTATCTGCACGGTGTGCAACCGTGCTTTTCTCAAGGAAGTGAACCAGATGAACGAGTTGATTCATGAACTCGGGCCGCCAAGAGTACAATGACAGTGAAAAGGGAAGCCGGATGAAGCGCGGAAAGGGTCCGATCCATCGCTTTCTGCCGAAAGCAGGCGCCGTCGTGTTTTCATCTCTTCCCTTTGCAAGGAGCAATCCATGATGTCTTCAACAGGCAGACAATTCGACGCCATTGTCGTTGGGGGCGGCATTGCCGGACTGCAAGCCGCCCTCGATCTGGCCGATCAGGATTTTCAGGTGGCTGTGCTGGAACAGGACGCCACAATCGGGGGAAAAATGATCCGGCTGTCCAAGGTCTTTCCCACTCTGGACTGCGCCAGTTGTATCACCACTCCCAAAATGGCTTCAGCGGCCCATCATCCGAATATCACCCTGTTCACCTATTGCCGGCTGAACGCTCTGGAACAAACCGGTGAAAACGTGACGGCCCGGGTGACCCAAAAGGCCAGATACGTTGATCCGGACAAGTGCATCGGCTGCCGTCAATGCGAGTACGGCTGTCCAGTGTATGTTCCGGATGAAGAGGAAGGAGGGTTTTCTCTGCGAAAAGCTATCTCTATCCCCTTTTCCAATGCCATTCCCCAGATCGCACTTCTGGATCCGGAAAACTGTTCCCTGTGCGGAAAATGCGCCAGGATTTGCCCGACCGAGGCAGTGGACTACTTCCAAAAAGACGAGGATTTCACCATCCAGGCGGGAACAGCCGTGATCTCCACCGGTTACAGACTGACCCCTCTGGGTGGGAAAACTGAATACGGACAGGGGCGGGTGCAGAACGTCATCGATTCTCTGCAGATGGAGCGGTTGCTGGCTCCTCATGGACCGTATCAGCGGGTCCTCCGGCCATCGGACGGAAAAGAGCCGGATTCCATTGCCTATGTCCAGTGCGCCGGTTCCAGGGACAGGAGCCTCGGGGTTCCGTACTGTTCCCGGGTCTGCTGCATGTATGCCATCAAGCAGGCCATGCTCCTCTCCGGATCCCTTCCTCTGGCGGATATCACCATATACTACATGGACATCCGGGCCTTTGGCAAAGGCTACGAACAGTTCTTTCAAAACGCCAAGGCCATGGGCATTGAGTTTGTGAAGGCCAAGGTCGCCAGAATTACGCAAGGCGAGGATCAGGCGGTACAGCTCAGATATGAAGATCAAGAGGGAGACGGTGGCCTGCGAACCAGGGACCACGATCTGGTGGTCCTGTCTTCAGGCATACTTCCCGCATGGAACCCGGAAGGGGTTTGCAGTGTTTCGACTGGTCAAGACGCCTTTATCCACTGCACCCGGCCCAAGATAGCCCCCAGTCTGACCGACACGGAGGGGGTCTTTGTTACCGGCGTGGCGGCCGGGCCCAAGGATATCGTGGACACCATCGCCGAGTCCGGGGCTGCGGCCATGGAGGCCTCGAAATATCTTTATCAAAAAGGGTACAAAAACGGAGCGTGAGCATGTCTTCCGGGAACCAGCATCAAGAAGAAGTCAAGGTCGGTGTCTATATCTGTCACTGCGGAGGAAATATTTCCGACCACGTGGATGTGCACCAGGTCAGAGAGAGGATCCAGGAGATTCCAGGAGTGACTGTCAGTCAGACCAATTCGTTTATGTGTTCCGATCCTGGTCAGGAGCTCATTCAAAAGGATATTCAAGAGGGGAAGATCAATCGGGTGGTTGTCGCCTCCTGTGCCCCCAGCCTGCATGAACAGACCTTCCGCGGCGCAATCCAGCGCGCCGGCATGAACCCGTATCTGTATGAGCACGCCAATATCAGGGAGCAAGACAGCTGGGTCCATGACGGGGACAGAGCCACCAACAAGGCAGTGACCCTGGTTGCGGCAGCCATCGGCAAAGCGAAGGAGTTGACACGATTGGAGCCGATCAGGGTGGAGGCCCATACGCGGGCCGTAGTCATCGGGGGCGGGGTCGCCGGTCTCAGGGCCGCTCTGGACTTATCGCTTCGCGGCATTGAAGTGACGTTGATTGAAAGATCCCCTGTCCTGGGGGGACAGACAGCCCGGCTGGACAAGCTGGCTCCCACTGGGGAGCGGGCCGGGGACCTGCTCCAGGAACTGGCCGGCCGGGTCCTGAACGATCCAAAAATAAGCATCTATACTTGCGCAGACATAACAGGATTCAGCGGGTATATCGGGAACTTTCAGCTTACGATCGCTCAAGGCCCTTCCTGGGAAGACGAGGATCCGGAGAAGTTCAAACAGGTACAAACGGCCCTACCCGGAGACTATATCGAACTGCTCGGTTTGTATCCCCAGGAACTGCCCCGGGAACAGAACGTGACCACGATTGAAGCCGGGGTCATCGTCCTGGCTACGGGTTTTGATCATTACCGGCCCCGCCCGGGAGAATACGGCTACTTTGAACATCCCGAGGTCATCACCCTGCCGGAACTGATCCGTTCCATGGCTGAAGAGAAGGACCAGGGAACAGAGTTTGTGTTTCAAGGAAGACGGGTTTCCAGGGTGGCGTTCATCCATTGCGTGGGCAGCAGGCATATCCCCGGTGTCCACGAACCGGACGAAGAGGGCAATCTGAATGAATACTGCTCCCGGACCTGTTGCAGCGCGGCTTTGCAGGCGGTCAACGAGATCAGACAACGGCATCCAGGGACCGATGTCTTTGAGTATTACAGGGATATCCGGACCTATGGACGGGGGCAGGAGGATCTGTACGAGCAGGCCTCGAAGAACCGGGTCCTCTTTTTCAGATTTGAACCGGAAACCCCGCCCCTGGTCGAGAAGCTGGAAGGGTCCCGGCACTCCATGCGGATTCGGGTTCAAGACACCTTGACCTTTGGGGAGGACCTCGAGACCGATGTGGACCTGGTGGTGCTGGTCACCGGCATGGAGCCGGGAAAGATCGACAGCCTGGTAAACATGATGAAGCTTCCCCTGGGCGCGGATGGCTTTCTGCAGGAGGTCCATCCCAAGCTCCGCCCGGTGGAAGTGGCCAATGCCGGCATCCTCCTGGCCGGGACCTGCCAGGCCCCTTTCGATGTGGGCGAGGCCTGTAACGCGGCCCAGGCAGCTGCTGCCAAGGGGGTCTCCCTCCTGGGGAAAGGGTATGTGGAGCTTGATCCATATGTGGCTGAAATAGATGAGAAGACCTGTTCGGGTACCGGGAATTGCGTCCAAGTCTGTCCTGAAGAGGCGATTCAACTGGAGGGCAGCACGGCCCGGGTCAATCCGGCCATGTGCACGGGGTGCGGAATGTGCGTTGCGGTCTGCCCCCACCAGGCCATCAATATCAACGGCTGGACCTTAGAGCAGTATGAAGCCATGGTCGATGCCATTGCTGAGGCCTGATAGCCTGAAAAAGAGGAGATACGGTGTGACGGCACAAGACATGAAAGAGGCTTTGAAGGATCTTCGCCAGGAGCGGCAGGCCTCGGTGGAAAAGGCAAAGGCGATCATCAAGACGCAGAACAAAGATATCAAGCAGATCAAGGAACAACTCAAAGGAGACGGCAAGACGGTTCCGGAGATTTCACAGGATACAGGAATCCCGGCGAATCAGATTCTTGTCTATATTTCAGGACTGCGGAAATACGGTCAGGTCCAGGAAGGTTCCAAAGATGGTAATTATTTCAAGTACCTGCTTGCTGAGCAGGCCTAGTCTTGCGCTTGTCATACAGTGAGGTCCTTCGGCAGTTCAGAATCCGGATCTCATCTTTTTAAAACTTCTGGAGTATGCTCATGAGTGCACATGTTGATCCAAATCTCTTGCAGAGTCTGGAAAAGTTCGGGGTCAAGGATGCGGCGACCTGCTTCAACTGCGGGAACTGTACCGCTGTCTGCGAGCTGTCCACGGAGATGGTGTCTTTTCCTCGCAAGACCATTCGCTATTTGCAACTCGGGCTCAAGGACAAGCTCTTGCAGAGCCCTGAACCCTGGCTCTGTTATTATTGCGGCGAATGCAGTCAGACCTGCCCGAGACAGGCCAACCCTGGAGAGGTCATGATGGGGCTCCGCCGGTATTTGACGACGTTATATGATTGGACCGGAATCTCCCGCTTGTTTTACACCTCAAAGCTCTTCGAGATCGGATCCATTCTGATTATCGGGCTGCTGGTGGGCTTGGGTTTTGTCGTTTTCCATGGACCCATGCTCAGCGATCGGGTTGCCCTGAATATCTTTGCCCCGAACACAACCATAGAGATTCTGGATCTTATCCTGCTGCTGGTCCTGTCTTTTTTCCTGCTCTCCAACGGGTACAGGCTGTTGACCAGGGTGCTTGGCCCTCCGGAACAATACCGGGAAACAACGCCGATCGCCACGGGCATGCTGATCCGGGGCATCCCTCTGAACCTGTATCTGAAAGAAGCCCGGGAGTTCGTGACCCAGTTTTTTACGCAGAAACGATTCAATTCCTGCGGCACCCGGGACCAAAAGACCCAGTGGGCGATCCATTTTTTGATCATGACCGGATATTCCATTGTCTTTTTGCTGGTTGTCGTGGGCTTACGCTGGTTTCAACGGGATGAAATCTATGCGCTCTGGCACCCGGTCAGACTCTTGGGCTACTATGCGACCTTCGCCATCCTCTATGGGGTGTCCTACGCCATGATCGGGAGGCTGAAGAAATCCAAGCCGGTCTATGAATATACCCATTCCTCGGATTGGATCTTTTTGATCATGCTCTGGCTGACCACGTTCACGGGCATTGTCGTCCACGCGGCCCGACTGCTGGAGTGGCCCCTGACGACCTATTACCTCTATGTCATCCATCTGATGATAGCCGTCCCCATGCTGGTTATCGAGGTCCCCTTCGCGAAATGGACCCATCAGCTGTACCGGCCCCTGGTTCTGTTTTTGATGAAGGTTCGGGCGAGGGCTTTGCAAGGGTGATGCGCAGGCAAAACCTCAATGTATGACGACCGTAAGTATAAAATGAAGGAGTATTGTATGAGTGAGAAGCAGGAAAAGGTTGTGTATGTGTGCACACATGCCGGGGAAGACTCGGAAAAGGCGGCGATGCCTTTTGTTATGGCCCTGGCCGCTGTGGCCATGGAAATAGAGACGATGATCTGTCTGCAGGGAACAGGGGTTTACCTGGCCTTGAAGGGGTATGCCGAAACAATGAGTCCTCCAGGGGGATTCCCTCCCCTTACCAAATTGCTCCAAGATTATTTGGATCTCGGGGGAAAGCTACGCGTCTGCGTCCCCTGCATCAAAGACAGGAACATCCAGGAAACAGATTTGATTGAAGGTGCAGAAACCACTGCGGCGGGAAAGATAACCATTGCAGCCATTGAGGCCGATGCTGTGTTTGTCTACTGAAATCCGATTTGACCCCTCCGGCTTTACACGTAAAGCCGGAGGGGTCAAATCGAATAATTTGAAGAAAGGAGAAGAAATCTCTCATCGGCCTGGGTGTTATAGGATTTAAGATTGAAGATTTAATATTGCTGAAAGAAAATCAAGAAGTGATACCAGAAGTTGGCATAATTTGCGGTTTGTATCTGCCTTGAATAAATCCTTTTAGAGATCATGGAGTATAGGAGCTTCATTTTGGGCCAACTTCTGGTATATGACGACCGTAAGTATATGAGACCCAGTCGCCGCATTTGATAATGACAAGCAAGGTGATGACATATGACCATGGCAGTTAGTTTCCCAAAAGGACCCAAGAGGATCGGCGATCTTATCGAGGCCAGAGAAAAGGGGGCCGAGGTTGTCTGCACACCCTCCTTTGAGATCGTTCCCACTGATTTTTCTCATGCCAAGGCCCATTTTCAGGCCTATATCTTTTTGTGCCGCTACAAAGGCTCAATAGACGGCCAAGAGTTTCATTTCAGAAAATGCTATGCCCGGGGCTGCCCGCACAATCTCTGTCCCCATGTCTCGCAAGCCGTGCTCATCGCCAACCGCTACCTGCAAAAAGACTATCAGCTCTTCAGAAATGCGGGGATCGTTGTTGAAGAGAAACTGTTTTCCTTGGAAGAAATGCTGGTCCAGTATGCAGAGGCCCGGGATGAGTATGACCCGTCCATGACCATTCACGATTACATTGATATGGCTCAGGCTGGAGCTGATGTCGTGGTCAGTGTGGAATTGGAATATGTTCCGGCTGTGGAGCATTTTGCCAATGAGCAAAGCCCGCAGACGTTTCTCATGGGGCATTTCACTGTACAGACAGGGGGAAAAACCGATCATTGCCAGCATTGTTTCGCCTGTTATCCAACAACCAGGGAAAAGGAAGAAAAAGCAGGCATGCAGCAGGTGGCTAATGAACGCTTGCATGCTCTTTATCAGGAGTTTGAACAGGCTTCGATAAGCTGTGAAGCCGGATATTTTTTTTAACCGATTGTGAACAGTACAAACCAGGAGGCAAAAGGTATGGCCGGAAAAGTATTGATCGTGGTTTCATGCGGAACGAATCAGCCGAATCGGGCGACGCGGGCCATTCACCTGGCCACGGTGGCCCACAAGGAAGGGAACGAAACAGCCATGTTTTTTCTGGATGAGGCGGTCTACCTGGTCAAGGAAGGACTGATTGAGCATCTGAGGGCGGCTACCGGGGATGTGGCCGACGATCTCATGACCTATCTTCAAGCCTATGAAGTGCCGCTTCTGGCCTGTACCCCCTGTGCCCAGGCCCGCAAGATCAGTGAGGACGAGTTGATAGAAGGGGCCAGGCTCGCCCCGGCAACCGAGCTTTTTCGGGAGGCCGAAGGGGCTACGGTGATCAGTCTCTGAAGGCGGTTTATCAAGGCAAGATTATACAGAAACAGGCTTGACTCACAATGACAAACAAAAAAGTTCTTATCATCGGCAGCGGTGCGGCAGGCCTTTCAGCCGCAGTTGACCTGGCCAGGTGGAACATCGATGTTGACCTACTGGAAAAAACGCATTTTCCAGGAGGGCATGCCGTGCAATTGTCCTGTAAGGCGGTCAAGGAGTGTGTCAAATGTGGCGCCTGCCTGCTGGAGGAGAAACTGGCCTTTGCCCTGGAACATCCCCGCATCACCATACATACCGGCACGCAGATTACGGACATTTCCAAAGGGCAGCGATTCACCTGGAACGCCGAAAAACAGCCTTCGTTTATTGATCCCGAAGCCTGCACCAACTGCGGGGCCTGTCTGGAAAGCTGTCCGTGGCCCGGGGCGCTCGTACACGGCTCTTCCAGGCACCACTCACCTTTTTATGCGATACGCGAAGAGAATTGCCGGTATTTTAAGGATCAGTCCTGTCAAAGATGCCGGGAGGTCTGCCCGGAAGGAGCGATCCAGCTGAACACAAAAAGGAAAAGGCATGCAGGTGAGGCTGACGCCGTCATCCTGACCACGGGATTCAAGACCTTTGATCCGAAGGACAAGCCCTACGGATATGGAATCTTCCAGAACGTGGTCACCAACATGGAACTGGAACGGATGCTCCGGCAAAACGGTGCCGTGTTCAGACCTTCAGACGGCAGGCGCCCGGAGCGAATCGCCTTTATCCAGTGCGTCGGCAGCAGGGATGCCAAGCTGGGGCATTTGTGGTGCTCCAAGGTCTGCTGCGGCTCTGCACTGCGCATGGCACGGTTTATCAAACACCGGGAATCGGATGCGGACATCACCGTCTTCTCCATGGATGTTCAGACCTTTGGCAGGGACTTCCAGTTGGTGTACGCAGCTATGCGGGAAACCGTCCGCTTGGTCAGGGCCATCCCGGGTGACTTTTTCCAGACGGAAAACGATCGCCTGCAATTTGCCTATGTTGATAATCAACACCCTGAATTGGTGGAAGAAGCATTCGATCTGGTGGTTCTCTCCATCGGGCTTGTTCCGAATCCGGAGACTGCGGATCTTGCGCGGATGCTCGGGTTGAGTTCCCCGGCAGGCGGGTTTATCGATTCGGCCCGGCCCCCTGTAACCCATGGAGTCTTTCCCGCTGGAACCGTGAAGGGTCCCATGGGCATCCCGGAGAGTATAGCGGATGCCGGCAGTGCGGCCTGGCAAACCCTGCAGTATCTCCAAATGGAAGCACGAGGAGCAAACAATGTCTAGCCCTATCTGTATCCTGGGCAGCGGTGCCAATGCCAGGCAAATAGCGGCAAACCTTCTGCCCACCGGTCAGGATATCCTCATCGCCTCTGAAAAACCCATATCCAACTCCTGGCCTTCTTCTTCAAACAGCGAACTCGAAGTCCTGCAGGAGGCCCGCCTGATTTCAGGCAAGGGGAGCGTCGGGGGGTATCGCCTGGTCTTTGCCAGGGGAGAGGAGACTCTGGCCAGGGACGTATCCGGCATTATCCTTGCAGAAAATGGTGCCAGGGAACCGTCCGGTTTCCCCGCCGGCCTTATCGGTTCGGAGCGGGTCCTGCCGCTGTCCACATTCAAAAAAGCCCTCAATGGTGATGGCCTGCCGGAAAACGTGACAACAGTGGCTTTTCTAATCGGCCTTGCCGGGGAAAGCAATCCGATCATCTGTGAGGAGATGATGCAGGCCTGTCTTGACCTGCAATCCAGGCTCTCGATTCAGACCTATGTCCTGACGGATAACCTGAAGGTGGCGGGTGAAGGCCTGGAGGCCCTCTACAGGAAAACAAAGGAGGCCGGGACCTTCTTTATGAAGCTTACTGGTCACAGGCCGGAGATCTCCCGGCAAGAGGACGGCATTGCAATCGAATTCGCCGATGAAGTAACAGGTTATGCATTCAAGGTCACTCCGGACTTGGTGGTCGCGGATGAATCCATCCTGCCTCCATCCGAGACGCAGGGGCTTTCAGAGATACTCCGGCTTGACCTGGGGCGAGACGGCTTTGCCCAGGCCGACAACGTCCACCGTTTGCCGGTGCAAACCAACCGAACGGGCGTATTGAGCACGGGGTTTTCCAGGGGGATACTGAACCGGGAATGCCTGGCCAGGGATGCAGACCTTGCGGCAATGGCCGCGATCAGCCTGCCGCAAAAGGGTTCTGTTTTGCCTGAAGATAGGGCCTTGATCGATACAAACGCCTGCGTAAAATGCTTGACCTGCTATCGAACCTGCCCGCACGCAGCAATCGTCATCGATGCCAGGATCTCGGTCGTGCCCGAGGCCTGCGAAAGGTGTGGAATCTGCGCAGTGGAATGCCCGAGAGGCGCGATCAGCATCAAGGGGTTTGAAGTTTCCGGAATACCGGAAAAATCAATCCGGCAAACGTCGCGGGCCGGTGAACATGGAGATCTGTCCATTATCGCGTTTTGCTGCAGCCGTTCCGCTTCCAAGGCCGGAGAACTCGCCTCGCTGATGAGGCACAGGCTGCCCAGTGGCTTGCAAATAATGGAAGTGCCGTGCGCCGGAGGCATTTCCTACGCCAATATTTTTGCGGCTTTCCTGAACCGGGCTGACGGTGTACTTTTACTGACATGCCATGAAGGGAACTGCCATTCAGAATACGGCAACGTCTTTGCGAGAAGAAAAGCGGATTACCTGCAGACCCTTTTCCCTGCCTTGGGCCTTGCCAAAGAGCGGCTCGCAGTCCGGACCCTGTCATCGAACATGGGCAAAGATTTCGCAGAGATTGTAAACGGGTTTGAAGATACCCTTCGCAACCTCGGTCCCCTTCAGCTGATAGGAGGCGAGACCATGACCCAAAAACAGCAGGAAAAACGACATGACTGTAACTGAAGTCAGAGACTTGAACAGGCTCGATCACGGCCGGTTCCGGCGATGGTCGTACTCTCAGGAATTCTGCAGCACCTGCGGCTTCTGTGCCGGGAGCTGCCCGGTGTCCGGGGTGGACGGATTCGACCCCAGGAAACTCGTCCGCCTGGTTTCCCTCGGTCTCGAAGATGACCTGGTCGAATCCAGATGGCCCTGGATCTGCACCATGTGCGGCAAATGCGACAACATCTGTCCCATGGAGATCGGCATATCAAATCTCTCGCGGAAGATACGATCCTTGCGGGAAAGGGACCATGTTCCTGGAATTCTTCAGAAAGGACTGGAGGCAGCCCTTGAAACAGGAAACAATCTGCGTCTGCCCAGGGACGATTTTCGATTCATCATAGAGGATGTGGCGGAAGAACTCGCAGAGGAACCCGGGTTTGATGGTTTTCAAGCGCCAATCGACAAACAGGGAGCCAACCTCCTGACCACCGTCCACAACAAGCTGGTCAACACCCATACAGAAGACCTGATCCATTGGTGGAAGATCTTTCACCTGGCCCGTGAAGATTGGACCGTGCCCTCGGAAAACTGGGAGGGGACCAATTGGGGGATGTTCACCGGTGACGACGCAGCCATGAAGACCATGGCCGGTCGCATTGTTGAACAAATGGAAAAGCTGGAGGTCAAGAATCTCCTCTGGCCGGAATGAGGGCACGCCTACCTCGCGACCCGGTCGGGTCTGGAAAGATACTATCCCGAGGTTTTTGAACGGTTCGGATTTGTAACCGTCTTCGACCTGCTTATCCAGTACATCAAACAAGGCAGAATACGGCTGGACCGATCACGCTTCCCCCAGACGGCCACCTACCATGATCCATGCAACTACGGGAGAAAGGCCAAGATGCATTTTGGACACGGATTTTTCGATGAACCGCGCTGGATTCTCGATCAATGCCTGGAGAACTGGGTCGATCTGTATCCGAACCGGATGGATCAGATCTGTTGCGGCGGAGGCGGCGGCACCCTGGTCACCGGGTACAATGACCAGCGGATTTTTTACGGCAGAAAAAAAATGGACCAGATCAAGGCCACCGGAGCCGAGATGGTCATTGTTCCCTGCCACAGCTGTCACGGCCAGCTCAACAGTATCAAAGAGGAGTATGCCATGTCGGGTCTGGAGGTCAAGTACCTCTGGGAACTGGTGGCAGACTGCCTTGTTCTGTCCTGACGGTATTGTACGGTCAAATCACTGGTTGCGAAAAGCGGGAAAACGCGGCTAAGACCTCAGACGGCCCTTCAGAACACGGCCAATCTCAAAAAATAGCCGACCTTCTCGAAGATTGTGACATCTTTATGGGTGGGAGCATGAGCAAGAACTCCATGCGGAAACTCACGGCGGCCCATGTGGATTGTATCCTTGCGGAGTATGAAAGCATCCATGAGGCGGTCGACAACTTTTTGCAAGGCGTGGATCAAGGTTTCCGTTTTTTTGACAGCAAGTCGGAAACGCTTCGACCCTGTAAAGAACGGCAAAAGATCTTCACAAAATTTTTTTGAAAAAGCCCATAACCTTGCCTCCCGGAATGGTTTCAGGTTTCATATGTTCTTTGTGCGGCTGAAGCTGGAAACATGACCCAAAGCAAATTGATGTATTCTGTTTGTTTTTTTAGTTCCGCTGCAAAGGAATATCCCATTTCTTCATGTACTTCCAAATAGATGTCCGGCTCATACCCAGCCGGCGCCCGGCCTCGGCCTTGTTCCAATCGCTTTCCTGTAGGACCTGCAGTAAAAAATCACGGT
>CAZUMF010000119.1:0-13248 GCA_964621385.1 uncultured Desulfohalobiaceae bacterium
GCAGGTCAATGTTCGTGGACAATATCGCCAGCCACCCTCGTGTGTTGCGATTGCGAACAAAGACAATTTTGGCGGAAAGACCATCATTCATGGTTACAATGACGCTTCCCAGGATTTTGGCCTTACCTGGCCGTTTTTTGATCCGGCGGTAGATGTCAGACAAGGTGAGACGCTTTCCGCCAAACGTGTAGAGAATGTTGGGCATATCCTTAGGGATGAAACTTGCACCATCTGACCAGCTCAGATTGAGGAATCGGAAGCCCCGCAAATATTTGTGCTCGCAATGATCAAAGACACGGGCCAAAAGCTCCACCACTGAAAGAAATTTGAACATACAAATGGTATAGATCCATAATACATACTAATAAAGTAGAATGCTGCATGCCATTCTCTTTACGGATTCGAGATCTATTGAGAATTGTTTTGATATTAAATTTTTAAAAAATTGATCGATTCTGTTGAGATACAAAACAGATTCTTGACAATTAGCATGAATTTGATCATTTTTTATGTGGACAATTTCTCCTTTTTGTTTAAGTGTTTCTTCGAACTAATATTATAAACAAAGAGAAAGAGTCTTTCAACAAAAAATTTTCAACAAATTAAGATCATTGACTGTTACTCAGAATGTAACTTCAAGTCCGAAAGTTGAGACGCAATCTGTTCCTTCAGCGCCCCTTCTTCTCATCTTGTCGTTTCCATAAATTCTGTGTATGGTCACAGGCTGGATCGCAAAGGCGCCTCTCTTCAGGGCTATTTCAGTGCGCGACCATTTAACGATTTTTTGGACCCTTTGCTGCCTGGACGGACACAATGGTCGAAATCTTTTCCCAGACTGACGGTCTGACCATCCCTGCGGCTGACAACAGCACCATCCTCGAGGCCACCCTCAAGGCCGGGATCAAACACACCCATGTCTGCGGCGGTCAGGCCCGATGCTCCACCTGCCGGGTCTACATTCTCGACGGGTTGGACAACTGCCTGCCCAGAAACAGAAAGGAAGAACGCGTCACCCGACAGCTCGGTTTCCCCGAGCATATCCGTCTGGCCTGCCAGACGCGGATCACTGGAAACATCACCATCAAACGGGCAGTGGTCGATGATCTGGACATTGAAATCATCCTGAAACAGATCGGAGATGAATCCGGGACTCGATTCGGCAGGGAAGTCGAACTCGCCGTGTTATTTGCGGACATCGAAAATTATACCCAGTTTGCTGAAACCTTTCCGGCCTACGACGTGGTGCATGTTCTCAACCGGTATTATCGAACCATGAATACCATCATCGAAGACCACCACGGGATTATCAGCGATGTGGCCGGCGACGGCATACTGGCCCTGTTTGGGGTTCTTAAAGAACGTCCCAACCCGGTTCTGGACGCCCTTAATGCTGCCCGGACCATGAACCAGGCATTGAACAGCTTTAATCGATATCTGGATCAGATGTACGATCGCACCTTCGGCATCAGGACCGGCATCAACCACGGCAAAGCCATCATCGGCAGGTTCGACACCGGAAAAATGAGTAAAATTTCGGCTATTGGAGACAGCGTCAACCTGGCCAGCCGCATCGAAGCCGCCAACAAGGATTTTGGAACACGCTTGCTCCTCTCGGAATCCGCTTTCAGAAAAATCAAGGAACCATCCCTGGCCTACAGGGCGCATCAAACCAGCTTGAAAGGCAAATCCGGCTCGCATACCCTTTATGAGATCGAACTCTGAAAGCAGCCCTGAACACAGTGCTCCCTGTCCCTGCCCCTTGAAGGCCCTGCCGGTCAACCGGCCTGGCGGCCGCCCCCAGTGGCGTCTCAGAAAACACTGGATGGCCCCGGGCCTGGTTCTGTTTTTTTCAAGTCTCTTCCTGATCTGCCCGTCCCTGGGGAACTGTCTGGCGCCGCTTCATTTCGACGGCCATTTGAGCTCCCAATACCACGATGACCTGCCCGGGCTCATCAAAAAACGATACATCCGGATTTTGACCACGGTCAACCGGACGAATTTTTTCATCGACAACGGCCATCTCGTGGGCTATGAATACGCCCTGCTCAAGGACTACGAGGCCTATCTGAACAAACACATCAACGACCAGCATCTTCAAGTGGCCTTGGAGTTCATTCCGGTGGCCCGGGACGAACTGATCCCCAATCTTGTGCAGGGGCTTGGGGACATCGCTGCAGCCGGTCTGACCATCACCCCGGACCGACAGGCCAAAGTCGCCTTCACTGCCCCGTATCTCACGGGTATCGATGAAATCGTGGTCACTCACTCTGGCTCCACAGGGCTCAATGATGTTTTCGATCTCTCCGGGAAAACCGTCTTTGTCCGCAAAAGCAGCAGTTACTATCAGAGCCTGCGCGCCCTCAACACCGAGCTCCAGCGTCTGGGCAGAGAAGAGGTCCACCTGCTCCTCGCCCCGGAAGAACTGGAGACTGAAGACATTCTGGAACTCGTGAACTTCGGCGCTGTCAGCATTACGGTGGCCGACAGCCATATTGCCGAGGCCTGGGCGCAGGTTTTTGACCATATCACGCTGCATCCGGACATCACCCTGCGCACGGGGTCTGAAATCGCCTGGATGGTTCGCCGGAACAATCCCAAACTTCTGGCCAGCCTCAATGATTTTCTCAAGACCCATAAGCAGGGCACCCTGCGCGGAAACATGTATTTCAAGCGCTACTACAAGGACGCCCGCAAGCTCACGATTCCCAAAGACATTGATGCCTGGGTGAAAATTAAACCGTTCAAGGGCATCATGAAACAGTACGCCGAACGCTATGGCTTTGACTGGCTGCTCATTCTGGCCATGGCCTACCAGGAGTCCGGCCTGGACCACTCCAAGCGGAATCAGAGCGGCGCTCTCGGCCTCATGCAGATCCTGCCCTCCACGGCCCGGGACGAACGGATCGGGATCGACAATGTGACGGACCTGAAGAACAACATCCGGGCCGGGGTCAAATATCTGGCCCTCATCCGGGATGAATACTTCAGCTCCGAGGCTATTCACCCCCGGGACCAGGTGCGCCTGGCCCTGGCCGCTTACAACGCCGGCCCCGCAAAAATCCAGAAAGCCCGCAGGCTGGCGGAGAAAATGGGGCTTAATCCGAATATCTGGTTCCGCCATGTTGAACTGGCGGTCCTGCAGCTCATCGGTCGTGAAACAGTCCAGTATGTGAACAATATCAACAAATACGTCGTACTCTACCGTATCCTGGAAAGACAGAAATCCCCATGAACAGTCATCGTCCTTTGCTGTGTACCCGCGAGGTTCAGTCCGGGCGCCAATGCCCCGCACGGAGACTGGATCTGAAACAGTGGCTCTGCTCTCTGCTGCTCCTGGCGGCTGCCGCGGGGTGCGGAGGACCTGAAATCAGACCCGGTCCTGGATTTCAGGCCCTTTCCCAGGACGAGACAGAGGCCATTGTGCACAACATCGATCTCAGCAGACAGGGTCTCAATTCCTGGCGGGACCTCGCGCCCCCTCTGGAGAAAAGCCTGACCTTTGTCGCTGCGCAGGCCCCGGAGGACCCGGCGGTGGATGTGTACGGCTTCCGTGTCCCCTGGAGACGCATACAAGCGACCCTGGAGCGTCTGCAGGGCCTGCTGCCCCAGCTCGATCAGGACCCCCGCCTGCTGCAGCAGGCCTTTTCCTGGTATGAACTTCGTCCGCCCTCCCTGCTTACCGGCTACTACGAACCCCTGGTCCCGGCCGCTCTGAACCCGAGACCGGGCTATGCGCATCCGATTTACGGACGGCCCTCGGACCTGCAAACCGCCGACCTCGGGAACTTTCACCCCAGATGGAAGGGCGAGCAGCTCGTGTACAGAATCGAAGACAACCGCATTCAGTCCTACCCGGACCGCCGGGCCATAGAAGAACAGGGAGCGCTTGAAGGAAAGGCCGAGGTCCTGGCCTGGGCCAAGGACCTGGTGGATGTCTTTTTTTTGCAGATCCAGGGCTCGGGCCGACTGTATCTTCCCGACGGTTCCCTGCAGCCCATCGGCTACGCCGCGAAAAACGGGAGGCCCTACACCTCGCTCGGCCGGTACATGGCCGCCCAGGGCCTGCTTGACCCCGGGCAGCTCAGCATGCAGTCCATCCGGGGCTATCTGGACCGCCACCCTGAGCTGCTGCCGGAGATCCTCTACTCGAATCCCAGCTATGTCTTCTTCCGGCTCCGGCAGGGGGGGCCTTACGGGGCCATGGGCCAGGAACTGACTCCCAGGGTCAGTGTGGCGACGGACCCCAGGATCCTGCCCCTGGGCTCATTGCTCCTGTTTCAGGCGGACTTGCCAGATCCCGGGCGAGAAGGTATGATTGCCTTGTGTGGGCCGGGCCTGCCCCAGGATGTCGGCGGGGCCATCCAAAATCACCACCTGGATCTTTTTTGCGGTTTCGGTCCGGAAGCCGGCGCCCTGGCCGGCATCCTGAAAGAGCAGGCCAGGGTCTTTCTGCTCCTGGCCGAATGACCGGAGCCTGAAAATTTTTGAGCTCTTTACAATAAGCGAAAATTTGCACTGTACACGTATTCAGCAATCTTCAGTCTTCAATAGTCAAGATTCAATCCCTACGAGTTCCCCATGTCTGCATTTGAAGCCGTGATCGGCCTGGAAGTCCATGCCCAGCTCAAGACTCGGTCCAAACTGTTTTGCGCCTGCTCCACCCATTTTGGCGACAGCCCCAATACCAACACCTGCCCGGTATGTACCGGCATGCCCGGAGCCCTCCCGGTCATCAACAAAAAGGCGGTGGAGTTCGCCGTCAAAATGGCCCTGGCCGTGCAATGCCGGATCAACGACCGCTCCGTTTTCGCCCGGAAGAACTATTTTTATCCCGATCTCCCCAAGGGCTATCAAATATCGCAGTACGAGGCGCCGCTGGCTGAAAACGGCTGCTTGATCATTGAATCCCCGGACTATGAACGAACGGTCAACATCATCAGAATCCACATGGAGGACGATGCCGGCAAATCCATTCATTCCAGGCATGAAAATCTGAGTTATGTGGACTTGAACCGGACCGGGGTGCCCCTCATTGAGATCGTCAGCGGACCGGACCTGCGCTCCGCCGAAGAGGCAGTGGCCTATTTGAAGCAGCTGCGTTCCATTCTGGTCTATCTGGACATCTGCGATGGGAACATGGAGGAAGGCAACTTCCGCTGCGACGCCAATGTCTCTCTGCGGCCACTTGGTCAGGAACAGCTGGGGGTCCGGAGTGAGCTGAAGAACATGAACTCCTTCCGGCATGTGCACAAGGCCCTGGACTATGAAATCCAGCGCCAGGAAGATCTGCTCTTAGACGGGGAGGCCGTTATCCAGGAAACCCTACTCTTTGATGAGGCCACGGGAACGACACGTTCCATGCGGGGTAAGGAGGAGGCCCACGATTACCGGTACTTTCCCGATCCGGATCTCGTGCCCATGCAACTGCCCCAGGAGGACATCGCAACCTGGGCCGCGGAACTCCCGGAGCTGCCCCGGACCAAGATGAATCGTTTTCAGGAGGCCTACGCCCTACCGGAGTACGATGCCGGATTGTTGACGGCTGAACGGGAGGTGGCCGACTATTTTGAGGCCACGGTTGCCCTGGGCCCCCCTGCCAAAGAGGTCAGCAACTGGATCATGACCGATCTGCTTCGGGAGATGCGGGAACAGGATCTTGTATTGCGTGAGTGTCCTTTCACCCCCGAGCGTTTTGCCGCCTTGCTGAAACTCATCGACTCGGGTAAAATCAGTTCCAAGACAGGAAAGCAGATCTTTCCTGAATTGCTGGTCCAGGATCTGGACCCCGAGACCTTTGTCCAGGAAAAAGGCTTTGTCCAGATCTCCGATGATTCCGAGCTGACGCGGATCGTGGAAGAGGTCATTGCGGAAAATCCCGGGGAGCTGGCCGCCTACAAGGCCGGGAAAAAGAAGCTGCTCAGTTTTTTCATGGGCCAGGTCATGAAAAAAACCAAAGGGCAGGCCAACCCCAAACTGGTCACTGAAAAGCTGCAAGAGCTTTTGCAATGAAAAATCATATCCGATATTCCGAGAGTGAACAGGTTCTGTTCCTTCTGGACCAGCGTTTTTTGCCGGAGCAGGAAAAATGGTTCGTCTGCCGCCGGATCAACGATGTGGTGGAGGCCATTCAGACCATGGTCATCCGCGGGGCTCCGGCCCTCGGGGTCACGGCCGGATACGGCTGCTGCCTGGCCGTGGCCTCCCAGGACCCCACGGATCCGGAATGGCAGAAAATCGTGAATGACAAGCTGAACCGCCTGGCCAGGGCCCGGCCTACGGCGGTGAACCTGAGCCATACCGTCGCCCGGATGCGGGGCTATTGGAAAGCGGACGCCGATATCGGCTACCAGGACCTCTGCTGGATGTGGCTGCAGCTGGCTAAGGACATCCATCTCGAAGACATCGCCGCCAACAAAAAAATGGGCCGGATCGGCGAAAAACTGTTTGCCGACGGACAGACCGTGATGACCCACTGCAATGCCGGGGCTCTGGCCACAGGGGGCTACGGCACCGCCCTCGGGGTCTTCCGGGCCGCCAAGTCCGCAGGCAAGACCCTGACCGTCATTGCCAATGAAACCAGACCCTTTCTGCAGGGAGCCCGTTTGACCGCCTATGAGCTGCACAACGACGCCATCCCGGTGAAGGTCGCCTGTGACAACGCAGCAGGCCTGCTCATGGCCCGAGGACTGGTGGATGCGGTCCTGGTGGGAGCCGACCGCATCGCCGCCAACGGAGACACCGCCAATAAGATCGGGACCTACACCCTGGCCTTGCTGGCCCGTGAGCACGAGATTCCCTTTTATGTGGCCGCACCGTCCACCACCGTCGATCCGGAAACCAAGAGCGGCGAGCACATTCCCATCGAAGCCCGGCCTGCAGCCGAAGTCACCCATATCGGCGAACAGCGGATCACCCCCCGGGAGGTCCCGGTGTACAATTTCGCCTTTGATGTCACTCCGCATCAGCTGATCACGAACATCATCACGGAAAAGGGACTGCTCGAGCCGCCTTACAAGCAGAGCCTGGATGAAATCCTGAAGCAGCGGTATCAATGATGCCACCTGTAGTCGCCCTCATCGGCCGGACCAACGTGGGAAAATCCACGTTGTTCAACAGGCTGATCCGCAAAAACAAAGCCCTGACCCATGACCGGCCCGGAGTGACCAGAGACCGCATCTACGGTGAAATCAAAACCGAACACGGTCCCCTGGCCTTGGTGGACACCGGCGGCATCGATCCCGAGGGCCGCACCTACCCGGAAGAAGACATCTTTGCCCAGGCCAGGGAGGCCATGAACGAGGCCGAACTCATCCTGCTGGTGGTTGACGGCAGAGAGGGCCTCAATCCAGTGGACGAACAGCTTTTGACCTTCATCAGACGTTCCGGCAAACCCGTTCATCTGGTGGTGAACAAGGTGGATGGGCCCGAACTCGAAGAGCCGCTGCAAAGCGACTTTCATGGCCTGGGCCTGTCCATGACACCGGTCTCGGCCGCGCATGGATACGGCGTCAACGCCCTGATCGAACGGCTGAGCGCCCTGCTGCCGGAAAGCGCTCAAGAGCCGGCCCCCGCTGATGCGTCAGCAGTACCGGGACTCCGTCTGGCCCTGCTCGGACGGCCCAATGTGGGCAAATCATCCATCATCAACAGCCTGCTCGGCCAAAAGCGCTTGATCGTCAGCCCTGAAGCCGGGACCACCCGGGACAGCGTGGATGTATCCCTGCTCCGGAACGGCCGGGAGTACTGGTTTTTGGACACGGCCGGGGTCCGGCGCAAGAGCAAAATCCAGGATTCCCTGGAGCGTTTCAGCATCCTCAGGGCCTTGAAAACCAGCAAACGGGCCCAGGTCACCATTCTGGTCCTGGACGGCATGCAGCCGCTTGCCTTTCAGGATAAAAAGCTGCTCACCTTTTTGGACAAGGAAAAGACCCCTCTGCTCGTGGCCGTGAACAAGATTGATCTGGTCAGCCGCAGGGACCGCCCCAAGCTCAAGGCCTATTTTGACCAGGAGCTTCGCTTTTGTTCGCATGTCCCGAAAATTTACACCTCCAGCGTCACCAAGGCCGGGCTTGGCGGCATCTTGCCCCTGGCCGAGAAGTTGTGGGACGAATGCAATCTCCGGGTGGGCACCGGAGAGCTCAACAGGACCCTGCAGGCAGTCATCAGCAGGCATCAGCCCGCCGTGGTCAAGGGCAGACGGGCCAAATTCTATTACCTGACCCAGGCCAAGACCTCACCCCCGACCTTTGTTTGTTTTTGCAACGATCATGCGCTTGTTCAGAACAATTATTTGCGCTACCTGGAAAAGCAGATCAGAAAACAGTTCGGTTTCACTATGGCCCCGGTCCAGATCGTTCTCAGGACGAGCCAGGGCTGAAGACGGTCAAGAGACGATTGAAAATGATTGCGTTCACCTGTATACTCCACAACCGCTCATCCAACAATGTCAAGCACAGGAGCTTCCAGCATGGTGCAGAAGACTGAAAAAATCTGGTTCGACGGTCAGCTTATCCCCTGGGAAGAAGCCACTATCCATGTCCTCAATCATACCCTGCATTACGGGTGCGGCGTTTTTGAAGGCATCCGCTGCTATCAGTGCAGTGATGGAAGCTCAGCCGTGTTCCGCCTTGAGGAGCATGTGGCCCGCTTCTTTGACTCGGCCCATATCGCCATGGTCGAAATCCCCTTCACCCGGCAGGAAATCTTCGAGGCCATCCTGAATACCCTCAGGATCAATCATCTTCAAGCCGGCTATATCCGTCCCATGGCCTTTCTCGGTGAAGGGGCCATGGGCCTGTTCCCTGCGGACAATCCGGTCCATGTGATCATCGCGGTCTGGCCCTGGGGGGCGTATCTCGGCGAAGAGGCCCTCCAGAAGGGCGTGGCCGTCAAAACCTCCAGCTTCACCCGGCACCAGGTGAACAGCATGATGACCAAAGCCAAGATCAACGGGAATTACGTCAACTCGATCCTGGCCAAGCGGGAGGCCCTGGCCGACGGCTACGACGAAGCCCTCATGCTGGACAGCGAAGGCTATGTCGCCGAGGCTTCTGGAGAAAATATCTTCTGCATCAAAAACAGCGTCCTCAAGACCCCGCCTCTGGGCTCGGTTTTGCCGGGCATCACCCGGGACTGCCTCATAACCATGGCCCGAGATATGGAGTATCAGGTTGTGGAACAGCGGTTTACCCGGGACGAGCTGTATGTGGCTGATGAGGCCTTTTTCTGCGGTACAGCCGCGGAGTTGACCCCGATCAGAGCCATCGACAGACGCGCCATCGGCGCCGGGGAGGCCGGACCGGTCACCCAACTGCTCCAGCAGGAGTTTTTCTCTGTGGTGCACGGCGACAATCTGAAATACGCCGGATGGCTGACAGAGGTGTAGGATTTTGGATTGCGGATTGTAGATTTTGGATTTTGGATTGCTGCGATAAAATAGCAAGCAATGATCTAACGGCTCTCTGCCATCAATTTCCAGTTTCATACGATTTGCCTTTTATACTGATCCAACTTAGCTATTATGGACATTTTGACCTGAAGCCTTGGGATCAGCAGCCTTTGTTGTGAAAACCAAAATTGGAGCAGTAAAACTTCAATAGCCTGCAATGTCTCAATGCAGCAATATTCAATCTTCAATCTTCGATCGTCAATTGTAAATACCCATGTCCTCTCGGCCCCTGACAGCGACCTACCGCCCCCAGACCTTTGCCCAGGTGGTGGGCCAGGATCAAATCAAAAAGATCCTCTCCAGGAGCGCGGCTGAAGAAAAAATCGCTCCAGCCTATCTCTTCAGCGGCACCCGGGGGGTCGGCAAGACGACCCTGGCCAGGATTCTGGCCAAGGCCCTGAACTGTGTGCACTATCCAGCCCAGGAACCCTGCAATCAGTGTGAATACTGCAGGCAGATCACCAGGGGGGCCTCTGTTGACGTGGCCGAGATCGATGGCGCCTCCCATACCGGCGTCGACCATATCCGGAAACTGAACGAAGAAATCGGGTATGCGCCGCTTGAATGCCGCTACAAGATGATCATCATCGATGAAGCGCACATGCTCTCCAAGAACGCCTTCAATGCCCTGCTCAAGACCCTGGAGGAACCGCCGCGGCACGCTGTTTTCATTCTGGCCACCACCGAACCCCATAAGTTTCCCCAGACCATTATCAGCCGTTGCCAGCACTTCACCTTCAAACGGGTGCGCCACAAGGAAATGGAAACTTTCCTGGAGGGGATTCTTGAAAGAGAGGGCATCGGTTTCGACCCGCAGGCCCTCAAGATCATTATCCGCAAAGGCGGCGGCAGCGTCCGGGACTGCCTGTCCGCCCTCTCCCAGATCCTGGCCCTCGGCCAGGAACGCCTTGAACTCCAAGAGGTCAAGGACATCCTCGGCCTGGCCGGTCAGGAGATCCTGCATGCCCTTATTCAGGCCTGTACCGGGCAGGATTGCCTAAAAATCATGGACATCACGCAAAATCTGCTCGATACAGGCCTGGACCTTGGTTTTTTTCTCCAGGATATGAGCACGCTCTGGCGCAACCTTTTTCTCTTGAAACAGACCGGAGAGCAGGCCTTTGATTTTCTGGAGCTGCCCCTGGAGGAATGCTCTGAACTCAAAGCCATGGCCGACTCCATTTCCCTGTCCAGAATCCATGCTTCCTGGCAGCTGACCCTGGAAGGGCAGCGCAGGGTCATGACCAGTACCGATCCGGGACTCGCTCTGGAACTGCTCTTGCTGAATCTGGCCTATCTGCCGGACCTTCTTCCGCTGAAGCAGCTGCAGACCGAGACAAGCCGGCCCCCGGAAAGCAAAGAACCGGCCTCGAAACAGAGCCGGCCCGATCCGGATAAGGGCCGCACACCCCCAGGCGGGCAGGAAAAGGCAAATCCCGCTCCAAACACGCCCCCGCAGCCTCCGGAATCCCCCCCGGAACCCGCCGCAAGGGTCTCAGGCGACGCTTCCCTGGACTGGAAAGGCTTTCTGGACTATTTCAACGCGAAAAGCAACGGCACTGCTCTGCCGAACCTGAACCAGTGTACAGGCCATATCCGGGACAATGTCCTGGAAATCGACTGCACGCCCTTTCTGGCCGGCCTGCTCAAAAGCGGCAAAAAAATGCAGGTCCTCAAAAGCATGGCCAGTGAATATTTCCAAAGGGATATGCAGGTGCGCCTGCAGTCGGAACCGGACAAGGCCCCCCAAAAACCGGCCGATCTCAAACAGTCGATCCGAAAAAATCCCCGCGTCCAAACCATGCTCAGGGATTTCCAGGCCAGGATCATTGACGTGGGGACCAATCAAAAGGAATAAGGAGACAACAACATGGGCATGCAGGAAATGATGCGTCAAGCACAGGTCATGCAGAAAAAAATCGCCGCCATGCAGGAAGAGCTGGCGGACAAAACCGTGGAGGCCAGCTCCGGAGGTGGAATGGTCACCGTCAAGGCATCGGGTTCGCAAGAAATCAGGGAGATCACCATCGACCCCGGCGTGGTGGATGCCGACGATCTGGACATGCTCCAGGATCTCATTTTGACCGCCACCAACGAGGCCCTGAAAAAGGCCAAAGAGATGATGGAAAGCGAGATGTCGAAAATTACAGGCGGATTGAAAATCCCGGGGATCGTCTGATGGACAAGCTGCCCCACGCCCTGCGCATTGTTGTGGATCAACTGGCGCGGCTGCCGGGCCTCGGCCCGAAATCCGCCCTGCGGATCGCGCTGACCCTGCTCAACCAGCCGGAAGAGACGACCCGGTCCCTGGGCCGGTCCATCCTTGAGCTGCGGGACTCGCTCTCTTTATGCAGGTACTGCGGCAGCATCAGTGAAACCGATCCCTGCCCCATCTGCTCCGATCCCCGCCGCAGCGACGAACAGCTCTGCCTGGTGGCCGACTGGGACGCCCTGCTGACCATTGATGAAGCCGGATTTTATTCCGGCAAGTATCTGGTCCTGGGCGGGCTGCTCTCGCCCTTGAACGGCATGCAGAGCGAAGCATTGGCCACGGATCTCCTGCAGGAGAGGCTCGCCGGCGGCGAAATCCAGGAGATCATCCTGGCCCTGGGGACCACCCGGGACAGCGAGGCCACGGAATCCTACATCAGCAACCTGATCCGCAGGACCTATCCGGACATGCACATCACCCGCCTGGCCCAGGGAATCCCCATCGGTTCAGAACTCAAGCACATGGACCGGGAGACCTTGAAGCAGTCTTTGAACTTCAGGCAGCAGCTCTGATCAGGAGGCTCCATGGAATCCGAAACCATTCGTTTGCCGGAACAACAGAAAACATTTCTGATCCCGAGACCATACAATCCCAGGGACTGGGACGATGCCATTTTGGACCAAAAGACCTAATCGAAATCTACATCAATCACAACACAGCGTTTTCATTGTCTCAAAAAATGCGCACAACCGGCCAGGTTTCATCAACCGTGCTCGAAGGCTTCACGGTTTCTCTGGATAAAATCTTCTTCAGTTGACACCCCGGTCCGGCAAGGATAGTCTTCCGTGTTCTGCGAGAGTGGCGGAATTGGCAGACGCACTGGACTTAGGATCCAGCGGTATATCCGTGGGAGTTCGAATCTCCCCTCTCGCACCAGCAAATCCACACCAGAGGCGGACTCCAAACCGCCTCTTTTTCCTCCATCCGGTCTGCCGCCGCTCCAGGCAAACGCATGAAACCCTCTTCCGGAAAATCTTGACTCAGCAGAAAGTGTGTTCAGCAAGCTGCAGGCGGTGATCCGCAAGCGCCCTGTTCTCTTTGCCCAAAGCATCGACATATTTTGAACTCTTCGTGTATAAGCGCCCGTCCTATGGCTGCTCTATGCCTCAATATCAGAAATGCCGATTTGTCGATGTCCGAGACAGTGAGACCACAACATGCTTGAATCTCTCCATTTAAAGAATTTCACAGCCTTCAAGAATGCGGATTTTCGCTTTGGAAAGGGCTTGAACGTCTGGAACCAATTCACAAAATGCTAACCGCGCTTGAGTCAGCCATGGTGTCAAAGGCGGCTTTGGACAAATCAGGATGATTTTATCTGAACATGAATGGGAACAGACTGGAAATGCATCTTGTAGCCGAGGGACTGCGAAAACTGGCCATGATTGCCAGGCTCATTGCAACCGGTTCTTTGTCTGAAAGCGTCACTCTGTTTTGGGATGAGCCTGACTCCAATCTCAATCCAAAGATTATTACGAAGGTGCGAAAGGCGCCCAAACTGTAGTACCTTTTCAAGTTGGTGACTTGT
>CAZUMF010000120.1:0-13227 GCA_964621385.1 uncultured Desulfohalobiaceae bacterium
GAACGTCATCCCGGACCCCGATCCGGGAGCCGGAATCCAGACTGAAAAAGCTGGAACCCGGCCTACGCCGGGGTGACGGAGTAAGAAAAATCAAGTTTCATACGAGTGATCAGTCTTGCATCACTCCGGGCTGCCGAAGTACAGGGCCGCGAGCCAGCTGCAGGCCACCAGACCCAGAGCGCCGGCCAGCAAAAGACGGTTGAAGCCGCTTGATTCGATTCGACGGCCGAGGTCCAGGAACCCGGTCCCGAGTCCGGCCAGGAGTCCGGCCCCGAAACCGAACAGATGGGCTCCCAGATCGGTATTCTCGCCGCCGGTCCCGAGCATGGCCAGAAGCCCCAGACCGGCGGGCAGGGGCAGCAGCCGTCTGGGCCAGCCGGGACCCCGGGTGTCCAGCAGCCGCACACCGCTCAAGATGCCCACCGTTCCAAAGACCGAGGTGGACCAGCCCACCGAGGCATGGGGAAAACCCTGCATCAGGACATTCAGGCCGTTGCCCGCGGCTCCGCTGGCCACAACAAGCAGCCAGGCCAGCCCGGGTCCCACATCGCGGCAGAGCAGGACCACGAACACGCCGCCGATGAGCAGATTCCCCACGAGATGGGCCGGGTCGGCGTGCAGGGTCAGGCCGGTGACCAGGCGCCACCATTCACCGTTTTGAACCATCCAGGCATCAACCCGGCCGAGTTCGTGCCAGGGGATGGGGTCGTAGCCGAAACCGGCCAGGTCCAGACGGACGCATTTATAGAAAAGCGCCAGCCCGAGGAGAATCCAGAAGGTTGAATCGCCGGCCTGTTTGTGGTTCGGGACACTTTCCTGTTCACCAGGGAGGTTTTCCTGCTCATAGAGCCGGATTTCTTCCCGGGCCCGGTCCAACTCACCCTGATCGACCCGGATGAGAAAGCCCCCGCCCTTCTCCGGTCGTCGGACCCGATGCCGGATGCCCATGGCACTCAGGACAAGAGACCATTCCCAGACCTTTGAGTCTTCCGCATGAATGCCGCTGGATTCCAAACCCGGAGTGCTGTCCGGCAACCGTGAATCACCTGGAGCCGCTATCGGTCGTGTGTTTGGTGCAATTACAGAGCTCTTTACCAAAAGCTAAAGTTTGAGATATTTTTTTGGACAACTATCTGCTTATTGTAAATTCGAAGCACGAAACCCGAAATTCGAAACAAGCACGAAATTCAAATTTTCAAATGTCAAAAACAAAGCTTAAAAAAAATACACAATAAAAGCAAATTTTTATCATTATGCTTTTCTGATATTTTGAATTTTTGTCATTTGAAATTTGTTTCGGATTTCGTGCTTCGAATTTCGATATTTGTCTAATTTTATTAATGTTTCAAATATTTCTAATTATTTTAGTTTCTTAAGGTTCAAAGCCGTAATGTCGGTACGAAGTCAGAATTAAGTTCGCCCCCTATATTTTTTCCATGGCTTCATGAAAAAAATATCTAGAGCTTTTCATGGGCCTTGTACCAGCAGATGAAGTCAATAGCCTCGGGAACGGAGGACACACGTCCGTCGATCTGGGCCTGGAGAAGGGCCTTGCGGATGACCCCCACAATCGGTCCGGGCTGAAGATCGGTGAAGTCCATGATCTCGTTGCCGTTCAAGAGGGGTTCGGTCATTTCTTCCGGAACATCGGCCCGCTCCAGGTATTTGATGTTATGATTGAAAGCCTTGTAGCTTCCCCCTTTGGCCTCGATGTTGGCCCTGGCCATCTCGATAATCCGGGGATATTCGTCCAGGCCTTTAAAACGCCGGATCCCCTTTTCATTGAGCATGTAATCGAAACGCTTGTGATTTCGGACCAGATGACAGATCAGGCCGATGTCCTCGGGAATGAATCCCAGCCGTCGGAGAATCTTCCTGGCTTGATGGGCCCCGATGATGTGATGCTGTTCAAAAAACCATTGCTCCTGGGCAAACTGGGCGGTCTGCATTTTGCCGACATCATGCAGCAGACAGGCGAGCATGCCGTACCAGTCATAGGGCAGCTGCTCCCCGTAGAAGCGCATGGTCTCCAGGGTATGCTCAAAAACCGACTGCTCCTGTCCGTTGTCTTCCCGGTTTTGTCTGACCGAGGTCAAAGTGGATACTTCCGGGATCAACCCCTGCAGAATGCCGGCATCAAACATCAGGCGGACAAAATACCAGCTGTTTTCCGCCACCACTTTCTGCCATTCGTCCAGGATATCCTGCATGGGCACAAAGTCCAGGATGTTCTGCGCATTGCGCACAATGGCCATCCATGAATTCGGTTCGATGGAGATGTTGAAGTTGGCGGCGAAGCGCATGGCCCGCAACCCGAGCAGAAAATTTCCCTTGAGGGTCAACTCGGGATCTCCTTGAAAACGGATCGCCCCCTCCCCCCACTCCGCAAACCCGTGGTAGGCGTCTTCTGCTTGATATCGCGCAGGATAGATCAGGTTTTCCAGCTGTTCCCCGCGTTGTTCGAGTTCCGCCCGCAGCCTGGGCGTCAGGCGGATGACAGTGGATTCAGGGTGGCCGATGGTCTCGGAATCGGTCCTGTAAAACCGGACCAGGGTCTCCCCTTCCTGCACAGCGCCAAGCACGCCTTCTTCATGCAAATGGATCACCTTGCTAAAAATTTTGTACAGCTCATCAACATCCAAGTCAGCCGCTATATCGACCTCCTGTTTGCTCCCGTCCTGCAGTATCCGTTCGTGCAGCATGGTATTGATAATATAGGCATCGAAACCGGACCGATTCATCGTGTTGCAGACCGTTGTTGCATCCTTCAAGGCTTGAATCATCCATTCTCTCCTGTTTCCTTTGGTTCACTATTGAAACTTCAGCTGAAACCTGGTATGAAACTTCATTTTTCTTACTCCGTCATTCCGGCGCAGGCCGGAATCCAGACTGAAAAAGCTGGACCCCGGCCTACGCCGGGGTGACGGAGGAGACAACTCAAAGTTTCTTTTATGATCAAACTGGACGTCCTGCGGCCAGCGGCAGGGCTGACACCTGAACTCTCACTTCGATCAGCATCTCAAGTCATTGCCCATGACTCACGGGCCCAGCAGGATGGCAATCCATTTGGTATCTTCGCTGTTTTCCAGTACAATCTTCACCACCATGGTCAGGGGCACGGACAGCAGCATACCCACCGGACCCAACACCCAGCCCCAGAAGACCAGGGAGAGAAAGACCACCAGGGTGGACAGCCCCAGCCGTTTGCCCAGCAGTCGCGGTTCGATAAGATTGCCGATCACGGCATTCACCACCAGATAGCCGATGATGGTCACCAGGGTGGGGGCGACGCCCAACTGGATAAAGGCCAGAATCACCGGAGGAACGGCCGCCATAATCGAGCCGATGTTGGGCACGAAATTGAACAGGAAGGCCAGACATCCCCAGAGCAGTGGGAAATCCACGCCGACGAATTCCAGAAAAATATAGATCACGACCCCTGTGCTGAAACTGAGCAGGGTTTTGATGGACAGATAGCGGTTGACGCTCCTCACAAAGGCATCCATGTAGGTTACGGAGCCTTCGGGGACGGTGAATGCCCGGTACATCTTGTCCCGAATGCCGGACAGCTCCAGGAGCAGGAAAAAGATCGTCAAAAGGATCATGAAGATATTGGTCAAGACATTGCTCAGCCGGGTAAAAATATTGGCGGCCATCTGAAATACATTCTCAGGATTGAAATACTGGGTCAAAAGATCACTGGAGATCTTCATGTTGAAGCCTTCAATCAAATTGACGAAATAGGTCATTCTCTCCATGATCAAGGCTTCGTATTCCGGCAGGCTGTTCAGGAAGTTGTTCAGGGAGGTGCCCAGGACCGCAACCAGCAAAAATCCGACCACCAGAATAACGAGAACCAGAAAGATCACCGAAATAAACTGGGGAATCTTTTTTTCCTGCATCCAGTACAGGGCCGGGGCGCAGATAATGGCAATAAAGCAGGCCAGAAGGAACGGGACCAGAATCGGGCTGGCCACCCGCATCCCGGCCACCACAAGCACAAAACTGCCTGCGGTCAATAACATCCGGCTCAAACTTGAAAAATACGCCTGTTCATGCATGGGTTTTTCATGGAAACTGTGGCTTGAAGGAAGTCCCTGCTGATTCAATGGCCATTGAAAACATCTTCGCAGGCACACTCTGCTCTTGTGTGATGCACCCTATCTTCGCCCAAATTTGACAGGTTGTAAAGACGGGCGCTCTTCACATTCGCTTGATGATTTCCTGATAGTTGATCGCTATCTTGCATACATAGCGCACCGTTTCCCGGTAGGCGGGGACCATGCCGTAAGGTTCATAGATTCGATACGGGTATCTCGTGCTGGGCAGTCCAGCATTATATCCAGCGGTGGCGACCAGAATATTTCCCGATCGGCCCCGCAGGTGCTCAGCCATCATCCGGACCATGGCCTGAACCGGGAGCCTGTATAAAACGCGCTGATCAAAGCGGTTCAAAAAGTCAACGTCGCTCTGCCGAAAAATGTCCCGACCCTGATAATTGCTCTGCAAGAATGTCCGATACTGGCGACGGGCCTCCTGCATGGCCTGTTCCAGGGACTTGACCTCCTCCAGGGCCTGGAGATAGGTTTCGGTCTCGGGCAGGGACGTCCCTGCCCGATGGGCCGCAAGCGAATCCGCCAGCAAGCGCTGGGGGTCATAAAACAATAGCCTGTGCTTTTGTTTGAGCTTGCGGCGTCTCTGGGACAACTCCCGAAGCCGCTGCTTCTCACCGGCCAACTCCGGATTTCTGATGCCGCTGCTCTCTTGATATTCGCTCTTGGGACAGACCATGCCCAGAGTCGTGGCTGTGGGAGAGATAAATTGACAGACCCCCACGGCAAAAGCCCAGGAGACGGCAAATTCATAGAAAAAGGACTCTTCGAGCATCTGGGCCATGAGCCAGGCCGGATCAACCGGATAGATCTCTTGATGGACGTCCACGCCGCGCACCATCCAGTACAGGATGTTCACCACCCGTTTTTCGAGATCCACACCTGCCAGGGGACGTCTCCAGACAGGGAGATCGCCGGTGGAAAAATGCTCCTGAACAAATTCCAGAACCGCCCGTCCCAGCAGATAAGCGTAACGGTCTCGCTCCTGCGCTGTGCTCCAGAACACGGTCTGCCTGGAGACAAGAAAATTGACGGGAACAGGCTCCGGCTCCGCCTGAGCCCCAAAAACCCGCTCCGCCCCGGCAAACAGGGGCAGAACCGATGCCGCAACCGCATTTTTCAGAACCTGGCGCCTGTGCATAAATTCAGAACTCGTCAATAAGAGCTAAAATTTGAGTATCTTTTTGGACGTCCAGCGACCAGCAATGACACCAGAATCCAGAAACCAGACCCCATCCACCAGTAACCAGTAACCAGAATCCAGTAACCAGAGACCAGCCATGCCCTGCCCCATGTGCCGATCCAAACGATGCCGGGCTTATCATCAAGACGCGCTGCGCGACTACCTGCAATGCCCTTGCTGCGGTCTGGTGTTCGTGCCACAGAATCAGCGTCTTGATTCGGTCCAGGAAAAAGCCCGCTACGATAAACATCAAAACGATCCCTGTGATCCGCGCTACCGGGAGTTCCTGTCCAAGCTGCAGGACCGCATCTGCCGGCGCCTGTCCCCTCCGGCTTCAGGACTGGACTTCGGCTCCGGACCGGAGCCGGTCCTGGCCATGATGTTCCGGGAATCCGGATACGAGATGCAGATCTACGATCGCTATTATGCGGATCATCCCGAGGTTCTCCGCAGCACATACGATTTTATCACTTGCAATGAAGTGGTGGAACACCTCCATGAACCGGGAACCATCCTCAAGCAGCTTGTGAAGCGCCTCCGGGCTGGAGGGCTTCTGGGAATCAGGACCCAGATGGTCATTAACCGGGAACGCTTTGCCTCCTGGCATTATACCCGGGACCCCACCCATGTCGCTTTTTTTTCCCGGGACACCTTTTGCTGGTTCGCCAAAGAGCAGCAGTGCCTGGTTGAATTTCCGGACAAGGACATCATCCTCTTGTCCAGAGACCGGCCGGCCGAATGAAACCCGCAAGCATTATCCCACAGCCGGCCTCGCCCGCAATCCGGATGTCTCAGGACCTTATGAATTTTCAATTCAGAAAAACGCTGCAATTTAGCAAACCTCTTCAGCTTCCCGATTCCAGAGTGCCCACCGCCTGTTCGACCTCCTGCACCAGCCGGCCGTCCCTGATCAGTTCGACCATGGTTTCGATATCGTCGCCCAGCACCCGATCGCACTCCAGATACGGAATTTTTTCCCTGATGAGCTCATAGGCGATGCGGGTCCCCTTTCCGGAGCGCATGGCCTGTTCCCCGGTGAGCAGATCATAGGCCTGGGCCGCACACAGCAGCTCGATGGCCAGGACCTTCTGCACATTCTCCAGGATCTCCCGGCTCTGGCGAAAGGCAATGGTCCCCATGCTCACATGGTCTTCCTTATTGGCCGAGGTGGGAATGGAATCCACACAGGCCGGATGGGCCAGGACCTTGTTCTCCGAGACCAGGGCCGCGGCCGTGTACTGGGCAATCATAAAACCGGAATTCAGCCCTCCCTCCTTGACCAGAAACGCCGGCAGTTCGCTCAACTGGGGATTGACCAGCCGTTCGATCCGCCTTTCGGATACACTCCCGAGTTCGGCCAGGCCCATGGAGAGATAATCCGCGGCCATGGCCAGAGGCTGTCCGTGAAAATTGCCGCCCAGACGAATCTCCCGGGTTTCGGTGAACACCAGGGGATTGGTGGTGGTGGCGTTGATCTCGATGTCCAAAACCCGTCCGGCGTGGGCCACGGCGTCCTTGCTGGCCCCGTGGATCTGGGGGGAACAGCGCAGGGTGTAGGCGTCCTGGACCCTGGCGCAGCCGGAATGGGAAGCGATGATTTCACTGTCCGCGGTCAGCCTGAGCATATTGTCCGCTGACACGATCTGCCCGGGATGCGGACGCAGCCGGTGAATGCGGGGATCGAACTCGGAATTGCTGCCCATGAGCACTTCCAGGCTCATGGCACAGGCAATATCCGCGATTTTGGAAATGCGCACCGCATCCTGGACCACCAGGCTGCCGATGGCGGCCATAACCTGGGTGCCGTTGATCAGGGCCAGCCCCTCGCCCGGACCGAGCTGCAGGGGAGGCAGGTTCACAGCCTGCAGGGCCTCTTTTCCCGGCATCCGCCGTCCCTGATACACAGCCTCGCCCCGGCCGATGAGCACCAGGCCCAGATGAGCCGTGGGGGCCAGATCCCCGCTGGCCCCCACCGACCCTTTCTCGGGCACCACCGGGGTGAGACCGGCATTGAGAAACCGGAGCAGATAGTCCAGGGTCTCCATGCGGCAGCCGGAGTAGCCCAGGGAGAGGTCATGCACCCGCAGGGCCATGATCCCGCGGACCACGTCCTGGGGCAGAGGATTGCCCACGCCCGAGGCATGACTCATGAGGATGTTTTCCTGGAGCCTGCCGGTCTGTTCTTCGGAAATGCTCACATTGCACAAGGCCCCGAACCCAGTGGTCACGCCGTAAATGATCTTTCGTTCATGAACCCATTGGGCAATGAGCTCCCGGGTCCTGGCCACCCGTTCCCGGCCTTCCCCGGAAAAGGCCACCTGGGCATGGTCCCTGGCCACAGCCTCCACATCTTCAAGCTTCAAGGGACATTGGTCCAGATAGATTGTCTGCATGTTACCATTCACCTTTCACTATTCAATACCCAGAGAGAGCAAGCGATTGTTTCTTTATTATAGCTGGCTTCGCCCGTAACCCAAATGTCCCAGGTTTACCCCGGATTTAGAAATCCGAAATTTAATGAGGCTTTAGAGAACACTCTGAATTTCTGCATTCTTTTCTTGCCAATTTCAAATTTCCAATTTCCAATTTCAAATCCCCAGCCCTTCATGATTCCTGAAACAGACCGGCCACGGTCCGCCGAACCAGGTCGGCATCGGCCATCCAGGGCAGAGTGATTTGGTCTCCCTGGCTGTTGTCCAGATTGTGCCTGGCCGCCACTTCCATGGCATTCGGATTTCCGGCCCAGCTGCGCCGGGCCACGCCGCCCATGACATCCCAGGTGATTCCCGAACGGATGATGGCATCGACTTCGGAACTGCCGTCCAGGACCAGGCCGAAGCCGCCGTTGATCGCCTTGCCGATCCCGACGCCGCCGCCGTTGTGCAGGGCCACCAGAGACATGCCCCGGGCCGCATTCCCGGCAAAACACTGGGTGGCCATGTCCGCGGTGATATTGCTCCCGTCCTTGATGTTCGCGGTTTCCCGAAGCGGGGAATCCGTGCCCCCGGAATCGTGATGATCCCGGCCCAGCATGATGGGGCCGACCTCGCCGTCCCGGACGAGCCGGTTGAAGGCCAGGGCGATTTCCATCCGCCCTTGTGCATCCTGATACAAAATCCTGGACTGGGTGCCCACCACCAGGTTGTTGGCCCGGGCGTCCCGAATCCAGACGTAATTGTCCCGATCCCGTGAGCTCCGCTCGGGATCGATGCACTCCATGGCCGCCTGATCGGTCCGTATCAGGTCCTCTTCCCGGCCGCTCAAGCAGACCCAGCGGAACGGCCCGAAGCCGTAGTCGAAAATATGGGGGCCCATGATATCCTCCACATAGGATGGAAAAATGAAGCCATCGCTTGTATCCTGGCCGTTTTGGGCGATTTCAGGTACACCGGCCCGAAAGATCGCGTCCATGAAGGCATTGCCGTAGTCGAAAAAATACACGCCCCGCTCCACCAGGATGCGGATCAGTTCAAAATGCCGCTTCAGACTCTGGTCAACGAGTTCATGAAAGCGCCCGCGATCGCTCTCCAGCAATTCGGAACGCTCGGCAAAGCTCAGGCCCTGGGGGCAGTAGCCCCCGCTGTAGGCCGCATGGCAGGAGGTCTGGTCCGAGAGGAGATCGATTTGGATGCCGTGGGCCACAATGTATTCCAGCAGATCCACAATATTCCCGTGATAGGCGATGGACATCGGCTCTTTGTCCTGGACCGCCTTGAAGGCCAAACCCGTGACCTCTTCCAGGTCGGAGGAGACTTCCCTGACCCAGCCCTGCCGGGAGCGGGTCTCGATCCGGGAGGCATCCACTTCCGCGATAATGGCCACCGCCCCGCTGATTTCAGCGGCCTTGGGCTGGGCCCCGCTCATCCCTCCGAGGCCGGAGGAGACGAAAAGCCGGCCTTTCAAGTCCTCATGCGCTTCCAGGCCCAGTTTCAGGCGGCCGGCATTGAGCAGGGTGTTGTAGGTTCCGTGCACGATCCCCTGGGGGCCGATGTACATCCAGCCGCCCGCAGTCATCTGCCCGTAGCTGGTCACTCCCATCTGGGCTCCAATCTCCCAGTCCTCCTGATTGTCATACTGTCCGATGAGCAGCCCATTGGTGATGATCACCCGTGGACTGTCCGGACCGGAACGAAACAGTCCCAGGGGGTGGCCGGACTGCACCACCAGGGTCTGGTCCTCGGTCAGGATCTCGAGATATCGCTTGATCAGACAATACTGCATCCAGTTCTGGCAGACCCGGCCGGTTTCCCCGTAGGTCACCAGTTCATAGGGATACAGGGCCACATCGAAATCCAGGTTGTTGTCGATCATGACCTGGAAGGCCTTCCCGGCCAGGCAGTTGCCTGCATACTCCTCCAGGGCTTTGGCCTGTATCGGGCCCGGGGGGCGAAAGCGGTAGCCGTAGATCCGGCCCCGGGTTCTGAGTTCCTCGAGCAATTCCGGGGCCATAGCCTCGTGCAGGGATGCGGGGATATAGCGCAGCGCGTTGGTGAGCGCCGTCTCGATTCTGGCCCGGCTCAGGGTCAAGCCCCGACCGGGGGCCCTCCGGATGCCGGGCTCGAAGTCCGGCATTGCCGGCAGGGTCTCATCCAGTTGGATGCGCATGGCGTTGCGGATATCGACTGTCATCAGTTCCCCCTTTTCATTATTCGGATTTCCTGCTTTGCTTTGAGCTATCAGCCGCGCATCAAAGGCCTTGCCCCCTGTACCCGGGAGCCCAGGAACACTTCGGCCAGCACGGCGCACTCCAAACCGAAGGGCAGATAGCCGGCATAGCCCAGCACCGGCATTTCAAAGACATGAAAGGCCTGCACATAGGGGATGGAGTATTTCCACTTGGGCAGACTGTAAACATTCCACATCTCCCAGAAAAAACCACAGACCAGGGCCGCACTGGCTGAGGCCAGGACCAGGCTCCAATCCCCGTGCTGCAGAGCATGCAGCATATGCTTGCGCCCGGCCAGGGTCAAAACCGACACAACAATGAGCAAGGGAGCCACCCAGAGCAGCGGAAAAAGTACATCGGGAAAGACGCCGATCAGGGCCAGCCCGAGGCCGGCCAGGATCAGGACGCCCAGGGCCAGAGGTTTCGGTTTTGCCGGACGCAGGGACCGAAAGCGGCTGAACACGCTCTGGAAAATCCGGGTGCTCAAGAGCAGCTCTCTGGTTCCAAGCACTGCCGGGAGCACTGTGGCGAAACTCAGAGAAGCGTACAACAGGTATTCCCCGGCGGAAAACCCCTGAATCCCTACGTAATACCAGTTCTGGACGAAGCGGTTCAAATATTCAAAAAACCACCAGAAGACCATGCTCAGCGGAAAAAGCAGTACGAAACCCGCCGGGGACCTCTGGAGAAGACAGGTCCCGGTCCTGCGGCAGGTCCAGGCATTGACCGTCAGAATATACCCGAGCCAGAGAAGCGGAAAGATGAAGGGCTGGACCTGGGCGAACCAGGGAAAGCGGGTCCAGGCCAGAAACCAGGCTGCCGCCGTCAGAACGAATCCGGCCCAGCCCCACCAGGGAAACGGTTTTTTCAGGGACCTGGCCGGAACCGTTCGGCTGGAAGCGATCAATCTGAAGACAAACGGGGAGAGCACGGCCGCGATCACGAGACTCAGGGCCACGAATACGGGCCAGGAAAAATCCGCGTGCTGCACATACCGGGTCAAAGGCGGAAACTCAAGGTACCTGGAAGCATCGGTCCCCAGAAGCCGGACCCCGAGCCAGGGCAGTCCAAGGAGCAGAACCAGAAGAGTGGGTACAAGCAGCACAGGCATACAATCGATTCACCCTCGCGGTAGAAGTGCGTACAGACATTCTCAAGCCTCGAACAGGACCGGTCTGCCCAGCCGCAGGGCGTAGCCGGTGAAGTACTTCGGCTTTCATCCGGAAAGCCCGCATTCGCTTTCCTCGGCATTTCCGCTAACCTAAACCGCGGCTCGTCTTCATGTCAATTGACAATCGGACGGCCTGTGAACCGGGTCTGCCGCCTGCATCCCCTCGTGCCGGCAGTGTGAGCCTGCTGCTGGTTTGAAAAAAAATCCGGTTCGCGATACTGTGCCATATTCCAGCAGGAGACACCGTGAAGAACAATCCATGACTGACACCGTGAAACATCATATCCCCCGCCGGACTCCTCCCGTGGACGTGCTCGTGATCGGAGCCGGAGCGGCCGGCCTCATGGCGGCGGGCCAGGCTGCAGCCCAAGGGGCCCGGGTGCTCCTTTTGGAGCGAATGGACCGCCCGGCCCGAAAACTGCGCATCGCGGGCAAAGGCCGCTGCAATGTCACCAACAGCGCGGAAATGGATTCGTTTCTGAAAAGTTTTGAACAGGGAGGCCGCTTTCTTCGATCCAGCTTCTCCCGGTTCTTCAACACCGAACTGATCGATTTTATGGAATCCATCGGGGTGCCCTGCATCGAAGAACGGGGCGGCCGGGTCTTTCCGGCCAGCCAGAAGGGTCAGGATGTGGTGGACGCCCTGGCGGGCTGGTGTCGCAAGCAGGGGGTCCGCTTCGCCACCGGGGTCCGGGCCGTAGCTCTGGAGTTGGCGGATGACCGTGTTGACGGGGTGATCGGCCGACCGGCGGACTGCCCGGACAGCCACAATGACCGGCTTTACCAGGCCGGATCCGTGATCATCACTACCGGCGGGGCCTCCTATCCTGCCACAGGATCCAGCGGGGACGGCTATCGCCTGGCCGCCCAGGCCGGGCACGGTCTGAATCCGATTTTTCCGGCCCTGGTCCCCCTGGAAACCCGCGGCGAGACCGCCTCCAGGCTGCAGGGACTGAGCCTGGTCAATGTCCGCTGCCGGCTCCTGGTGGACTCCACCTGCGCCGCCACCTATTTCGGGGAACTCCTGTTCACCCATTTCGGGGTCTCCGGCCCCATTGTCCTCAGCGCCAGCGCTCTCGCGGTCAAAGCCCTGCAGGCCGGCAAGCCGGTCCGCCTGTCCCTTGACTTCAAGCCGGCTCTGGACCATAAACAGCTGGACCAGCGGCTGCAGCGGGATCTGGCAAACAGGGACAAACAGCAGATGGCCAACATCCTGCGGGGGCTTCTGCCCCAGAAGCTCATTCCAATCTGTCTGGAGCAGACCGGAATCCCGGCGGAGAGAACAGGAAACCAGCTCACTGCGCAGGAGCGGAAAACGCTCAGGCTCTGGCTCAAGGACTTTCAGCTGGAAGTCAGCGGGCACCGTCCCTTTGAAGAAGCCATCATCACCGCGGGCGGCATCCCTCTCAAGGAGATCGATCCCAAAACCATGGCCTCGAAACGGGCCAAAGGACTGTATTGCGCCGGGGAGGTCCTGGACATCCACGCCGACACCGGAGGCTACAACCTTCAGGCCGCATTTTCCACAGGCTGGACAGCCGGCCGGGCCGCGGCGGAGGGGAAAGAGGGAAATTGGTAATTGGAAATTTGAAATTGGCAAAGAAAGGATATCGGCTTTGCCAGAGGCCATGCTTATTTATCAGACTTCGTACCGACATTACGGCCTTGAACCTTAAAGAAATAAAATAATTATCAATATTTGAAGTGTTGTTAATATTGGATAAATATCGAAATTCGAAGCCCGAAATCCGATGAACCTTTAGCTGAACCTCTGTGAGATTACATTGGCAAAGCGTCCCTGTCAGGACGGATGGATTCACAGGTTCACGCATTGATCAACGCTCGTCATTGCGAGCGTAGCGAAGCAATCTTTTCAGAATAGCTTCATGTCAGGGATTGCTTCGGCGAAGACGCCTCGCAATGACGGGTGAGGCCGAAAGCCTGTTGGATAAGCCCAGTTTCTTCACTGATCAAACTGGACATCTGCTGCCAGCGGCCAGCGCTGACACCTGAAACCTCTTCAATTACCAATTTCTAATTTCCAAAGCTGGCTCCGCCCGCAACCCAAGGTTTTGAAATGACAAAGGGTCGCCTC
>CAZUMF010000121.1:0-13095 GCA_964621385.1 uncultured Desulfohalobiaceae bacterium
TGAGACGCGCCGGGATATGGGCCGCACAGAAATCCCGGGCCAGGTAACGGCTGAGAAAAAATCCCAGGCTTGCCGCTCCCAATCCTGCACAATAGGAAAGGCCGAAAGCGAGTGAAAACGGCCAGAGGATTCCTGCGGCAACGGCGAACAGGGCCGGTGGGATACCCAGAGATCCACCCAGAATGAATAGACAGCAGAAGAGAAAAATGCTGCGCCAACCGGTGCTTTCAATCAAGAGGGTCAGGGCTTGCGGGTTGCGGATGTACTGCGCGCCGTCCAAGGCAATGAATCCGATACCGCAGACCAAAAGACCAAGACCAAGCAACAGCTTCAGCCCGTTCATACGCCGGTTTTTTCTTCCCGGTCTTCCGACAAATCAGCCCCGGGCATTTGTTTTTGGATATAGGCCCGGGCCTGATGCCGCATGGAGTTCAGCAAATCGGGATTCTCGCAGAGCCGGAGGATCGCCTCTGCAAAGTGTTCCGGCATCCTGTCATCGGCCGGAATCACGAAACCGGTTTTTTGATCCAGCATGTTTTCAGCCGGACCTCCCTGATCGGTCACAAGGACCGGCAAGCCGGAAGCCTGGGCCTCGAGCACGACGTTTCCCAGGGTATCGACCGTGGACGGGAAGATGAAAATATCGCTGGAGGCGTAGGCCTGGGCCAACTCTTCTCCGTGGAGGTATCCCGTGAACACGACCGGCAGACCCTGAAGCTGCCTGCGCAATTCAGGCAGGTAAGGCCCTTCGCCGATAATGATGAAACAGACATCATTTCGTATTTGAAGAATCTCCCCGAGGATTGTTTGGAAAATGTGCAGGTTTTTTTCCTTGGAGACCCGTCCGACATAGGTTATTTTCGTGTGTGATTCATCAATGTTGTACTGGGTGTTGAAGTAGCCGTTTCGTTTCTCAGGATGGAAATCGGCCAGGTGCACCCCGGTTTGACGAAGCCTTATTTTTTCTTTTGGCAAGCCCCGGCGGACAAGCTCGTCCGCAGTCTTGGCGGAAGGCACATATATCCGTTCCATCTGTCCGTAGAACCAGAGAACATATTTCCAGAGCAGGGCCTCGATATGGGAATCGTCCATGACAGCCCCAATGGTTTGCGGGAGAGAGGTATGGTAAGCGCCGCGAAAGGGCAGGTTCAAAATATGGGAGATCAGCAGCGCGGTCAGGCCCATGGTACCGGGGGTTTCCGCCTGGATATGGGTAAAGCGCATCCGGTAGCAATAGGATACAATGTTCAATATCGGCGGGTAATAGAGTTTCAATTCGGGATATTCAGGGAGATCAAAGGCCCCGATGGGGTGAAAGGCAGCGACCTTCGAAGACGACTCTGCGCTGGAGCCGCAATGAATCACGGTCAGATGTTTTTCCGTCAAACGCGCCGCATCCGCCTGGGTCCGAATGCTCGTGGCAACGCCGTTGATTTCATGAAATGTATCAGTAAACAGGGCAATATTTCGGGGAGGACCGCTCAGATCCGCCGACAGCTCATCGTGCTTTTCCAGACACTGGAGACTGAAGGTACGGTCCCTGGCAAACAGGGAATAGGCAATGAAATAGGGAGAGAGGACCGTATACAGAGAGGTCAGAGAGCCTAGAGCGGGGAAAAAGGCAAAGATATCGGCCTTGGCCAGTTTCAGCAAGATGTCGTCGATACACTGCCGGGTGAGACTGTCTGTCAGCTGCTCAACAAAGCGCTGCCAGGTCTCCATTTGGTCCTGCGGATTCACAGTCCGGTTCCGGGATGCATCGGCCCCGGAACTGGAATGTATGAACTGTTTGGCCGTCTCCAGAAACCGCTCCGGAAATGAAGAACCGATCAATCCAAAACTGGCTTTTGTGACGTTTGGAGGCCCCGATTTCCGGGATGAGTCCGGCCGGCGATCCGGGGGCAGTAAAACCTCATTGAGAAAAGCAACGAGGGTAGGATCGTCAATCCATCGACCGAGTTGGTAGGTCTCGTCATAGAATTGAAAGATGACGCTGTAGATGTTGTGGGCAAGGGTCTGTGGCCCGGACTGATGGGTCTGAATGCTCTGTTGCCGGCGACTGATGCCTTCCAGATAGGCTTCTGCGGATGATGCCTCCACAATGGTCGTATAGGAAGTGCCCAAGTACAATGAAGAGTGGTCATCCGAGCCGCTGATGAAGGATTTTTTCCAGGGGCATTCCCCGCGGGGTGTGATATTATAGCAATGGGCCAGCTCCTCGATTTTTCCTTGGGAGAGGGTGGAGCAGATTCTTTGAATAATCGTGTTTTGCAGGGGGTCCCTGGCCCCGTTCAATTCGAGGCAGGAAAAAAGGAGTAACAGCTTTTGAAAGTGTTCGACCCTGAGCAGGCCGTTGACGCTGTACATGGGATGAGCCAGGGCATGCACAATGCACTCCGTATTCAAGAAATCGACAAGCTCGAACACGTTTTCCCGAAGCCGGGCTATTTCCTCATGTTGTTGTTCGCTGATGTTGTAGGCCAGCACGTGCAGCTTGCAGTTGTCATCGGGAAAGGCGGTCGTGATCTCTTCGCTGATAAAGGCGCCTTGGAGGTGTGCGATTTCCAGACAGCCTTCAATGCTGTTGTGGTCGGTGATGGTCACCAGATCCATGCCCCGGTGCTTTAAAGTCCGGTAGAGAGATGCTGGTTCGGTATAACTCTCGAAGCAGCCGATTTTTTTCAAAATCCAGGAAGAGGGCAGCTGAGAATGCCGGGAATGAACATGGAGGTCGGCTCTGCAGGTATGTGCTTTCATAATGATGCCTTTGTGTTGTTGGAAGGCTCTTGATGACGATTGTGGGGGTCCTGTATCCTGTTGAAGGCCTCCTGATAGGAGATACATCTCTGAAAGCTGGCCAGATGCCTGCTAAGGGACTCTTTCAGAGGAAGGCGCAAATCGCCGGGATGGATAGCGATTCTGGTGAATCCCGACAGGAGGTGCAGATTGATGGCATTGAAAATATGCAGTACCCCGCAACGAAAACGCGTGTCGGCCATATATCCGGTGAGGGGCAGGCGCTTGAATAGGGCCGTGTGGCAATCATAGACTCCGGACAGGGTTTCATAGCGTGCAAAAGGGAGCATATGCAGCCGACGCCGGGGCAAAGCCCCCATAGCCCAGGCCGGGGGAACGTACAGGGAAGGTGGCGACAGGCCGGCCTCTTGAAACCAGTGATAGCACTCGGTGATGATAGCAGCGATCTCCTCAGTCGAGAGCGACAAGTGTTCGGCCTCGTCCTTGGACATCAATTTTGCATGGAGTGCATGCAGGGCGGTGGTCTTGCGTACAATGGCATGCCGCCGGCCATGTCCGGCCAGCTCTAGTCCCCCTTGTTGCCAAGAGTGCAGTTGCTCGATGTCCGAATCCGACCAGGCCAACCCGGGCACCACCAGCAGCGTGAAATCGAAGATATTCCGGGTTTGGAGAAAACGAATGATTTCTCTCACTCGGGGAAGGGTGTCGGGCATCACATCATGGATGGAAGCCAGGGCGGTCCGGAGTTGCCTGTGTGATTTTTTTCTGCTCATAGAACGATCATTCGTCTTTCCCCTGATACTCAGCATATTCAATAAATGATTGCAACAGGTTTACCTGAACATTACAAAATTGACAGGTGCGATTGCTTTTGCTGGCTGAATGTGGTTATTCTCCACAGAAATTGGCTGTCCGGGAGCTTGGGTCCGGAAATTTTTCTTAAAGGCTATGGAATGCGACTCCTTTTAATCGAAGATGACCAGGATATCGCTTCCTTTGTCGGCTCCGGCCTTCAAGAGGCAGGGTTTGTCGTGGACACGGCGAAAAACGGCCGGGAAGGGTCCCAGTTGGCGCTTTGCGAGTCTTACGATCTTGCGGTCGTTGATCTCATGCTCCCGGATATGGACGGGCTGGTTCTTATTGAAAATATGCGAAATCATGGGATTCAGACGCCCGTACTCATTTTGAGCGCAAAGCGCACGGTGGATGACCGGATCAAGGGCCTGCAGAGAGGAGGAGATGACTATCTTACAAAGCCCTTTGTTTTTTCGGAGCTTTTAGCCAGGATCCAGGCCTTGATCCGAAGATCCTACGGTTCGACGGAAACGACCCAGTTAAGCTATGGTGATTTGAGCCTGGATTTGCTCAAGCGGGAAATTTTTCGCGGTGAATGCCGGATTGAGCTGCAGCCGCGGGAGTTTGCACTCTTGGAATATCTCTTGCGCAATAAAGAGCGGGTTGTCTCCAAGGCCATGATCCTGGAGCATATTTGGGGATATCATTTTGATCCACAGACCAATGTGGTGGATGTGCTTGTCTCCCGTCTCAGACGAAAAGTGGACAGAGAATTTGCATGCAAATACATTCATACCATCCGCGGTGTTGGTTATGTTCTTAAAGACCCCGGCAGCCTGGACTAAAACCATTGGGTTCAAACTCGCGCTGTGGTATTCCGGCTTTTTTGTCTTCAGCGCTTCCCTGCTTTTCGTTCTGGCTTCTATTTTTTTGTCCCAGACCTTGCAAAGGGATGATCACAAAGCCATCACGACTCAATTGCAGGAATTTGTAGGGGAATATCAAAAAGGCGGCCCGTCCGAGGTCATGGCCAAGGTCAGAAATGAATTCGAGGAGAGCAAAAAATTCCGGAAGCGAAGCCATTTCTTCTACCGTTTTGCGAGTCCGGATAACAAGACCACTCGAATTTTTTTCCCCCGCCAATGGGCCGAATTTGACCTGGGAGAGCTTGAGGATACCGATCCCGATACAAAACCATGGATTATCGTCCCTCCGAAAAGCGATGAGGATGATTATGCACTGGAGGTGACCTCTCTTCGTCTCTCCGACGGTTCCTGGCTGCAGGTGGGCATGAGCACCGAGTCCAGGCAGAGGGTCTTGAGCCGTTTTTTGGAATCTTTTATGTACGTTGCGGTGTTTCTCCTTTTGGCCGGTTTTTTCAGTGGATATTTTCTCTCCCGCAGGACCCTTCGACCGATTCGCGATCTTATCCTAACAGTCCAGACCATTGAGAAGGGAAAAATGGATGCCCGGGTTCCTCTGACAAAAACCGACGACGAACTTGGAGAGCTGACCCGTTTGTTCAACGGCATGCTGATGAGGATCGAGACCCTTATCGAAGGGATGAAGGGGGCACTTGACGATGTGGCCCATGAACTGCGAACACCGATGACCAGGATGCACAATATAGCGGAAACAGCCCTTCGTTCCGGAAGCGGCAGGGAACACTACAAAGAAGCCCTTGAAACCTTTCTGGAAGAGTCGAACAGGATTTTGAAGATGCTCAACACCTTGATGGATATATCCGAGGCGGAAACAGGCGTTATGCCCATCAATCTGGAGGAATTCAGGGTCAAGGAGCTGATCGATCCTGTGGTGGAGGTGTACAGTTTCATTGCTGAAGAAAAAGAACTCTTTATCCGGGTCGAAATGGAGGAAGACACTGTCATCAAAGCGGATTTCAACAGAATCAGCCAGGTTCTGGCCAACCTTCTCGATAATGCCATCAAATACACTCCGGACAAGGGACTGCCTATCCTTGTTCAGGCCGGGATATCGGAATCCGCAACAGTTATCAGCGTTACAGACCAGGGTCAGGGGGTCGCTGAAAAAGAACTGTCGAAAATATGGGATCGCCTCTATCGCGGTGCAAAGACTTCGGGTGATACAACCAAGGGACTTGGCCTCGGATTATCACAGGTAAAGGCTATTCTCCAGGCCCATAACGGCCGGGTTGAAGTCGAGAGTCAACCCGGAAAGGGGACGACTTTTCGGATTTATTTACCGCAATGATCTTTCAGAATTGTCATCTTTTTGCAATGTTTTTGCAATACAAGCAGAGCATACTACTGTCTGAACGAAAACTCGTGTTTGGTCGGAAATTGGCCCAGATACAAGGAACAAAAATTTTGAAACCGCAGTGTATTCCAAATACATGAGGATTTCGAAATTTTGGTAGAGTTTTTGGCCGAACCATACCAGGAGATGATCTATGCGGCGACGTATTCTTTGTCTGACAGGAATCGTCCTCTTCTTTGGCACTTTGGCCATGGCCGGGGAAATCAAAATCGGAGTGGTGGATATCCAGACAATTTTGAAGCAGTCTGTCCCGGGAAAAGCCGCCCAGGCCAAGCTGAAAGCTGCTTCAGAAGAGATGACCGCCGAGCTCGAGGAACAGAAGGAGCACATCATTCAACTTCGCAAAAAAATGAAAAAACAGCGTCTGCTGCTCAGCCAGGAGGCACAACTCGATAACGAAAGAGAGCTTCAACAAAAAGTAAATAATTACAAAATCCTTCAGCAAAGTTTTCAGAGAAAAATGCGAATCAAGGAAAAGAACGCCATTCAACCGATTTTAGACAAAGCTGGTGAAATCGTTGAAAATTATGCAAAGCAATATGAATATAGGCTGATAATGGAAAAGAGAAGCGGCGGAGCTGTCTATACAAATCCAACAATCGACGTGACTGACAAAATTATCCAGGAGTTGAACAAGGTATGGGATAAGGAATGACCTTTTTATTGCTCAAAAAATGGTCAATAATATCCATACCCGTGACAACTGTTCCGTGGCCTGCATGCAGCGTCTGCCCTTTGATCTGGACCGGGGGGCTCTGGAGCCGGATGCAATCCAGGGAATTTCCGTCAACCGGAACCTCAAGGCCCTGCAGCAGGCCCGGACCATATGCTACGATTCCGTGGGCGCGGGCATGACCCGGAGTTCCTTTCTCTACAGGAAGCCGCACACTGGCGGGTGATTCGAAACATGCAGCCCAAACCGCCGGGGTTATGCCGACGGTTTGGCTGTTTTCATCAAGAGGGTGGGGCAGGCTGTTGTTGATGTTGTTGCTGTTGTTGTTCGTATCCTCCCTGCTCCGATTCGCCCTCTGGCTGCTCGCAGCCAAGACCGCAGCTGAGCATCAGGATCAGGGCACATCCGAATAGTATGTGTTTCAGCATGCTATCCTCCTTTTTACAAGCTACCTTTGCTTTTCAGCAAATGATCGGGCAAAGAACTCAGGGCAAAGCACGGTTTACTCCGTGAACTGATCGATTTTTTGCTGAAGATCCGGGTTTTCTTGAATGGCCTGGGCAATTTCATTGTACTTTCTGACAGTCATGCCCGTCTCCTCTACCGCTTCCACCATTTGTCCGACATATTTTTCCTGGACCTGTTCCGCCTTGCTTTCATCCTGCACTCCGTCCAGGGCCTCAAAATATTCACTCCTGATTTTAACGACTTCGGTCTGAGCCTCGGCAAATGTCCGAAGTTCATTGTTTTTGAAATCCTGGGCGCCGGCCAGGGAAGCGATGAGCAGAAAACAGGCGGCGGTCATCAGAGAAAGAAGTTGCCATTTGGTTGTTTTTGTGAGCACGTTTTTTGCTTGCATTTCAGCAAACCTCCTTAAAGTTGATTGGTTGATGGAATAGTTCTTGCCCTTTAAGATTGAATAGCAATCTCTGTGCCAAGAAAAATACTAAGACAAAAATTTTCTAATAAATTGATTTTTCAATATTTATCTCATAACGACGGAGTGATTTGCATCGATTCCAAGTGTGTGTCAAAATGACACATGTGGAGATTTGACAAAGGAGGCTTGCCCATGTGGAACGCGATTTTCAATCGTTTCAGCCTGCGTACGGTACTCGTTCTCTATATTCTTGTTCCTTTGCTGTTTGCCATGGCCGCCATAAGCTATCTGGGCCTGCGAAATTTGGAGAACATTCTAGAAAAGCGAATGCAGGAAGATGTGCAACTGGTGGCCAGAGCCATCCGCCTGCCGCTGAGCTACAGCCTGGAAAAAGAGCGATACGGGAGCGTTAATCAGGCGTTGCAGTCCGTTTTTCATATCGAACGGGTCTATGGGGCCTATGTCTATGATGTCCAGGGGCGGCGTGTCGCTGCCCTGGGCGCTGTTGAACCGGATCGGGAACAGTTTGATCTTTTGCAGAAAGTTGAGAGCGGGGAGCGGGAAGGACAGTATGAGGAAATTCAGGGTCGCCGGGTGTATTCCTATTTTGTCCCGCTTTTCGACACCTCAGAGAAAAGCATTGGCCTGCTTCAGGTCATTCGCCGGAAAAGCGATTTTGAACGCTCTATCTCCTGGCTCCGCTATGGGGTGACCGCGTCAATCTTTTTCATGGGGCTGTGTCTCTCCGGCTTGGTGCTGCTTGGTTTTCATAAGGCAGTCGGCCGGTATTTCATCCGGCTGGCCCAGAGTATGTCCAGGGTCGAAAGCGGAGACCATTTGCATCGCGCCCGGCCCGAAGGCCCCAAAGAGATTGCTTCCCTTGCAAAAAGTCTGAATTCCCTGCTTGACAGCAGAGACCGCTCGGCACAAGAAATCGCCGAAAGACGCGATGCCCAGCAGATCCTGGAGGGCAAGCTGCGCCAAAACGAAAAAATGGCGGCCGTCGGCCGGCTTGCAGCCGGAGTGGCCCATGAACTGGGGGCTCCGTTGTCCCTGATCGACGGGAAGGCCCAACGCTGCTTGCGGAAAAGCGGGCTCAGCACAAATCTTGCAGAGAGTTTTCAGGATATCCGCAGGCAAGTTCAGCGGATGAGCGATATCATCCGCCAGCTTCTGGACTTCGGCAAGGGCTCCATGCAGCAGAGGCGTTGGACCAATGCGGCTTATTTAGCCGAATCAGCCGTGAAGACTGTTTGGAAAGAAACAGAGGGCAGAGTGGAATGCTTTGCCGAGGGACCTGAACCCGGCCCGAGTCTGTATGTCGACCCGCTCCGGATTGAGCAGGCCCTGGTCAATCTTTTGCGCAATGCGGCCCAATTCGAGACAAGCACCAGGGTTCGGCTGAATTGGGAGGCAGTCTCAAATCAGGAGGTTGTTTTTACAATTGAAGATGATGGTCCGGGTATTGCGCCTGAAATTCAGCCGAGACTCTTTGAACCGTTTTTCAGTACCCGGAATAACGGTCAAAATACCGGGATGGGGCTTTCAGTGGTGCACGGTATCGTCCAGGAACACGGCGGGACGATTCAAATTATCGATTCGGAACTGGGCGGGGCCGGGTTTCGCATCTCGCTCCCGGTGCAGACCGGGAAAAATCAAATCGAGCAGGGAGAAGAGCATGACTGAATCTTTAACGGAAGATTCTTCTAAGAACGGCGGGGAATGTATTCTTCTGGTGGAGGACGATCAGGGTTTGGTACATATGCTTTGTGAAGAGCTTGAAGAAAACGGGTATCAGGTTCGCCCTGTCTCATCCGCTGAAGAGGCCGGCAAACTGGTGAAAGCCTGGGAGCCGGATTTGGTGGTCAGCGATTTGAAATTGCCCGGCGCAGACGGTATGGCCCTGCTGGAGTCGGTCAAGGAGCTGTATCTCCAGCCGGGCTTTTTGATCATCACCGCCTTCGGCAGCATCGCCCAGGCCGTGGAAGCGCTCAAGTCCGGGGCGGACGATTTTCTGGCCAAGCCCCTGGACCTGGAGCATTTCAGCCTCAGCGTCAAACGAATCCTGCGGCATCGAAGGCTGCAGCAAGAAGTGCATCGTTTCAGAAGCCTCATGGCCAGGGACGCTTTCCAGGGCATGATCGGGCGGAGTCGAACGATGCGCATTATGTTCGATCAACTGCGGGAGATAGCTCAGGCCCAGGGACCGGTGTTGATCCAGGGTGAAAGCGGCGTGGGCAAGGAGCTGGCGGCCAAGGCCCTGCACGATTTAAGCCCCAGGCGCAGGTCGCGCTTCCTGGCCGTGAATTGCGCCGGCATCCCTTCCGAACTCTTGGAAAGCGAGTTTTTCGGACATGTAGAAGGCGCTTTCACCGGTGCAGTCAAAAAAAGGGAGGGACTGTTTCACAGAACTCATACCGGATCGCTGATGCTCGATGAAATCGGTGAAATGCCTTACAATCTGCAGTCTAAACTGCTGCGCGTTCTCCAGGACGGCAGTTTCCGGCCGGTGGGGGCGAACAAGGAAGAGCAGGTCGATGTCAGAATCATCGGCTCGACAAATCAGGACCTCGACCGCCTTATCGCATCCGGGGGCTTTCGGGAGGATCTGTTTTACCGTTTGGAGACATTCAGCCTCAGGGTGCCCCCCCTTCGGGAGCGTCAAGAGGATATCCCCCTCCTCGCGGCCCATTTTTTGAACCAGTACTGCTTGCAGACCGGAAAGGCGATTCAGGACTTTTCCCCGGAGGCCATGGACCGCCTGCTGGCCTATCCCTTTCCAGGAAATGTCAGGGAACTGCAGAATATCATTGAAAGGGGGGTGACCTTCTGCCACGGGAGGCATCTGGAAATGGAGCATTTGCCCACCAAGGTGCGGCATGGCTCAGGGGATTCTTTGCCGGGGGGGAGTTTGCATGTGGAGCCTATGCTGGAGAGGCTGTTGGCCGGACATGAAATGCTGCCGACGCTGCAGGAGATCGACAAACAGTACATTGAACATGTTCTTGAAAAAGTGGGGGGCAACAAAAGACGGGCGGCCGGGATACTCGGTGTGAGCCGAAAAACCCTGTACCGGCATCTTGAAGGGCAATGAGGTCTTGAGCAATGCAGGAACAGGACTTTGCCGCTTCAAGCGAGAACTTCCTCTATATCGGGGAATTCAGAAATCAGCGAAAGCGCTACCAAACGAAGCCCTCTCATGTTTACACCACGCCTGACGGCGGCAAAAATTTCGCCCTCATGGCCTGTTTTGCTGTGGATGAACAAAGCGGCGATATACAAAAAACACCTGGATCACCGGGTTTACCAGATACTGTCTATCCGTCGTTTTTCATATCCATTCCGGATGAAGTGCAGGGCGCGGCTTTTTTCGACAAGCACGTCGTATTGAGTCAGTCCTACGGGCGGAGGAATATAAGCCGGTTATCAGTGTACCGGAATCCTTTTGGGAGCATGCCCGTGGATTTTTTTTCATTTACGAATATTTTCCGGGTGCCGGTCCGGCATCTCGACGGCACCAATCATGTCAAGACCATCAACGCACCGCCCATGACCGAGGGTATAGCTGTTGCCCGGGATAGCCTGGCGGTTCTTTTTGAATCCGGGGCCGGGAAATACCGAAAATCGGCCTGGCTTCCCCAGGATCGTATTCAGCTTCTAGATCTGGCGATGCTCGTGAACGGTCCCGGAGGGTCGGAAGACGGGTAAGGGCTTCTCAGCTGCAGCGAGGTAAGAGACGCTGTCGAATTCTGACTACCGGAGGTCTTTCCTGCTTGAAACTTTTAATCATCTGGATCTATACTGAATTCCTGCCGCCTGGAGGAGGGCCTGCCTTAATGAATCGTTTGATCAGGATCCAGATCAAATGTGTCGCCCCATACGCCACTAAAGCCCCGAGTGATGCCAGTATCAGCGACCCTGTCCACAGGTAGGCGCTTTGCTTGATAGCGCCGATGAACCGGCCTGATTCCACGAGGTAAAAATCAAAAAGCCCCTCGATGAGGAAGATTTCTTCAAGAACGTAACGACCCAGCTTCCAGGAAAAAAGATAAATAGGGACCAGGGTGAAGGGATTTGTTATCCAGCAGGCAGCCAGGGCAATGGCCAGATTCAGCCTCCAGCGCAGCGCACCCAGGGCGGCCAGAAGCATCTGAAAAGGGATGGTCGGGGTGAAGGCGATAAAGACCCCGAGGGCCAGACCACCTATGATGGCGCGCCGGTTTTGAATCCACAGATAATTACGGAAGAGACTCTCCCCCAGAAGACGATGGACGTAGGACCCTTTGAGCGAAGCCTTGATCCGGCGTTGTCTTTTCAGCCACACTTTCCACATGACTGAAAGCTATATCTGTGGACCAAAGGAAAAGCAACTAGTGATGATCAACCGGTTGATCCAAAATTTCTTGGTCCTTATCAATAAAGACCGCATCCCTGTCTTCGGCAAGCAATCGGTTGTTTTAAATCACTGAACAGCGGAAGTGCCCACACTCAACAGAGCTCTGAAAACGGTTTTTCAAGAGTGTCCTGGTCCTGTGGATACGCTGCTTGGTGTATAAACCGCAATAGGACTAGGGGTTTCTACTGCATGGACAATTTGCAACTTTAACTTGCAAACTGGACAAAACATCTTATCCGAAAAATTCAAGCCTCCTAACACAGGCCCATAACCACAACCCCACATGACAAAACCTCCCTTTTTTGGGATCAGCATGATATGGCCCTTTTTTGTCGGGCCGTCTCATCTCTTTTCACCATTTTATTACTATTTATATGACCGGCTGGACATGCAAAGACCTAGACACCGTACCGTCATGCGGAGTGTGGCCAAATTACCCGGTTTGCCTGGCTGAGAACACTGGACTGTTGCCAAAATACCCGTTCATGGATACATTGTTCAGACTTTGTAGCAGTACTCTGGTATGAATCCGGACGAGCTTACAATACTGCGATACATGTTTTATGACTTCAAGAGTGGACACATTGTTACGAGGAGACCATGGGTTTAACGACACACCGCCGGAGTCGGACACATCTTCACCCATCGCCCTGGATCATCAAGGCGGTGGAGGCCGGCGCCCGGACCGGGATGATGGGTATGATGTGGGGCGGGCAGCAGATCCAGTCATTAATTGAGGAAACCGCCCGGCTCCCGGATGTCCTCTATATCACCGTGGCAGAGCGCCAGGGCCTGGTATTGGCCAGCAGCAATCGCGGCTTGATCGGCAGACGATTGAACAGCGGTTTGCCCGACAAAGGGTTTGCTCAACCCGGGGACATCAACTGGCGGTATATGCGTATCAATGATCGGCAAAGTGCTTTTGAGGTGTACCGGCTTTTTCGGCCGATCTCTGATCGGGACACTCGAATGGGCAAGCATAGGCGCCAAATGATGCGAGAGCGCAAAATGATGATGGGGCGGGATAAGGACTGGTGCTTCCCTTCGGCAAGCGGCACGAGCGAGCAAATCATACTGGTTGGTTTGAATCCACAGCCATTTGAAGAAGGGCGCCGGGAGGACATCCGCAACACGGCCATCATATCAGGCGTTTTGATTCTCCTGGGGCTGGCCGGGTTTATTTCGATGTTCTGGATGCAGGGGTACCGTTCGGCCAAAAAATCGCTCCAGGACGAAAGTGCCATTAACCTCACTTTCAGGGCAGTTTTCTGGAATCTTCAGTAATACCAGTATGTT
>CAZUMF010000122.1:0-12946 GCA_964621385.1 uncultured Desulfohalobiaceae bacterium
GTTCGATGTTCATTCTGTCACGCCCTTTGGTTCAAAAAAGTCTGAAGTTTCATACAAATTTGCGGATTTTTTGATTCCCCGACACCCGACACCAGCCTCCAGTCACCAGCAACCAGCAACCAGCCACCAGCATCCAGCCACCAGCCTCTACCCCACCCCCACCTGCAGATACTCGGCCAGGCGCTGGAAATGCCTGACCCAGTCCGCGGCCGGACCGTCGCCCTGCTCCGCCTGGGCAGCCTGGTGGGGATACTGTTCCTGCCCAAGGTGAAACAGGATGTTCTGGGCCTTCCAGAGCTTGAGTTCAAGCTGGAGGGGATAGAGGATCTCCAGCAGTCCGGCGATCTGTTCCAGTAGGGGGGTGTTGTGGGGGTCCTCGGCCAGCCGTTCCATGAGTCCCTCGATTTTCCAGGAGGCCTTGTAGCCGATCTCCGCAGCATCCAGCTGGATGTCCCAGCGCTTGACCTCTTCCTTGATGAGTCGCTCCAGGGCTTCGGCGTCCGGAATATCCTGTTCCAGAAGTTCCTTCAAATCCGCATTGACCACGGTTTCCGCAGCCACCATCAGGGTCCGGGGCAGCGGGGCCCGGATCTCGGTGAGAAAATTCAGGAAATGGGAATGGTGTTCCACGGTCTGCCGATAGATGGTCTGCACCTCCTGCAGGCTGGAGCGAAGGATTTCCGCGATGACCTTTTGCTGCTCGTCCTTGAACAAATGCCACAGGGTGTAGCTGTGATGTTCAAAATGCTGGTCCATGGTCCGCACGATTTCCGGGATGTCCCCGAGATCGAAGACCGCTTTGAGCTCATGGTGCATCCGGTCAAAGGCTTCATCGTCCATGTCTTCCCGGATCCCGCAGTTGGCATTGTGATCACCCAGATACACCGCGGCAAAACTGACCCGGGCTTCGTCCCAAGTGATTTTGGAGACGATACGGATCCCCCCCACGGCCAGTTTGAGATGTCCCACCTGATAATCAGTATAGCGAATGTTTTCAACGCGGTAGCAATAGATATGGATGTCTTCCAGCTCCTCCTCGAACAGAGAGGACAGGGCAAAGTGGCTGCCGATGAACAAAAAGTCCAGACTGGCCGGTTTGACAAAGGCCTCGTACACCTCACGCCCGGATGAAAACCTGGGAAGATTGCTTCGGGCCTGATCCAGAAAATCCAGGAAATCCGGTTCAAAATCTTCCCGGGTGCATTCCCTGGCCAGCTGCAGGGCCCTGGCGGCGTAACGCATGACCTGGGTGGTTTCAATCCCGGAGATTTCATCGAAAAACCAACCGCAGCTGGTGGAACTGAGCATGGTGTTTTTCTGCATCTCCAACAGCTTGAAGATCTTCTTCTGTTCCTCGGAGCTCAAAGTCCGGTTCGTGTTCCGGGCCAGAAAGGCCTCCATGTTCTCCCGGGAGCGCTCCAAAAGGACCTGAATGTAGTCGTCCCGGGCCTCCCAGGGTCGTATGAGCAGGCCGTCGGCCTCCTGTTCATACAGGGAATGCAGGGAGTCCCGGAGAAAATCCACGGCCTCGCGCAGGGGTTTGCGCCAGGACTGACTCCAGCGAGGCTTCATGCCGCTGTTGCAGCCGCAGTCTCCGCGCCAGCGCTCCACTCCATGGGCGCAGCTCCAGGAGGTGTTTTCCTTGATCCGGACTTCCCATTGAGGCGGAAACCAGTCCAGATACTCCCCATAGAGCGTGATCCTGGCCAGTTCCTTTTCTTCCAGGTGATAGAGGCAATAGGCCAGAGCCATGTCCCCGAGATGATGGTGATGGCCGTAGGTTTCCCCGTCCGTGGCCACATGCACCAGCTGCGGCCCGTCCCGTTCGCTGGAAAAGGTGCCCTTCAAGCGCTCGGCAAAGACCTCCCCGCTGTCCAGGAGTCCGCCAAAGGCGATATCCTGGGACACAGGTCCGTCATAAAAAAACAGGGAGATGCTCTTGCCGGAGGGGAGCCGGCAGACATAGGCCCGGGTGGGATCGATGCTTCCGTCGGACACATCCTGCCAGTCCTCGGCCTCGGGGTCCCGGATCTGATCCGCCTGGTGGGGCGAGAGCAGGGTAAAGGCGATGCCCATCTCGGCCAGAATTTCCAGGGTCTCGGTATCCACGGCGGTTTCCGGGAGCCACATCCCTTCCGGAAAGCGCTTGAAGCGTTTCTTGAAATCTTCGATGCCCCAGATGACCTGGGTGTATTTGTCCCGGGTCGTGGCCAGGGGCATGATCATGTGATTGTAGACCTGGGCCATGGCCGCCCCGTGGCCGGAAAAGCGTTCCTGGCTCAGGGCATCGGCCTGCAGGATCTGCTCATAGATATCCGGCTGGTGATCTTCCATCCAGGACAAAAGGGTCGGTCCGAAATTGAAGCTGATCCTGGAATAGTTGTTCACGATGTCGATGATGCGCCGGTCCTGGTCAAGAATGCGCGAGGCAGTGTTCGGTCCGTAGCATTCCGCACTGATTCGTTCGTTCCAGTCATGGAACGGGGCAGCCGACTCCTGGAGTTCGACTTCATCCAGCCAGGGATTTTCCCGGGGCGGCTGATAAAAATGGCCGTGCACACAAATGTAGCACTGCATAGTGATCCACCCTGCTCTTGCGTTGTTGTCTTTAAGACTCGTCGATTCTTCTCTGTCCGATAAAATATGTTGTTCCGAAGCCGTTGAAGTCCATGGCAAAGAAATTGGACATTCTTTTGGTTTCTGGTTTCAGCCTCCTGTAAAGAACTCTGAATTTGGAAGCCGGGGCAATGACGGCAATAATCAAATCAAAATCGTCCAATTGCAACATTCATTCATGAGAAGGGGTCTTCAATTCATAGACAGTCGCGCTCAGAGGGTTGATGACCACCTCCTGGGCCGAGCTGATCACCTCGGGCAGGCTGGAGTCCGGTCCGCCATAGGCGGGGTCGCTGGAGTCCAGGACCCGGGTCCACTGCCCTTCGGAAAGATCCAGGTGTGCAGGCTGCGGCTCGGAATCGAAATTGAAGAGACACAGGACATGACTCTCCTCATGCCAGCGCTCCAGGAACATGAGCTGTTGCTGATCATCCCCCCAGGCTGAAAGCGTGCGCCTGTCCAGGACGGACAGAGCCGGGGTGCTGCGCCGCAGGCGGATAAGATCCCGGTAAAAGTCCAGAAGCTGTTTGTGATGCCCGAATTCCCGCTGCTCCCAGACCAGCCGGGAGCGGATGAATGTCTCCTCCGCCTGGGGGTCCGGGGGCTCGCCCCCCCAGTCGAAGGCTTGAAATTCCTGCTTCCGGCCTTCGCGCACCGCTTTGATCAATTCTGGATCGGCGTGGCTGACAAAATACTGAAACGGGGCCTCTTCTCCGTATTCCTCCCCCATAAAGAGCAGGGGCAGGAAGGGGGACACCAGAACACAGGCCGCCCCCAGCTTGAGGGCCTCTCGGGAGACCAGGCGGGTCAGGCGGTCTCCATTCAAACGGTTGCCCACCTGGTCGTGGTTCTGGGCAAAGACCACAAAGCGGCTGGAGGGCAGATCCCCGGAGGCATTGCCGTGATGCCGGCGGCGATAGGCGGAATAGTTCCAGGTGTAGACATAGCCCTGGGTATAACTTTTGACCAGATCGGAAATCCGGCCGAAATCCTGGTAGTAGCCCTGGCGCTCGCCGGTGAGCAGGGCGTGCAGGGCGTGATGAAAATCGTCGTTCCATTGGGCATCGTGCCCGAATCCCCCGTTCTCCCTGGATCGAATCAAACGGGTGTCGTTCAGATCGCTCTCGGGGATGAGCAGGACCGGACTGCTGCGTTCCTGCGCATAGGCGGCCACGGCTTCGGCAAGCTCCTGCAGAAACGGCTTGGCACTCATGTCCAGGATGGCATGCACCGCATCCAGGCGGAGGCCGTCCAGATGAAATTCCCGGAACCAGTACAGGGCGTTTTCAATAAAATAATTCCGGACCTGATCGCTGTCCGCCCCGTCGAAGTTGAACGCCCGGCCCCAGGGGGTCTGATAGGCATGCGTGAAATAGGGGCCGAATTGATCCAGATAATTGCCTTCCGGTCCGAGATGATTGTAGACTACATCCAGAAAGACCGCCATTTCCCGGGCGTGGCAGGCGTCCACCAGGCGTTTCAGGCCTTGGGGGCCGCCGTAGCTGTTCTGGACGGCAAAGGGCTGCACCCCGTCATAGCCCCAGTTCCGCGTCCCGGGAAACTGGGCCACGGGCATCAGGTTCAGAGTGTTGACCCCCAGTTCCTGGAGGGCCTCCAGTCTCTCAATGACGGCTTCGAAGCTACCCTCCGGGGTAAAGGTTCCGGTGTGCAGTTCATAGGCAATGATCTCCTCCCGGGGAAACATCCGCCAGGACTGATCCGTCCACTCAAAAGCCTGGTGATCCACCACCTGGGAGGATCCGTGGACGTCATCCGGCTGGCACTGGGAGGCCGGGTCCGGCAACAGCCGCCCCCCAGGCAGCCGGAAGCGGTAGCGGCTTCCCGGCGGAACGCCGGGACTGGTTGTCCGGAAGTAGCCGTACTCCAGGCGGTCCATGGGAACCTCATGCTGCGGTTCCGAATCAAGCTGCAGGATCAATTCCCGGGCATAGGGCGCCCAGACGCAAAAGCTGCAGTGGTCGTTCCCCTGATACCAGGCCCCGATTTTCATAACTTTTCCCCTTGATGTTTCAGGATGAGGACGCTCAGCGGCGGCAGGGTCAGGACGATGGACTGAAAGAAGCCGTGCATGGGGATGGGGTTTGTCTGAACCCCGCCGAGGTTGCCCTGCCCGCTGCCTCCGTATTCTGTTCCATCGCTGTTCAAGACTTCCCGCCAGCTGCCGGAGGCGGGAACCCCCAGCCGGTAATTCGCCCTGGGCACCGGCGTAAAATTGAGCGCCACGGCAAAGATGTCCCGGGTGCTTTGCCCGTGCCGCAGATAGCTGATCACGGATTGATCCTGGTCCGTAAAATCGATCCACTGAAAGCCTTCCGGCGTGAAATCGTCTTCATGCAGGGCGGTTTCAAAGCGGTAGAGTCGATTGAGCTCCTGCAGCCAGCGATACACGCCCTGATGCTCAGGCTCTTTGAAGAGATGCCAGTCCAGGCTCTGTTCATGGTACCATTCATTCCATTGCCCGAACTCTCCCCCCATGAAGAGCAGCTTCTTCCCGGGATAGGTGTACATGTATCCCAGAAGCAGCCGGAGGTTCGCCCGTTGCTGCCAGGCATCCCCGGGCATCTTGCTCAACAGGGATCGTTTGCCGTAGACCACTTCGTCATGGGACAGGGGCAGGAGAAAATTTTCAGAATGGGCATACATGAGGCTAAAGGTCAGATTGCCGTGACGGTATTTGCGGTGTTCCGTGGCCTTGCCCAGGTATTCCAGGGTGTCGTGCATCCAGCCCATATTCCATTTCATGTCGAAGCCGAGTCCCCCGGCATAGGCCGGCTGGGTCACATTGGGCCAGGAGGTGGATTCCTCGGCAATGGTCAGGACTCCGGGATAGGCCTCTTCCACTGCCGTGTTCAGGGAGCGGATGAAATCGATGGCTTCCAGGTTTTCCCTGCCGCCGTATCGATTGGGGATCCATTCCCCGTCCTTGCGTCCATAGTCCAAGTAGAGCATGGAGGCCACGGCGTCCACCCGCAGCCCGTCTGCATGATAGCGGTCGAGCCAGAACAGGGCGCTGCTGATGAGGAAGGAACGGACCTCGTTCCGCCCGAAATTAAAGATGTAGCTCGTCCACTCCGGATGAAATCCCTGGCGGGGATCGCTGTGCTCGAAAAGGTGGCTGCCGTCGAAGGTGATCAGGCCGCTTTCATTGCCCGGAAAATGGGAGGGCACCCAGTCCAGGATGATCCCGATGCCCATCTGGTGCAGGGTGTCCACGAAAGACATGAAATCCTGAGGGGTTCCGTAGCGGCTGCTGGGGGCGAAATAGCCCAGGCATTGATAGCCCCAGGAGCCGTAAAAAGGGTGTTCCATGACCGGCATGAGTTCCACATGGGTAAACCCGGAATCCTTGATGTACGAACCTAGTTCCTTGGCCAGCTCCTGATAGGTCAGAAAGCGGTCGTTTTCTTCCGGTACCCGTTTCCAGGAGCCGGGATGGAGTTCATACACGCTGATGGGCGAGCCTGCCTGTTGAACATCGGTCCGGCCGCGCAGCCATGCCTCGTCCTGCCAGTCATAATCCAGTCTCCAGACCACGGACTCCATTTCAGCGGGGGATTGCACATACCTGGCAAAGGGGTCGGTTTTCAGGAGTGGAGCCTCCCTGAAACGCGATCGGATATGATATTTATAGACCACCCCCTGGTCGAGATCGGGCACAAAGCCCTCCCAAATCCCGGACTGATCCTGGCGGACCTGCAGAGGATGGGCCTCGGGATTCCACTCATTGAAGGGACCGACCACCGAGACGAAACTGGCGTTCGGGGCCCAGACCGCAAAATACACGCCCCGCTGCTCTCCTCTGAACATGGGATGCGCTCCCAGCTTGTTGTAGAGCTGGTAATGATTCCCCTGCTTGAACAGATAGATATCCAATTCCTGAAAACGGCTGACGTCATGATGGACTGCATGTTGCATACGAGAGATCCTTTCTATAGAATTTTAGATTTTGGATTTTGGATTTTGGATTGTTAAGACAAAGAATTTGAGTTGGATATCTGGGATAAATCCAAAAACTTTTTCTTAAAGGCTATAGTGCCGGCCCGGCCGCTGGCCGGGCAGATGACATAGAGTTTATTGAAAAAAATATACGATTATGTGTCAGCCCCGCCTCAGGCGGGGCTGACACTTGCCTCACTGCTGCAGGATCTGCTGGATGCCCCGTATGGGGATGGTAGTCCATTCCGGACGGTTGTCCAGTTCATACCCCAGTTCATAGACCGCCTTCTCCAGCAGATAAATATCCAGGAGCATCTCCTGCTCATCCCGGTCTTTGGGGATGAGCCGGGTTCCCTGAATCTTTTCCAGATAGGACTCCAGAAAAATGCCGGCTGTCGTCCGATACCAGGGCTCCAGCCAGTTCTGGAGATACTCCACATCACCGTTGCGCACGCTGGCGTTTTGATACAGGGCACAATAGGCGGCATAGTGAAAAGAGCGGATCATTCCGGCCGCATCCTTCAGGCAGGAGCGCTTCAGCCGCCGTTCGCTCAAGGGCCGGGCCGGCTCTCCTTCAAAATCGATCAGCACGAAGCTGTTGCCGGTGTACAGGACCTGTCCCAGGTGATAGTCGCCATGGATGCGGATTTTCATGCCGTCGATCTTCTTGTGGGTGATGGCGCTCAGCTGTTGCAGGATCGCGGCTTCCGCTCCCAGGAGTGCCCCGGCCTCCTCCCGGAGGGACAGTGGGAGCTGCTGTTTGTTGCGCTGCAGGCTGCTCATGGTTTTTTTGGTCAGGCTGCGCATGGACTGATACATGGAACGCTGGTAAAGCTTGGAAAACGCCTCGGGAACAAAGGCTTTGTCCTCGGTCTCCCGGCTGAGGGCCAGGTGCATCTCCGCGGTGATCTGCCCCAGAAGCAGGATCATTTCCAGAAAATACCCGCCGATGCTCTCCAGGAGCAATCCTTCCACAGCAGCAAAGCGATTGGCGAACAGTGACGGCGAAGGACTGGGTATTTCCGTGATTTCGGTCTTTTTGGCCAGGATGTATTCAAAATAGTGCTGGAGGTTTTTCAGGACAAAATCCCAGGCATCCCCCTGGTTGGGCACGTACTGCTGCAAGAGGCCCAGGTTCATGGTTTCCTGATCGGCATTTCGGTACAGAATCTGACCGGCAAAGGGAGCGGTGTATGGAAACTGCTGTTTTTCCGTAAGATAGAGGACCATTTCGGAATCCGGGTTGATGCCCTGCTCCAGTTTCCGATACATCTTGAAGAGATAGGTGCTGTCGTATTTGATGGAGCTGTTGCTCTGTTCTGCAGTGAACACAGAGGGCTCCAGGGATTCCAGCTCCTCCTCCGTTTGTTTTCTAAGCGCATCCCCGGCCAGGCCGTAGAGGGCGCCCTGCCCTTCAAAGCACTGTTTCTCCCGGACGATCATCTGCAAAAGCAGGGTCTGGAAATCCGGATCAAAGAGGCTGTCCAGCAGAGCCCCGTGATCGCCCAGGAACTTGAGATAGCCGATAATCCCCTGTCCGGCGGATTCTTCCTGCCGGGGCAGATCTGCCTCCCGGCAGAAGGAGACCGGCAGGAGGTAGAGTTCGGGATTGCCCTGGGTGTAGTGGATTTGCACGATCAGCAGGTAATGGTGTCCCCACTCATTGGACAGATGAACGGCGTCGTGGATGCGCAGGCAGCTGAAGTTCCGCCCTTTCGCCCGGAACCAGCGCTGTTTTTTGATGTACCCCGGCAGAATCTGCATCTCCAGACGGCTGCGGTTGGGCTCCCGGAACACCCCCTCCCAGGCGGTCACCGATTCGAGCACCGGTAGATCCTCGGTGTCATAGCCCAGGGCCAGTTCCTCTTCCTGATGCAGGGAAAACCAGAAATAGCTGTGCTTATCCAGGGTGAACACCGCGGGATCGTCCTTGATGCCGGGAAATTTGTTGCCGCTGAAGAGTTCAATGGGGACGTAACCGCTGTAGGCGGACAGATCCACGCTCACCACCTGGGCGGAATCGGACAGGTTGATGATCACCAGGAGCGACTCGTTGCCATACCGGCGCAAAAACACCAGGACCTTGGGATTCTCGGTCCAGTAAAATTCAATGCTGCCCCGGCCGAAAGCCGGATGTTTTTTCCGCATGGCGATCATGCGGCGCATCCACCATAACAGGGAGGACAGGTTCTTTTCCTGATTCTCCACATTGATCACCTCGAAATGATACTCGGGGTCCAGGATCACCGGCAGATAGAGGGACTGGGGATTGGTTCTGGAAAAGCCGGCGTTGCGGTCCGGGCTCCACTGCATGGGAGTCCTGACCCCGTTGCGGTCGCCCAGAAAATAGTTGTCCCCCATTCCGATTTCATCGCCGTAATAGACAATCGGGGTCCCGGGCAGGGACAACAGGAGGGTGTACAAGAGTTCCAGCTTCCGGCGGTTGTTGTTCAACAACGGGGCCAGCCGGCGGCGGATGCCCATGTTCAGCCTGGCCCGGGGATCCTTGGCGTAGACCTTATACATATAATCCCGTTCCTCGTCCGTAACCATCTCCAGGGTCAATTCGTCGTGGTTGCGCAGGAAGATAGCCCATTGGCAGTCCCGGGGAATATTCGGGGTCTGTTCCAGGATATCGATAATCGGAAAGCGGTCTTCCATTTTCAGGGCCATGAAGAGCCTGGGCATGATGGGAAAATGAAAGGCCATGTGGCATTCGTCGTTTTCGCCGAAATAGGCCGCGGCGTCTTCCGGCCACTGGTTGGCCTCGGCGAACAGGGCCCGGTTTTTGTAGTTCCGGTCCACATAGTCCCGGAGTTCCTTGATAAAGGCGTGGGTTTCCGGGAGGTTTTCGCAATTGGTGCCCTCGCGTTCGTATAAGTAGGGGATGGCGTCCAAGCGCAGCCCGTCCACGCCCAGTCCCAGCCAAAAGTCCAGCACCTTGAACAGGGACTCGTGGACCAGGGGATTGTCAAAATTCAAATCCGGCTGATGGGAGTAGAAGCGGTGCCAGTAATAGGCCCGGGCCACGGGATCCCAGGTCCAGTTGGAGGTCTCGAAATCATGAAAGATGATCCGGGCTTCCTGGTATTGATCCGGGGTGTCGCTCCAGACATAGTAGCCGCGAAGCTCGGAATCCGGATGCGATCGCCGGGCCAGCTTGAACCAGCGATGCTGATCCGAGGTATGGTTGAGCACGAGTTCGGTGATGACCCGCATGCCCCGGTAGTGGGCCGATTTGAGGAACTCCTCGAAATCCTTGATAGTGCCGTAATCCGGATGAACTCCGAGATAATCCGCGATATCGTAGCCGTCGTCGCGCAACGGTGAGGGATAGAAAGGAAGCAGCCAGATGGCGGTCACCCCCAGGTCCTGGAGATAGTCCAGCTTGCTGAGCAAACCCTGAAAATCACCGATACCGTTGCCGTCGCTGTCCATGAAGGCCTTGACATGCAGCTGATAGATGATCGCATCCTTGTACCACAGTGGATCTTCATTCAAGGGGACATGTTTGGGCAGCATAGAGCGGGTCCTCACAGAAAATAGTCAAAATCGTTTTCAGTCCGCAGATGCGGGTGAAGCCGGAATATGCGCACCGGGGTAATGTGCGGGTTCAGCTCGAGGCTGTTCCATTCTTCGGTCCAGATGTACTTTTCATCCCCCACCAGATCCTGCAGGAGATACGGCCGGCCCGGGGATATGTCCACAAGCTCCAAGGGTATCCTGATCCATCCCGTCTGGATGTGGAAGGGGTCCAGATTCACCGCGATCAGGAGAAAATTGTTCGATGGGGCATCGAACTTGCTGTAGACCAGGATCGCCGGATTGTCGCATTCCTGAAAGGCGATGTTCGCCGTGGACTGCAGGGCTGGATTGTCTTTTCGAATCTGATTGATGCTGGCGATGAAGTCTTTCAGATTACCGGCCTGGTCCCAGGTCCAGTGCTTGATCTCGTATTTTTCGGAATTCAGGTACTCTTCCCGGCCGGGCAGGGCCTCGGAGACGCAGAGTTCAAAGGCCGGACCGTAGATCCCGTAATTGGAGGACAGGGTGGCGGCCAGGGCCAGGCGCATCATAAAGGCGGGCCGCCCCCCGAACTGCAGGATCTCCGGCAGGATGTCCGGGGTGTTCGGCCAGAAATTGGGCCGGAAGAATTCAGCCGTGGGAGTCCGGGTCAAGGCTTCCATATAGTCTGTGAGCTCCTGCCGGGAATTCCGCCAGGTGAAATAGGTGTAGGACTGGCTGAAACCAAGCTTGGCCAGCCTGTACATGACTTTCGGCCGGGTAAAGGCTTCGGCCAGAAACAGGACCTCGGGGTTTGCTTTCCGGATCTCGGCGATCAGCCACTCCCAGAAGGCAAACGGCTTGGTGTGCGGATTGTCCACCCGGAAGATGGTCACCCCCTGTTCGATCCAGAAGGTGACGATGCTTTTGAGTTCGCCCCACAGGGACCGCCAGTCATCGGTCTCGAAATCAAAGGGAACCACGTCCTCGTATTTTTTGGGCGGATTTTCCGCGAATTGCACCGTGCCGTCCGGACGCCAGCGAAACCATTCCGGATGCTCCTGCAGGTAGGGGTGGTCGTTGGAGCACTGCAGGGTCAGGTCCAGGGCGACTTCCAGACCGTAGTCCCCGGCTGTCCGGCGCAGATCCTGAAAATCCTCCAGAGTGCCCAGCTCCGGATGCACCGCCTTGTGCCCGCCGTCCTCCGAACCGATGGCCCAGGGACTTCCGGGATCTTCCGGTCCGGACAGGGGATTGTTGTTTTTGCCTTTGCGTTTTGTCGGCCCGATGGGATGGATCGGGGGCAGATAGATCACATCGAAGCCCATGCGGCTGATTTCCGGCAAGAGGCGGCGGCAGTCCTGCAGGGTCCCGTGTTGCCCGGGCGATCCGCTGCAGGAGCGGGGAAAAAATTCATACCAGGCGCTGCATCCGGGGAGTTTCCGATCCACTTCCGCCTGAAGAAAACAGGGATAATACGAGGCCTGTCTGTCTTCCTGGTACTCTTCCATGAGCCGGGTGATTTCCGGAGCGCAGAGCAGACGCAGGGCCTGCTCTGTATCCCGGCTCGACTCGACCTGCTCCAGGAGGTCACCGATTTGTTTTTTGTCCCGGTCCGTGGCAATTTCCAGAACCCGGCGCAGGATTTCCACTCCCACGGCGATTTCGGTGTGCACGTCCTGTCCCGCGGTATGCTTAGCCTCGATATCAACCTGCCAGGTGCGGAAATGGTCCACCCAAGCCTTGACCGTATATTCATACATCCCGAGTTCAGGAAGCGTGAAGCTCCCGGTCCAGACGTCATTGGGCAGGGGCTGCATGGACACTGTCTGCCAGTCCACCGCCCCCTGTTTCCGGTACATCAATCTGGCGCAGAGAGCATCGTGACCATCCGCAATAATGTCCGCCTCCACCTGGAAACGATCCCCGATCACCCGTTTGGCCGGAAAGCACCCTCCATTGACCTCGGGTCTGACCGATTCGATAATCACCCGTTTGCGACCTTCTACCGGCTGCATACCTGTATCCTTCCTTCAGGTGTCAGCTTTGCCGCCGGCAAAGCTGAAACATAAGTCTTTGACATTTATTGCAATATTTAACGATCCAGTTATATCGTTCATCGAGTCAATCAATGGATACACCGTATTCTACCAGAGAGAGCGATCATGACAAAGGGGAGATATCGGGTATATTCAGACTGCGTACCGACATTACGGCTTCGAATATTAAGGTTTCAAAATAATTAAAAATACAAGAACGTGTCACTACGCTGATGCTGAATTCATTCACTGCCGCTTTGATCAACGAAGAAGCTTTGTTTTATCGGCATACTGTCGCCGTAACCCGTCATTGCTCGCCCAGTTAAATGCCGCTTACGGCACTGGCTCTAGGCCAGTATTTAACCGGGCGAGGCGTCTTCGCCGAAGCAATCCCTCGTATGAAACTTCAGCTGAAACCACGAACCGGTCACAGAGCTCTCTTTCGCTCGAACGCTTCCGGCTCTTGGTTTTCTAAGAAAACCTAAGAGCCTCCCAGCGAGGTCGCTCAAGAGAACTCTGTGACCGGTTCTCAATCCTGTCATCTATCGCGATACTGAAGTTTCTTGACTGATCAAACTGGCAGTCGTTGTTTTCAATGAACAACAAAACAGCTCAATCGTATATTATGTTAAATATCAAATAATTATGTGTCAGCCTACCAGCGGCAGGGCTGACAAGAGGCTTATCTGAAAAAGATTGCTTCGCTTCGCTCGCAATGACGAGCGTTGATCAATGCTTGGAAGTGTCCCATTCTGCTGAAGTTTCATACGAGCTCTTAGTGACTTATCGGTTCATCTCTGTCACAGAAAACAAGAAAATGTGTTGCTCCG